>JBIIRP010000104.1:0-5833 GCA_044341475.1 Flavobacteriales bacterium | reverse complement strand
CGGCCCCCGTCCTCGTTCCCGCTCTCAACCACACCCTGCGGCGCGCCGCCCCGCCCGTCCTCAACCTCAACCTCGTTCTCAACCTTGTCCTCAACCTCAAACTGCGGCGCGCAGCGCCGCTCACCCTCCCTCCACTGTCCGGTGCAGGGCGTCGAGCAGGACCGAGGAGGGTTGGGCGCCTTGGACGGAGGCTGCACGGGAGGCGGCGGATCGGTCCGGAGTGGCGGGAGTCGTGGTGAAGATGAAGTGCGGGACGGCGCGGATGCCGAGTAAGCGTGCGGCGAGTTCGTCGGCGGCAAGGGCAGCGGCTTCGCCAGCGGAATCGGAGGTCAAACCGCCGGGAGGAAGGGTGCAGGAGGCAGCGAATAGGTTCTCGAGCACCGCAGGGTCATCCACATCCTTGCCTTCCCAGAAGTAGGCCGCGAAGAGTCGGCGAAGGACCTCGGTGCTGCATCCGAGGGTGCGGGCGCGGGCGAGGAGGTGGTGGGCGCGGGTCGTGTTTGCGGGGATGGCGCGGTCGAAGTTGAACGACAGGCCGGAAGCGACAGCGCGCTGGGTGACTGAGGCGTGGAGGGAGCGGGATTCGGCTTCAGAAATGCCCTTGGCTTCGGCGAGCGCGGCGTAGGCGGAGGTGCCTGGGGCGACCTGCATGTCCGGCTGGAGTCGGAAGGCGTGGGGGATGAGGACGACCGGGGTGCCGGTTTGGCCGAAAAAAGCGTTCGCAGCATCGTCTAAATGCCGCTCTCCGATCGCGCAAAACGGGCAAACGATGTCCGTCCAAACATGCACATACACGGTATCCGTAGGTGAAGCCATGGCGTTGAATCGGCTGATAATGAGCGCGCACGACACGAAAAACAAGCGCAAGTTCATGGCCTTAAGGTAGGGCCGTGCGGCGCACGAACGGCGTGTATCTTCGCGGCGTGGAACTCGCACTCGCCTTCCTGACGCTGGCCTTTCTGGAGATTGTGCTCGGCATCGATAACATCATCTTTATCACCATTCTGACGAACAAGCTTCCGGAGGAGGCCCGGCGGAAGGCGCGCAGCCTGGGCATCGGACTGGCGCTCGTGTTCCGGATTGCCATGCTGCTCGGGATTTCGTGGATCATGGGCTTCAAAGAGCCGCTGTTCAGCGTCTGGGAGCACGCGGTGAGCGGGCGGGATTTGGTCCTTTTGGGCGGCGGCTTCTTCCTCTTGTGGAAGAGTACGCACGAGATTTTCGGCATCATGGAGGGGCCGGAGGCGCACGAAGAGAAGGAGAAGCAAGCCGCTGGCAGCTTCGCCGCTGCCATCGTCCAAATCGCTCTCCTCGACATCGTCTTCAGCTTCGACAGCATCCTCACCGCCATCGGCATGACGAACGACATTCCCGTGATGATTGCCGCGGTGGTCGTCTCCCTGATCGTCATGCTGGCCTTCAGCGGCCGCATCGCCGCCGTGATCGAAAAGCACCCGTCGCTGCAGGTGCTGTCGCTGTCCTTCCTCATCCTCATCGGCTGCCTGCTGGTCGCTGAATCCATGGGCCAGCACGTTCCGAAGGCCTACATCTATGTCGCCGTCGGTTTTTCGTTGCTCGTCGAGCTCGTGAACATCCGGGGCAACATGCGCTCCCGGTCGCGCTGATTTACGCCGGCAGAAGTGCCCCGAGTGCTTCGTGCTGGATGGCGTGCTGACGGTCCTGTGCGTACCACTTGTGGAGGTGTTCGGCGTAGTGGGGGGCCGTATCCGGGTTCGCTTTCAGGGTTTTCACGAGGTCCATCGCAGCTGCAGGCCGCGGTCCCCAGATTCCGATGACCTCGCCGGCGGCGTCCAGCGCGATGGCTTTCGGGATGCTCCGCCCGCCGTTTGTGAGGAAGGCATCGATAAGGCGTACATCTTGGTCGCGGAAGGCCACACGCACGTCGATGCGTCCTCCGCTGGCTTGGGCGAGGGCGTCGAGCACGGGCAGCACCTGGGCACTGTCCCCGCACCAATGCTCCGTCACCACCAGCCACCGGGTCCCCGTCTGCGCTTCCGCCGCCCGCGCCGCGAGTTCAGGCGCGATCACCACCGATTTACGGACGCGCGCCGCCCGAGCCCGGTTGATTTTCAGGTATGCGTCGTACGGCCCTTCCGGCCGCGGCCCTTCATCGAACATGTCCTCCCAGTACGCCTCCATCGCCATCGCCCCCTCCCAGTACCCGTTCAGGTCCGCGGCCGTCAATCCAGTGGTTTCCATCATGCCGCGAAGCTACTCTGCCTGCGCTCGTCGCCGCGTGACTCCGCTCACTCCAAACAAAAGGCCGCCCCCCTTGCGGAGAACGGCCTTTCAAAATCCGAGCGCCTAACCGTGGGCTTATCGGCGGTTCGGGATGATTACTGAATGCGTATCCACCGCTTCACAACCTGCGCTGTCGTACAGCTCGAACGTGTACCGTCCGGGCAACAGCGTGGAGTAGGCGAAGTGCGTGGCATCAATTGACGTCAAGGACAGCGCAAGGCCTCCTCCCGGTCCGAAGGGGTTCGTCGTCAAGAAGACCTTATTGTCAACGACGTACGTCTCCCGGTCGTTGCCGAGTGCACGGAACAGATACGTACCGCTGCCGCCAGTGCCGCCTACGATTGCAACCACTTTGCCATCGGCAACTTTGTCGCCGCTGGCAGATTGGATGCTGCTAAATCCGCTGAATAGCAGGTAATCGCACGCATCCGTGGGGTCCGCCGTATTCGCAAGTGGATCGTAGTCACATGCGGTAGAGTCATAGCATCCTAAAATGGGCGATTCCGTGAAGTCACACACCGCGTTGTTGTTGACGTCGGTGCAGATCAATCCCGCACAATCATCGTATCCTACCGGTGGGTAGGTGCAAGAAGCGGGGTCATCTTGGGTTGCCGTAGCGCTGTAGTTACACGCCTCGGAATCCATGCAGCCCACGCAGGTCAAGAAATCGCAGGTCAAGGGATCCGTTGCAGCCGCATTGTAGTTGCAAGCCGCAGGGTTAGAACAACCCGCGATTTCTGCACTATTGCACACACCATCGTTGTCCGTGTCGCCATCGGTCACTGTGCCCGTTCCGGTGCCGGGGTTCGGCGTGGACGGCGTCGTCGCCCAGCTGCAGGTGTTGCAACCCGTGGCATACACACAGTCTGCAGGTTCGTTGATGGTGATGCCCAGGGAATTGCCCGGAGCTGCATAATTGCACGCAGTCGGAACCATACAGCCGGCGCACGAAGTGAATTGGCATGACCCATCGTTCTCAGTTGCTGTCGGAACGTAGTTGCACGCCGTCGAGTTTGTGCAACCCGGAATCTCTGCCCCGTTGCACACCCCATCGTTGTCGGTATCGCCGTCCACGAGTGCCCCACTGGAACAACTATCGCAACCGGTGGGCACGATACACGTTGCGAGGCTGATGGTTGCTGTCGGAGAATAGTTGCACGCGCTTGAATTCGTGCATCCTGCACACGTGGCATACTCACACGAGCCGTCGTTGATGGTAGCCGTTGCGCTGTAGTTGCAGGCTCCGGGAGTTGTACACCCGTAGCAGGAGAAGGTGCATGCCTCTACAACTGTTGCTGTAGGGTTGTAGTTGCAAGCCAAACTGTTGCTCGTACATCCCACACACGACGTGTACTCACAGGCCGCCGCAGCTCCGTAGTTGCAAGCAAAGAAGTCTGTGCAGGATGCAGGAGGCGCGCCACCAGCGGGCACGGGCATTCCTAAAGGCATCGGAGACGGGCTTGCACATGCGGTCACGCAGTACTGCAATGCAGGCAGACCCTGCTGTGTGGCTGCAGCACTGTAGCATGGTGCGGCTGGGTACATGCATCCTACAACAGGAGCAGGTGCATAGGTGCATCCACCATTGATGTCCGCCAGCGGATTGTAGTTCGAAGCTGCAGGATCTGTGCACCCAGCAATTTCATTCTCATCGCAGATGTTATTCGTATTCACATCATTGATACACCCGCCATTACACGTGGAGTAGGGTTGTGGAAAAATGCAACCGGAGTTAATCGTTGCCGTGTTCGAGTAGTTGCAGGCGTTTGAGTTCATGCATCCTGCACAGGTAGTGAAGTTGCAGGTGCCTGCATCCGTCGCAAGAGGGTTGTAGTTGCAGGCGCCTGCGGTTTGGCAACCTATCACCTCAGCGATGTTGCACACCCCATCGTTGTCTGAATCCCCATCGACCAAAGCTCCGTTGCTGCACGAGTCACATCCCGTCGCGTAAACACAGGAGATGTTATTCGCAATCGTCGCCGTTGCATTGTAATTGCAGGCCAACGGAATGGTACATCCTGCGCAGGTCGTGAAATTGCATACCCCGGTTCCAGGATTCTGCTCTGTAGCATTCACCCCTGCCTCCGGATCGTAGTTGCAAGCGGTTGAGTTGGTGCAGCCCACCTGGGTAGCATCACACACGTTGTTGTCATCTGCGTCCACCAAGCAGCCGCCTCCGCATACTCCGACTACATCGAGGAAGAGACACTCCGAGTTCGCTTGGATGGTGGCAGTTGCGTCGTAGTTGCAGGCGTTTGAAAGCATGCATCCTGCGCAGCTGGTGAACTCACAATCCGCAGGATTCGGGAAGGGCAGTGTGGCAACGTAGTTGCACGCACCTTCAATTCCGCATCCCCCGATGCCAGAGCACGTACCCGAAGGCTGGAAGCCGATAAGCGTTGCGTCCTCAGTGCTTGCGAGCAACGAGCTGACGATATCAACGTTTCCTGTAACGGTCGCGTTCAAACCAGCTACGCCCGTTGCGTCGTGCCAATTGCAGGTCACCGACAGGGTATCTGCGCCCGTGTGGACGAAGGACTTCGTGTTGAGGGCGACGTCGTTGTTCGTGAGGGAAAGCACCTCAGCCGCAGGAATGCCATCAATCTTGATGCCGGTGGTCGTGCCCGTTTGGGTTGTGCCCACCGTGTTGTTCGTGATGGTCAGTGAACTTGACGACGGATTGTAGCCGCAGCAGTTCACCGCGCGGATGCCCGCAAGCGCTGCCGTGTAGTTGCTGATGGCGTTGTTTGTAATGGTCACATTGCCAAACGCACCGTACGCAGTCACGCCGCCCATGATGTCACCGTTGACGGTGTTGCTATCGAACAGCACGTTTCCGCCCGTCAGTCCCACTGCATCAGCGTCCTGCGTCGGTCCACCGGAGACAGCAATCCGGTTGCCCGTGATGGTATACTCGCCGGTTCCTTGGGTGAGCAGGCCGTTGATTCCGGTGTTTGCCGGGAAAGAGCCTGGGGTAGCCATTTGGAGCGCATTGCCGGTAAAGGCAATGGGCGACGTCGAAGACGAATTGATTACCACAAAGCCCTGCTTCGTGCTGGTCTGGACCGTTCCCACTTTGATGAGGTTGTTCGTCACCGCGGAGCCTCCGGCAGTGATTTCCATCAACCAGGTATTTGCCGGGAGGAGGCTTGGGCTGACTTCAAAGCCGGTAAACGTGGCATTTGCAGCAGTGACTGCAACAGTTCCGTCGATGCTGGCTTCTGCGCCGCGGGTGCCGCTCCAGGTGATGCTCGCGTTCGGTCCGGTGACCGTCACGTCCTTGTTGATCAGCACGTTGCCGGTATACGTCCCTGCCGCGACATCCACGATGTCTCCGGCCACGGTATTCGCGTGGTCGATGGCATTCTGGATGGTTCCGCCCTTGACGTAGACCTCGCTGGTGCGGTAGTCGCGGATGGCATAGCCACCGGAGAGCGCCCAGGTCTGCGCATCGCGCATGGTCTTCACGGCCGCACCCGAGGCGATACCTGCTCCTTCGCCGAGGCCGATGCCTTCCTGCGAGGTGTTGAAGGTGTTTCCGGTGAGGGAGAGGCCGGTCATGTTCTCGGTT
>JBIIRP010000103.1:0-5837 GCA_044341475.1 Flavobacteriales bacterium | reverse complement strand
GAGGTTGAGGTTGAGGTTGAGGTTGTGTGCGGCTGCGCCGCACAGGACGAGGTTGAGGCGGGGTGGTGTTGTCGACCTCAAGTAACGCGGCTGCGCCGCGCTCGTTCACGACCTCGTTCTCGTTCTCGTTCTACGCGGCGCCGCCGCGCTCGTTCTCGACCTCGTTCTGCGCGACGCAGCCGCGCCAGCGGCGGAGCAGTTTAGCCTCCGGCGAGGAAGAGGAGGATGGCGAGCACGCCAAGGGCGAGGCCGAGGGCATGGGTGCGGCGCACCCGCTCGCCGAAGAGCAGGAAGCCGACGGTTGCGCTGAGGACGACGACGCCGAGGTTCAGCACGGGGACGATGGCGGACCGGTCGAGGTCGACGCGGGCGTAGGCTTCAAGCAAGAAGTAGAGTGAGCCGAAGTTTACCGTTCCCAGCACGAGTCCGCCGGCGACATCGCGCCACGTCCAACGCACAGGCTCGCCGGTGACGCGAATGGACCGGGCCCGCTCGGCGCCGAGGACAAGGAGGCCTGTGAAAAAGGCGGTGGAGAAGGGCAGAGCGGCGAAGAGGTAGGGGTGTTCGGGGGCGGTCATGTGTTCTGCGCCGCCGTACCAGGCAAAAAGCAAATCGACGGCGCCGCCGCCGAAGAAGAGGGCGAGCGGGATCCACCAGCGGCCCCGCGGTCCAGCCCCTGGCTCGGGCCAAGACGACAGCACCACAGCCGGAAGCGCACAGGCCATCCCGGCGAGTTTCAGAGCATTCGGGTGGTCGGTCGGATGCAAGGCGAGGAGGATGCCCGAGGGGATGACGAGACTGAGTTTGGAAGCGACCGAAGTGGTCGCCATCCCCCACTCCACAGTAGACGTGGCGGTTAGCCGGAAAATGAAGATGAAGCCGAGTCCTCCGAGCGCGCCCGCGGCCACCCACGGCAGATGGGCGGAATCCAGCAAGGCAGCCGGCCCCCCTGCAAAACTCCAACCCCAGGCCGCTGCCACGCCGTAGTTCACCGCGATGGCGTGAAGGGGGTTCACTTGGGCTGCCGGAAAGGCGCGGAAGATGATCAGAAGTCCTGCCGTGCACAAGACGGCGAGCAAGAGGGCGAGCATGGCGGCGAAACTACGCCGCAGGCCCCGTCGGTGCGTCGGCCCTTCGGAAGTACGCGCGCACGCGGTCCTCGCCGACGTGCAAGATCGGGGCCACGGCGGGGTCGGCCGGTTCGGCGTCCTGCGGAATTGCTGGGGCGCGCAGTCCTCGGCCCAGTGCGTGCGGGCTTTCGAGGATGCGGATTTCGTCCCAAACGCCCGCCGCAAGGAACTTCCCATGTGTCGTCGGGCCGCCTTCGACGAGGAGGGAGCTGAGGCCGTGGTCTGCGGCGAGGCGCGCGAGGGCGGCGGGCAGGGGGGTATCCGGGTCGAGCAGGAGGGCCCGGGCGGCGAGCGGGTGGCCTGCCGGCAGGGGACGGCCGAGGACGACCGGACGGGGCGAACGACCGGCGGCCGCCCGCGCATCGAGCTGGGGCACGTCCACGAGTGCGGTCCGTCCCCCGACCAAAATGCCGTCCTCCCAGGTGCGCCACGCGTGACTCAGGAGCCGCGACCGCGGTGCAGAAATGGGCGTCCCACCTGAGCCCGCCTCGGCCTCACCTTCCTCTCGCGCATCAACAAACCCATCGCTGGACTGCGCCCACTTCAGCACGATATAAGGCCGGCCTTCCTGGCGCGGTACCTCAAACCGCCGCAACTGCAGCGCGATTTCGCGCCTCTCTGGTGCCACCACCACCTCCACCCCAGCAGCCCGCAGCCGTTCTAGTCCCCGCCCGTCCACTCGGGCATCGAGGTCCCGCCGACCCACCACGACCCGCCCCACGCCCTCAACCACTAACCGGTCAGCGCAGGGCGGAGTCCGTCCCTGGTGGCTGCAGGGCTCCAACGTAACATAAGCAGTGCACCCCCCCACGGCGGCCCGGTCCCCCGCGCGGACCGCCTCGAGCGCCCGCACTTCGGCGTGCGCCTCGCCGGCCCTGCGGTGCCAGCCCTCCCCGATCACCCGGCTCCCCGCCACCAGCACACACCCCACCCGTGGATTCGGTTCCGTGCCCCCGCGCCCCCGCTCGGCCAGCTCAAACGCCCGCCCCAGGAACACCGCATCCTCCGCCGTCCACCCCCCCATGTTCAGCAAAACGGACTGCCCGCCGCCACCCGCAGTGTATTCTTCAGCAGCATCGCGATGGTCATGGGCCCGACGCCTCCGGGCACGGGCGTGATGGCGCGGCAGCGCGGGGCCACCCCGGCGAAGTCCACGTCGCCGCACAGCCGGAATCCCGACTTCCGCGACGCATCTTCGACGCGGTTGATTCCTACATCGAGCACTACGGCACCTTCGCGGATCCAGTCGGCCTGTATCCATTCTGGCCGGCCGATGGCTGCCACGACGAGGTCGCATTCACGCAAGATATCCGGCAGGTTCCGGGTCCGGCTGTGGCACAGCGTCACCGTGCAGTTGCCGGGCTCGGCATTGCGGCTGAGCAGGAGGGAAGTAGGAGTGCCCACGATGGAACTGCGGCCCACGACGGCGGCCCGCATACCCGCGGTCGAGATGCCATAACGGGTGAGGAGTTCGAGCAGACCGGCGGGCGTCGCCGGGAGCAGCCCGGGAAGTCCGAGGGCCATGCGGCCAGCATGCTCTGGGTGGAACCCGTCGACGTCCTTCGCTGGGTCGATGGCGAGCAGGATGTCGTCTGCTGCGATGTGCTCCGGGAGAGGCAGTTGCACGATGAACCCGTCGATGGCGGGGTCGGCGTTGAGCGCTTCGATTTCATCGAGAAGCGCCCCTTGCCGGATGTCGACCGGCAGTTCGATCAGAGTCGAATCGAATCCGACTCGCGCACAGGCCTTCACTTTGTTCGTGACGTAGGCCCGGCTCGCCGGATGGTCGCCCACGAGCACCGCGGCCAAATGCGGCCGACGTCCTCCGGCGGCCAAACGCCCTTCGACCTCGCTCCGGATCTCCGATTCGATAGCAGTAGCGGTAGCGCGGCCGTCGAGCAGTACCATGGATCAGCGGCGAGGGAGCGAAAGACCGGCGGCTCGGCTGCGTTGGCCTCCGGCGCCCTTCGTCATGAGCTGCATCATCTTGCGCATGTCCTCGAATTGCTTGAGGAGGCGGTTGATGTCGTTGATTTCCGTCCCGGAACCGCGGGAGATGCGCTTCTTGCGGCTCGCGTCGATGATGTCCGGCTTCGCACGTTCGTCGGGCGTCATCGACTGGATGATGCACTCGACCCGCTTGAAGCTGTTCTCGTCGATGTCGATGTTCTTCATCGCGGCGGACATGCCGGGAATCAGGCCCATGAGCTCCTTGACGTTGCCCATTTTCTTGAGCTGCTGGATTTGGGCGAGGAAGTCTTCTAGGTCAAACTTGTTCTTCCGGATTTTCGCCTCGAGCCGCTCAGCCTCGGCGTCGTCCATCACCTGCTGCGCGCGTTCGACCAGCGACACCACGTCGCCCATGCCGAGGATTCGGCTGGCCATCCGATCGGGATGGAAGACCTCGAGCGCCTCGAGCTTCTCGCCGACCCCCACGAACTTGATGGGCTTGCCGATGGTCGAGTACAACGCGAGGGCGGCACCCCCGCGGGTGTCGCCATCGAGTTTGGTCAAGATAACCCCCGTGATTCCCAGCCGTTCATGGAATGCCGCCGCCGTGCGCACCGCATCCTGCCCCGTCATCGCATCGACTGTGAGCAGGACTTCGTGCGGCTGCACTGCGCGCTCCACAGCGGCGATTTCGTCCATCATCGCTGCATCGATGGCTAACCGGCCGGCCGTATCGACAATCACCGCACCGAACCCGTTCGCCTTCGCATGCGCCACCCCGCGGGTCGCGATTCCCACGGCGTCGGTCACGCCGGGCTCTGCATAGACCTCAGCACCAGCAGCTTCGCCCACAACCTTCAGCTGGTCGACTGCTGCCGGACGGTGCACGTCGCAGGCCACGAGCAGCACGTTGCGCTTGTGCTTCTCTTGGATGTGGCGCGCAAGCTTTGCGGCATGGGTGGTCTTACCGGCACCTTGCAAACCTGCCATCAGGATGACCGTCGGTCGTGCCGTGAGCTGCAGTTCCGCTGCCGCTTCGCCCATGAGGGCCGTCAGTTCCTCGTGGGTGATTTTCACAAGCAACTGGCCGGGCTTCAGGGAGGTAAGCACCTCGCGGCCCAGTGCCTTTTCCTTTACCCGGGCGGTGAACTCCTTTGCCGTCTTGAAGTCCACGTCGGCGTCGAGCAGGGCCTTGCGCACTTCCTTGAGCGTGTCCCCCACGTTGACCTCGGTGATGCTGCCGTGCCCGCGGAGGACTTGGAACGCGCGGGCAAATTTTTCTTGCAGTTGATCAAACATGGCGGGGTAACCTTTTGGGCCAAATTTACGTTAAACCCGCCGACCCACTTGGACCCTCTGCCATGACACCACTCTCTCACAAGAACTACAAGGATTTGTCGATGAAACGAACTTTCCTCACGATGTTCTTGGAAGTACGCTCGATATTTCGTACTTTTCGGACGCTTAACCTAGGAATAATGCAGACGAAATTCTACTTACTGCTCGCTGCACTTGCAGGATTTGCAGGTGTTTCGGGCAAATTGGCTGCCCAAACTGCCTGTTGGGGCTACGGTGCAGGGCCGGCCGGTCGTCCGGGCTACCAGCTGGTGGTCGAGGAGCACGCCTCCTTCCCCGCCACGGGATTGCCCTCGTCGCTCTCGGCGCTTGCGGGGAGAAAGACCTACCGCGTCTACCTTCAAACGGCCGCTGCGAACGACTACGTGTCGTCCGTCTTAGCAGACGGTACCACAGGACCTGGTACGGTGTCGATCACCTCGACCGCTCCGATTTACCAGAATCAGTTCGGTGGGCTCACGGTCAATCAGATTAACCCTGCATTGTTCGCCTACTTCCCGGCGCTCGAGTACGACAGCTATGTCTCTATCGGGTTGACCTCGGAAGCCGTTGCCGGTGAAAGCGATGTGCTCCTGTCGAATTCTTCGGCATGGGCTTCATCGTTTAACGCTGGTGGAGCGCTGACCATCAATGCTTCGAACGCCCCCGGCGGTGGCGGCTGGTATATTCCGGCTGGCTTTGCAAACGGTTTGGCCGGAGCAGACAACAAGGTCATGCTCGCGCAGATCACGACTGCCGGCAACATCAGTGCGTCCCTGCACGTACGTGTGGTCCCGGGCGACGGCAGCGGTGCATTCACCCACCAGTTTGTCATCACCCCGGAAGTTTGTGGTTGCACGAATCCAGCGGCCTGCAACTTCGACGCAGGTTCTACGCTCCAGACGGTGACGTGTGTGTTCCCGACCGGTTGCGAAACCTGCAGCGGTGCAACGAACGGTACCGGTACGGTGGTGGACAACGATGCGGACAACGACGGCGTGTGCAACGCGAATGAAATCGCCGGTTGCCAAGATGCTGCGGCGTGTAACTACAATTCAGCTGCTACCGACCCCGGTGCAACATGCATTTACCCTGCTGGCTGCGATTCCTGCAGCGGAGCTACGGACGGAACGGGAACCCTGCTCGACACGGATACCGACAACGACGGCGTGTGCGACGACGATGAAGTTTCCGGTTGCACCGACGCGGAGGCGTGCAACTATTCCTCTGCTGCAACGGAAGAAAACGGAAGCTGCACCTACTGCTGCTACCTCGGCGGTTCTGTCGATGGATTTAGCGTGGAAATCGAGAACCTCGGTTCTACCCCGCAAGGCACGAAGTACCGTATGTACGTGAAGACCCCGAACACGACGGACTTCCTTTCTGCTGTGACGGGCAACGGCGCGAATCCGACCTTTATTC
>JBIIRP010000012.1:0-19443 GCA_044341475.1 Flavobacteriales bacterium | reverse complement strand
GCCGCGCCGGAAGGAGCCGTCCAGTTTGTCAGCCGCACGCGACGCATCGGACTGACGGACGAAGCCCTGCAGGAACTCGAAGGATTTGCGGGGCCGGCGGGCATCGAATGCCGGTTCGAATGGAACCGAATCGGGGGCTGAGAAATAGAGAAGCCGTTGTAATTTTGAACTCCGAACCGCGCCCACGGCGCACAATCCACGAGAGATGGCAGTAGAATTGACGGACACGAATTTCGCGGACTTGGCTCTTGCAAGTGATAAGCCGGTGTTGGTGGACTTTTGGGCAGAGTGGTGCGGGCCGTGCCGCATGGTAGGTCCCGTGGTGGAAGAGATTGCGCAGGAATACGGCGACAAGGCCGTCATCGGCAAGGTCAACGTGGACCACAATTCGGGTACCAGTGCTCAATTTGGCATCCGCAACATTCCGACCATCCTTTTCCTGAAAAACGGGCAGGTGGTCGATAAGGTCGTCGGTGCAGTGCCCAAGCAGGTTCTCGTCGAGAAGCTCGACGCCTTGATGTGAGATGCCCCTCCAGCGGGACGCAGCGCTGAACCAGCGGCTCGGGCATCTGGAACTCCTTGCCCGGGAGGCCGTGGAAGGGTTTATTACGGGATTGCACAAGAGTCCGTTTCACGGGTTCAGCGTCGAGTTTGCAGAGCACAGAATGTACAATCCGGGAGAGTCCACGCGCCATTTGGACTGGAAACTCTATGCCCGGACGGACCGCTTGTACGTCAAACGCTACGAGGAAGAAACGAACCTGCGCTGTCAGCTGGTCATCGACCGCAGTCCTTCGATGGTCTATCCTCCGCCGACCACGCGGGAGGAGGGAAGCGCCACCAAACTCGGCTTCTCTGTGCATGCGGCTGCCGCATTGATGGAAATGCTGAAGCGCCAGCGGGATGCCGTGGGCTTGTCGACCTACGGAAATGGGGAGGATCTGCACCTGCCCGCGCGTTCCAGCGCGGCACACGCTCGGGCCGTGGTGCATCGGCTCGATGAGGTGCTCGATGCTGCCCCACTTCCTCCTGCACCGGGTAGAACGACGGAGACGGCCGCGGCTCTTCACCGGGTCGCGGAAGTGTGTCCCCAGCGGTCGCTGGTGTGTGTATTCAGTGACTTTCTCGGAGATCCCGGAGGCCTGGATGCCCTGCTCGGGGCCTTGCAGCACTTGAGGCACAACAAGCACGAAGTCATTCTCTTTCACGTGTTAGACGCTTCGACAGAGGTGGATTTCGCGTTTGAAAACCGTCCGACGCGCTTTGCGGATCTCGAGACCGGGGAAGAAGTGCGTTTGTTTCCGGGCGAAGCCCAAACGATGTACACCGACGCGATGGCCCGGATGCGAGCGGATTTTGAGCTCAAATGTGCCCAATACCGAGTCGATTGGGTCGATGTGGACCGGGCTCAGGGGGTGTATCCGGTCCTCAGTGCCTACCTCGTTCGCCGCACGCGCATGCAGGCGGGACGTAGGACGCCTTGACTCCCATTGAGTTGTAACTTTTTTGGGGGCCGAGCGGTACAACATTTGCAGAATCATGCAGTGCGGGTGTATCTTTGCGCTCCGCCTCGCAGGAGGGGAATTGGTCTGGTAGTTCAGTTGGTTAGAATACCTGCCTGTCACGCAGGGGGTCGCGAGTTCGAGTCTCGTCCAGACCGCCAACACAAGCCTCGGAAACCCGAGGCTTTTCTTTTTTTGTGCAACTGAGGCTGTTCGAGTAGGGTACCTTTGCCTCATGAATAAGCGATTGCTTGCGTGGGGTGTTCCTGTCGTCCTCCTTTTGCTTCTCGCAGGTTGGGCGTGGACGAGTTACAACGGATTGATCGACCGGGAGGAGGCGGTCTCGGCGAGCTGGGCAGATGTGGAAACCCAGTACCAGCGCCGTCTCGACCTTATTCCGAACCTCGTGGAGACGGTGAAGGGGTATGCGGAGTTTGAGCAATCTACCTTGATCGGGGTCACCGAGGCCCGGGCTGCAGCCATGGGAGCCTTGACGGCTGCCCGCGACGGCTCGGGGTTGGCGGAGGTCGAACGCACAAATACGGTCGTGACCGGTGCAGTGCGCGGCTTGATGGGGTATGCAGAGTCCTATCCTGAGCTCAAGGCAAACCAAAACTTCATCGACTTGCAAAACCAACTTGAGGGCACGGAAAACCGCATCGCCGTTTCCCGGACTCGGTACAACGAGGTGGTTCAAGCGTACAACAAGAGTATCAAACGCTTTCCCGGGAACATCTGGGCAAGCCTGCTCGGTTTCGAAGAGCGTGGCTACTTCGAGGCGGCACCCGAGGCTGCTGAAGCTCCCCAGGTCAACTTCTGAAGCCCGTTCTTGTGACTCCTTGGCCCCCATGTGACCTCCGACGCATCCAAAACGCCGTTGAAACGGTAGAGCGGGCAACCTCGGCAGAGCTTCGGGTACACATCGCACGCTCCTGCGAAGGCGACCCACGTGACCGCGCGGCTCGGATTTTTGCGAGTTTGGGCATGCACAAAACCGCTGCTCGAAATGGCGTTCTGGTCTACGTCGCTCCGATCTCCCGAAAATGGGCGGTGCTCGGCGACGTAGGCGTGAACGGCCGGGTCCCCGCGTCGTTTTGGTCACAGCTTTCTTCAGCAGCAACGGCGTCTTTTCAAGCGGGTGACTTCACCGGTGGAATTGCGGAACTTGTAGAACGATGCGGTGAAACTTTGGCTCAGCATTTCCCGAGTGTACCGGGCGATGTGAACGAATTGCCTGACCACGTTTCTGTCGAATGAGGCGGTGGATTCTGGGATTTCTGGTTCTCGCGGGGGCCGTTGCGGGAGCCGAGGCCGCACTCCCCCCTTCCTGCCTGCCGCCGCCTCGCCCGCGCGTGCTCCTGGTGGACGAAGCAAACGTCCTTTCTGAGGCGGAAGAAATCGCCCTGCAACGTGAACTGTTGCGCGGCCTGGATTCCTTGCACATTACGCTGGTCGTGGTCACCCATCCCACGTTTTGCGGACTTGAACCCTTTGAGTTTGCGACTGAAGTCGGAGATACGTGGGGTGTGGGACGAGCTGGCGAAGATCTCGGTGTCGTTCTTGCTGTGCGTCCCCGCACAGAAGACCGAGCAGGGAGTGTCTTTTTGGCCACGGGCCGTGGGGTTGAAGGCATACTAACCGACGCGTTGGCTGGCCGAATCATTGACCTCATGCGTCCCTACCTCGCGGACGCCGCTTGGTATGATGGCCTGCATGTCGGAACTGAAGCCGTTTTCAAGGTCTTCGAAGGTCAGCCGCTCGACCGTTCTACCCCCCCCACAAAAGCTCCATCCTTGCCGTGGCCTGCGGTTGTCCTTTTGGCGTTTGTTTTCCTGGTTGCACCAGCATGGGCCATCGTGCATGGCATCCGCACCACGGCACGGGTGCACCGGCTCCCATGGTGGGTCGCTTGGGGTGTTTTCTGGGCCGCCCAACGCCATGCGGGTGTGCGCTTTTCCGACTTTTCTGGTGGGAGAGGCCCCTTTTCTGGCGGCGGTTTTGGGGGGTTCGGAGGGGGGCGGTTCGGTGGTGGTGGCGCGGGAGGCTCGTTTTAACACCTGTTGCTGTAACTTGCCTCTCCTGTTCCGCGTAGCGGAAGTACATCCTTAGTGCTATGAAGACCCTCCTCCTGTTTGAATTCATCCTTGGGATTTCGTGGGCCGTTTCTTGGAGTGCAATCGGTGTGTTCACCCGGATTCGCTCTTGGCTGGTGTGAAAAGGCGTTAACGCGTCGCGCACACTCTTCTTGTGCACTATTTTTGCGCTCGAATAATGTAAAACACATGAGGCTTTTTGATTTTGCTTTCTTACCAAACTATCCTGAACCTTTAGAACGTCTTGCTGGTCTTGCCCGCACGGAGCCATGGGGCAAAGGGCTGCGGTACCTCAAGAGTTACTTCAATCAGGTTTTTGATCGGGCGTTCGGGACAGAATGCATGTCCCTCTCAAAAGATGGGACGCATCAATGCTTCCATACCGGGTTGTATTCTTCACAATTCCGCCCCATCTATGCCGTGTTCACTAAAAACGAACGACCAGATGCGCAGCCTTGGTTCTTCCGAGGGTTTGCCATCGAAGGCAGCCGGGGATTAGGGGAAGCCATGGCCGAGCTTTGGGATGAGCTCCCGCAACCTCCTGCCTTCGTGGAGTCGCCGAAAGAGTTGATTCTGACCGCGGAACTTGTCCACGCCGACGCGGATTGGGAGCACCTTGTGCTCGACTTCGTGCACCGGTGGCCGAAGGATTGGCTGGACAAGACGTTCGGCGGACGCATCATCCTGCAAGACATCCGGGGTTGGGAACGGGAAGAAGCCTCGGCGTACTTCAGTGAATTGCGTGAGGCCATCCGGGCCGAACAGGCCTTGCTTCGCACGTTGATCTCGAATGCCCAGGAGATGTTCGTGGTGAGCTTGAGGCGGCATGCTTCGGACTACCGCACTGCAATTCCATTGTGGATGGGCAAGGAAAACCGTGTGGGCTTCGGTCTTCCTCTGGCCTCGCGGGATGTGGAAAGTCCGGATGTCGTTCTTGCGCTCGAACTCGGCGAAGACGGTAGGGCACGGGCCACCTCCGTACTCACCCCTGAAATGGCCTATAACAATGCGCGGGTTTTCGGGCGACCAGAATCTTCTTGGCTCGTTTCGGCCACCGCACCGCATGGTGAGAAAAAGTCCACACCGCGCAACGACCGGCGCTTCCCGTAAGGTTTATTGCCAGGAATTCGATCGCGCGACCGACCGTTCAAGGGCATCTTCTACCTCATCCGGGAGGCCATGAAGCAGGTCGATTCCAGATCGGGCCTCGATGGCATCTACGGAAACAGCGAAGTCCCAGTACGACCCGGAATATCCGGCCTGAGGCATGAGAAATGCTGCACACGTAGGAACCGGGGTAGGGTCATAGACCACCTTCCAAAAAGCCCTGGGTATCGCCACTCCACTTGGGAGTTCGGGGAGATTCGGTTCAAGTACCGGACCGCTGATGACCCACAGCGTGTCGGCTTCCCTTGCCCAATCCCGCACAGCGTCTTCAAGTCGGGCCCAAATGCCCCGGTTCAGGGCCGGTACTTGGGGACTCATGTTGCTCATGAAAAAACTCTCGCTCATCGCCGTTGCACTCCAAGCAAAATCCGCCGCGGGAGCCAAGTGTCCCCGATCGTAACCGCTGCCTTTGTACGCCGCGGGCGAGGCGGAACCGGTTGCTACTCGGGGATCTGACCGAAAGTCATCTGTTCGCTCGTACCGAACCCCCTCGAGCTGAGAGCGAACGACCTTGTGCTGCACCCAACACGCCTGTTCGTGGGCTTCAGAATACCCCAAACTATACGCCGTGTGGTGCACTGTGGAGCAGGTGAGTTGCGGATCTGTCACGCGGGGAAGTCCGGGAGGAGTTTGGGCAGAAAGGCTACCAAAAACGTCGACGAACTGCAGAAAAAAGACCAGAATGCCGGAGTTCTGCGTTTTCATGCACCGAATTTCTCTCAATCCTGCGACTTTTACCCCATGCGCAAATCTCTTCCATCTTTGTTTTTGGGTTTGGCACTTGCCGCAACCCCCAGTGTCCTATTCGCTCAGAAAGCCGAGTTCGACACCTCGGTGAAAAAAGCCTTAGACAAGGCCGATTTGAAGTACGAAATCGACGACGACGGCGATTTCAAACTTGTCATCGGACTGGGAGAAGGAAGGACGCAGCTTGTGTTCGTCTACAGCAGCGTGTTGTCCTACGATGATGTGACCGTCCGCACAATCATGTCCCCGCTGAAGGTGGCCGAAACCCGAGAAGAGCTCGGGGAGGACTTGCTGTACCGAGTACTCGTGGAAAATGGCGAGAACAAAATCGGAAGCTGGGAAATCATCGAAGCGCCGGATGGAAAGCGCATGCTGCAGTACGTGGTCAAGGTCCCCACGGATCTCAGCGCGGATGACTTGCGCTCCATGATCGGTTTGGCCGCGGTAGCGGCTGACCAAGTAGAGAAAGTCATCTCAACCGAAGACACCTACTGACCTCGGAAGTGAAGTAAACGGCGGCAACAAGGCAGAGACCAGCGGCAGCGTGGTTCCACTTGAACTCCGCCTTTTCATCCAGATAGAGCGCGAGCACGAAGAACACCGACAGGGAAATTCCTTCCTGCAAAACGCGCAACTGAACGACCGAAAAGGGCATACCCTGTCCCGCAAAGCCCCAGCGGTTTGCGGGAACCTGCAAGCAGTAAGAGGATGGTAGTGGTCCCGCGCATGCTCGAAAGTAACCTCGAACGCGGCCAGAACGTAGACAGGCCATGAAGCATTCCGCTGCAACGCTCGCCTGCAGCCTCCTCCTTGCAGGGTGCTCGACAGGAACCTTCGACTTGGACGAAGATCTCGGGTTCACAGGAGCTCTGAGTCCGGAGTTCGCAATCCCCCTCGGCTCAGGTACCATCACATTAGATGGGCTTGAATCGTTCCTGGATACCGAGGATTTTGTTCTGAATGAGGCCGGCAGCGAGTTCGTGTATGTGCGGACCATTCCGTTGTTCGATGTCGGCTCGGACGTGTTGACTTCGTGGGAAAACGAAAGCACCCTGCTGGTACACGCGTTGTCAAGCGCAGAGGCGAATGTGCTCAATGCTCTGCCGGATGGGATGCCCGTCGAGGTGTCATTTGCATTGAGTTGGCCCATTCAGGGACCCGGGGGGTGCGACATGCTCGAAGCCACCTTCACCGGGGGCAGTATTGCTCTGACGTTGAATGCTGAAGGGCCCATCGGGGGCGCCGCCACCGTTACCTTGCCCACCCTGCTGCATGCAGGCAGCCCGGTCTCCGCCAACTGCCTGGTCGGAGGTTCGGTGGAACTTCCTCTTGCAGGGTGTACGTGGTCCGTCGCCGGCGGAGTGCCGGTGCAGGTCGAATTGCAAGCGGTTCCGGGAGCTGGAAATTCGGTTCCCGGGGATGCGATTTCGGTCGGCTTGGCGCTCGACGCCTCCGGTTGGGAAACCATTTCTGGGGACTGTTCCGCTGCGCAACCGCTGGATTTCACGAACGTCTACTCTGTCGATTTGTTTGCGGACCGATTGAATCAGACCCTGCACATCGCGCAACCACGGGTTGTGCTGCACATCGAGCACGGTCAGGGAATCAGTGCACAACTGGCATTCAACTCGTTCGAAGTGGCTACGGCATCGGGCAGCATGGACGTGGGCGGTCCGGGGGTTTTATCCATCCCGCCTCTGGGCCCTGCATTTCCGATCGGTTCAACGGTTTTTTGGACCCATATCTTGACGAATGAAAACACAGCGCCCTCCCTGAGCGAAGTCTGGGACGGAGCGACTGGCGAAGTATCCCTGTCCGGGACGCTGGATTGGCAAAACGCTCCGGGGACATCCTCAACCATTGCGCGGTCGGGACGGACGCGAGGCGCCTTGACTCTTGAATTTCCGTTTGATGGCTATGCGTCCGGGTTTGTGTTGCGAGACACCTTGGAAGTGGACCTTGCAGGCGCACTTGCGGACGCCATTCCGGAACCTTTGACGTGGGACGACGTCGAGCAGGTGGTGGTGCGCATTTCACTCGAAAACTACCTCCCGATCGGGGGAACGCTCGAGGGACAGTTTGCAGCCCCCGACGGCACCGTCCTAGAATCCATCTTCGCGGGGCAATCTTCCGTGGCGTTTGCGGCAGGCCAAATCGACTTCACCCTGCCTGACGGCCATCCAGATGCGGGCCGAGTTACCGCACCAGGATCTGCGACGTGGGATGTTGTCCTCGAAGGACCGACAGCTGCCTACCTGGTCGAATCCGGATGTGATCGGCTCATTCTGCGCACGGTAGTTCAGTCCCATGGCGCTGAAGATCAGCGTGATGTGCGGCTGTTCCCCGAATCCTCCATTCGCCTTGCGCTGGCCGCTCGGGTAGACTTCAACGTGGTCCTATGAAACGCATCTATGTGACTCTGCTTGTTGCCGCATCGACGGCAGGACAGGCGCAGTACGATGCTGCGGTTCGGCTCCTCGACCGCATTCCCCAGCATGCACTGGATCTGCCCGCGTCCGAACATCCATCGCGGCTGTTTGTAGGGATTCCGGGGTGTTCCAGCTGGGTGCTGCACGCAGAAAATGGCCTGCTGTATCCCGGTCAGGTCCTGAGCAACGGGGCCACGGGAACCCGCATAAATCTCGACGCATTGCGGTCCACGTGGAAGGGCACGAACCGCATCGGGCTGGACGCTCAGGTCGAGCTCCTGTCGCTCGGCACGCGCGTGGGCAAGTTGGGATTCTTGACCTTGAGCGTGAAGGAGCGCGTTGCGGTGCGGACGGATGTGCCATCGGACCTGCTTCTGCTCCCGCTTCAGGGCACCCTCGGTGGAGTAGCGTGGGGGGATGCAGCCCTTCGGCTCGACCACTACCGCGAAACCGCTTTCGGATGGCAGCGCACGTGGGGAAGCCGGTTGCGCACCGGAATCCGGGCCAAACTCCTCTACGGCTACGAGCACGCCGACCTGCAAAACGTCACGGGAAGCTGGACCACCGACCCATCCACCTGGGCTTGGACGTTCCAGGGAGGCGGCGACTTGCGCACGTCTGGCGCGGAACGCTGGACTTCGGGTAGCATGGGGTCAGGAGAGGCCCAACGCTACCTCACCGGGCTGAGCAACCGGGGCGTTGCATTCGATTTCGGTGCAGGCACGTCGTTTGGCTCGCGCACGCTCATCGACGTAGGCCTGGTTGACGTGGGTGGTATACGCTGGAAGGACGAAAATCGGGTGTTCTCTGTGGCCACCGGTGAGTGGGCTTTCGCAGGACTCGAAATAGGAATACTCGATCCCGCCACCGCCTCTGACGTCCTTGCAGACACCCTCGAAGTGTGGGGCGATGCGCTCCTCGATGCCGTCGAGAACCGGTTCCCCATCGTGGAAACGACCGAATCGTTCCGGTCTGCGTTGCCGGCCCGCTTTACCCTCTCCGCCCGGCACAAGGCAATCGAACGACCCCGAAGCCGGGGAACTGCCGTAGTCACCTTCATGCAGGAAACGGGTGAGTTTGGGCCGGGGAACCGAGCGCTTACACTGGGCTGGAGCCAGGAATGGGGAAAGATGCTCGCCGTTGCCGGAACGGTCGGTTTGCTGCGGGAAGGTCCGCCTACAGCAGGTGCGGCTGTCGCCCTCAATCTCGGACCGGTGCAGTTCCATGTGGCTTCGGATAACCTGCTGGCCCTGCGCACAGTCGAACTTCGGGTAGACGGATCGACGATTCCGGCACCCGCCGCCGCTGCCGTGCACCACGTGCGGTTCGGACTGAACATCGTGGTGGGAGGGCCGTACGCGAAGGATAAAAAGGGAAGCCCGGTTCCACCTTCCGGCCCACCCGCGACCACCCGACGCGCTTCAGAATCCCACCTGAATCCGAATCCAGAACCCCTTCGGTGTGCGCTTCCGGGATCCAAATCCGGAAGAAAAAGGAGATAAGTTCGCATCGATTATGCGAATTTAGCGGGCATGAATCGTCTAGCTCTGTTGCGCTATTCCATTTTGGATGCGTGTTTCGCTTCGCCCGAAGGCACCCCGAAGGAACGCCTCGCCCGGGGCAAAGGAAAGGACCAGGAACCGGGTGGGAATACGCTGATGTTCAAGGAGGATCTGCTGGATTTGGTCAACAAACGGCTGCAAGAAGCCGTTCCTGGCACCAAACCCATCGCCATGCGCACGCTCGAAAAGGACCTGGTGGACATGCAGCGGCTGTACGGCGTGAAGATTGTCAAGCACAGCCTGCACAAGCGCGCGTGGTACAGCTACGCTACTGCGGGCATGAGCATCCGCAAAGGCCGGCTGAGCAGCGCAGAAAGTGCCCGGCTGGAGGGGGCGCTCGCGGTGCTCGCCAAATTCCAGGACGTGCCCGGCTATGCCTGGGTCCGGGGAGTGGAGGGACGGCTGAGGCTCGCCTTCGGACTCGTCACTCCTGCGGGGAATGCGTCGCGAAAGGGGACACCGGGAGTTTGGCTCGACGGGGAGACGGCATGGCCGGCTGGAGCGCCGTGGGAGCTCCTGCTTTCAGCGCTCGCCCACGGCCGATGGGTCGAGGTGGAAGGAGAGGAGGGGGACACGTCTTTCGCGTTTCGGCCTGAGGCCCTTTCTGAAGAGCGGGGAGAGGTCGTGTTTGCTGGCACCGCCTCTCAGAAGGAGGGAGGGTGGCATCGGCATGTCCTGCGAGCGGGAACCATCCACTCAGTGCGTGAAGCAGGCCCTGTGGCGGGAGACGCCCCGGCTGCTGGGGCTTGGTCGTATCCGCTTATCGAAGCAATAGAAGGGACAATCGTCGAGCCGCAAGCCGCAGGAGAGGTGGTGGAAATGCGCATTTGGTTTGCGGGAGACGCCCTCGAGGCGTGCAAGAACAATCCGCTTCCTGTGGAGCCTACGGGCAAGCCGGAAGCCGCATCCGGCGGCCAAATTCTCACCTTCCACCTCGTCCCCGGTGGCGCATGGGAACGCCAGCTGTGGAGCTTCGGTCCGCGCGCACAATTGCTCGAACCCATGGACATCCGCGCGCGCTTTGCGGGCGATGTCGACCGGATGCGGGCTGGTTACGGCAAGCTGTTCGGACCCTAAGCCGGCGTTGCGGAGGCTTCAGCGAACGAGAAAAAGCGCATTGGAGAACACCGGTTTGGAAGCCTCCCAAAACCCCCGAAACAGCGGATCATCCACGAGGTAAACGGCGACCCCAGACCCCAACGGTTCGGCCCCGAACACCAGCGATTGCTGCAAATCCACCACGGCACGGGAACCTGCAAACCCAGCCAGCGGCCGGGCATTTTCCGCGATTCGGAACGCGTTGCCTTCCGAAAGCAGCGCATACCGGTCGGAAGATGTCTTCAGCGTCGTATACGTGTCTGAAAAACCATACGCCAGCGGATGGGTCGAATCCACTTCCGTTCGGAAGAGCGCCCCCTCCACACCGGAACGCACCGCACGACGGTCCGCATCCGCATACGCAGCAAGTTGGTCCTCCTTTGCCCGCTCTTCCTCGCGGCTTGCGGCCGTTTTCTCCTCTTCCTCATCCCTGTACGTGCTCAGACCGAAGGCCTCGGACCCCTCGAGCAGGCCCAGCGCACTTCCCCAAGCGACCAGCCGTCCGCCGCGCTCAATCCATCCGGCGAGTTCATCGGTGCAGTCCCCCCGAAGCGCCCGATAGCGACCGGAGGGAAGAAGCACAACATCGAACGCATCCCATCCACCGCGGCACAAATCGCTGGTGTTCACCCGGTGCACGGGATACTTGAGTTCGTGCTCGAGGTGCCACCACGCTGCACCGGCCGCTAGAGGAGACACGTCAGGGCCCCACGCCAGGGCGATGGAAGGCGCCGGAATCCAGCGCAACGCGTCCGAGCCCAAATCCGCCCCGCTCTCGGACCGTCCGCTGCGCAGCGCCACTACCCCCGAAACGCCCGCAGACCGCACAACCTCGGCGAGTTCGCGTTGCACCTCCCGGTCCGGAGCATCCGACGCGAGGACGACCAGAGTCCCTCGGGGAAATGCTGTGTTCCCAGAAGTGAACGGCTTGTCCGCTACCCGCACCGGCAGCCCAGCCGCAAGGGCCCCTGCTAAGAACCGCGAGGAGGCCATCCCATCCGGCCGGACCGCCCAACCGATGCCCGACTCCACGGTTGCGGGAGGCGCAGGCGTCCATTCCGGCCAACCCGCTCGCCCCACATCCGAGGTCACGGCAAAGGCCCGCAGGTCCCAGGCATAGGGCAAGCTCCACGCCGTGATGTCGTACGTCACCGAATCGCTCACGACGGGAGCTGGATCGAACAGCACCTGCAAGAGCGTCGCCCCGGGCTGAGCAGCCGGTACGAAGAGGTCCCCGTCTGCCGGCACCACCAGTGCCGTGGCTGCGTCGTCGTACGACCACGCGGCCCATGGCTTTTTCGGAGCAGCCCCACTGTACCGGTAGCTCGAGAAGCCATGTTGGGCAAGAAAGGCCGCAAGTCCATCTAAGGAAGCCCGGTCATTTTCGGCAGCCGGCAACACATATCCCGCATAGGGGCCCCAGGGATCTTTGAGGTTTGAAGCGCACGCGCGTGCAAATTCATCGACCAATTTTCCGGACAACCGAGCCGCTGTCTCCACCGCCGCCAAACTCGCCACCACATGGTTCGCCACCCGGTCCGCTAGAGTCAAAACAGTGCCGTTTTCTAATTCCAACGCAAGCCCAGCCCCGTAGCTGCCCCCTTGCTCGTACGTCATCCCGATGGCACCGAGGTAGGTCGGATACGTGTCGCCGTAACTCGGATAAAACAAATCGAAGGTTTCCCGGGTGAAGTAGCGTTCTCCGCGCGCGTCGAATGCACTGGCCGTGGTCCGCCCGATTTCGTCTTGAAACGCACGTTGCCACGGAGAAATGGCTGCATGGTAAGGCTCTGCCGCCGGAGGGAAGTAATACGGCGATTCTCCACCCATCTCATGGAAATCACAGTGCACATGGGGCATCCAGGCGGCATACGCCAAACGCCGTGCACGGCTTTCTGGCTGGGTCAACCACGCCCAGTCGCGGTTCAAATCGAACAGGTAGTGGTTCAACCGACCGCCTGGCCAGGGCTCATCGTGCTCCGCCGTCGATCCGAGCACATCCGGCGTGACGCCCGCTACCTCGGTATACCAGCGGGCATACTTCTCGTGTCCATCTGGATTCAGGCAGGGATCGAGGATCACCACCACCCGGTCCAGCCATCCGTCCACTTCCTTGCCCCCAGCGACCAGGGAATGCGCGACTTCCAGGGCTGCTTCCGTGCAGGCAGCCTCGTTTCCGTGGACCCCGTAACTCAACCACACCAGTGCGATGTCTGCAACGTCCGCCTCAGGAACCTCGCCGCGGAACCGGGCGCGATTTGCCGCTTGAATGCGGTCAATCCGGGCCATGTTGCGCTCCGATGCGATGACGAAGTACTCGAGCGGCCGCCCTTCCCAGGTCGTTCCGTACGACCGGACCTGCATGCGGGCCGAAGCAGCATCCAGGGCATGCAAGTAGGAGAGGGCCTCGTGGTGCGGCGTGAACCGCTGGGTCCAAGCGGGGAAGTAGGTGGCTGGGGCTTGGATTTGGCCGAGGGCGGCTCCCGCAGGGAGCGCCCACAGGCCCCAAAAAAGGAAACTGCGGAGCATGCGGCGAAGGTACCCCGAAGGCCCTAGAAACGCGAAAACCGGCCGAAGCCGGTTTCCAACTTTCTCCGAACGCGAAGATTACCAGTCGCTTTCCTCGTCGTCTCCGTCGAGATCATCCTCTTCGAAGTCGAAGTCGAAGTCGTCCTCGTCTTCATCGTCCGGACCGAAGTCCCAGTGCTGATTTTTCATCGTGCGATGCTTGAATCGTGAAACAAGAATCGGAATGTCCGAGCCGAATATACACGGCCATCAGCAGGACTTTGCAAGCACTTCGGTGGATTTTTTTCTACTTCCCGCGTGCGAAGGTTTGGATTTCTGCATCCTTCGGGGAAACTCCGCTGCGCAAGGACGCGACCAGTTGTCCGTTTTCGTTGATGAGGAACTTGTGGAAGTTCCACTTCACGTCGTGGTCTCCGACACCGTTCAAATCGGCCTTGCAGAGCCACGCATACACCGGATGCTGGGCATCTCCTTTGACCGCGACCTTTTCCATCATCGTGAACGTAACGCCGTAGTTCCGTTCACAGAATTCACCGATTTCAGTCGCATCTCCTGGTTCTTGACGCCCGAAGTCGTTGCATGGGAAGCCGAGGATAACTAGGCCTTTACCTCCCCATTCCTTGTGCAGCGCCTCGAGTTCAGCGTATTGCGGCGTGTAGCCGCATTTCGAGGCTGTGTTGACGATAATGACGCGCTTCCCCTTGAGTTGGCTGAAATCGAACGGTTTTCCCTCCAGGGTCGTCGCACTCAACTCGTAGAAGGAGGTGACTGCATCCGTGGCAACATGTACTTGTTTGCCACGTGCGAAGTTCCACCCCCACCATCCGGCCCCTACCAGACCTAACGACACTGCTGCTGCAGCTACAATCCAAGTTTGCATCGGGTTTCCTTTCCTAATGCAACCTGTTTTTGAGGAGTTTGGTTCAATTTGCACCATGCATTTGTTCGCACACACCCTGCGCTTGGCTGCTGTGGCAGCTGTCGGATGGGTTATCGTTCCAGCTCCGGCGGCCTTTGCACAGGGGTGCAATTCGTTTGGAAGCTATTCCATCGGACCTGATGTCGAGATCACCTGTGTGGATTCGTGTGTGACACTCACCGCCCCTACCGTAGCGACCGTCGTTGCTGGAGGAGGAAATGCCTACACCGTTTCGGACATCCCGTACGTACTTCCCTATCCCTTTTCTCAGGGAAATGTCCTTCCAGCACTGGCTGATGATGTGTATTCCAGTGCCATCCCCATCGGCTTCCCCTTCCAGTTTTATGGCACGACCTACTCGAATGTGTGGGTTTCTACGAACGGATACATCATGTTTTCCGCACCCACCGGCGGGTTCAGCGATTGGACCCCGAATGGACCCGTTCCCGATCCCACCATGGACAGGCCTGCCATCTTTGCGGTGTACCACGATATCAACCCAAACTTTTGCGGCACCATCCGCACAGGAACGTTCGGAACAGCCCCTTGCCGGCGGTTTGTCGTGAATTTCGATGCAGTTTGCCAGTGGTTTTGTCAAAGTCAGCAGGTAAGTGCTCAAATTGTTCTTTACGAGGGGTCGAATGTGGTAGAGGTCTACATCGGAAACAAGCCATCGTGCGCCACCCCGGCGAACACGGTGGTGGGCATTCAAAATGCGGCCGGGACCATCGGTGTGGGGCCGGTGGGCTACACAACTGGTCAGTGGACGGCCACAAACAAGGCGTGGAGGTTCGCAAACAGCCAAACGGTTGAAGGGTTGACCTTTTGGTACGAAGGCAGCGAGCTCCTCGGCACTGGTCCCAGCATCGATGTGTGTGCAAGTGCAACCACGGCATTCACGGGTGCACTGGGTGCCCTTCCGGCCGGAACCTTCTGCGGAACACACAGCATTTCAGTGACTTCCGCAGGCAGCTCAACCGCAAATGCTCAAGTCTCGTGGTCCATCGTCTCGGCAGCGGGAGTGGCTTATGCGAGTGGAACTGCGCCGTACACGGGGTCAGTATGCCTGCCCAACGGGTGCTACACCCTCAACATGACGGACAGTGCAAACAACGGATGGGGTGCGGCACAACTCACAGTTACCCCGAATGGGGGAACTGCATTTGGGCCGTTCACGCTCGCCAGTGGGGGAGCGGGGACGGCAACATTTTGTACAACAGCCTATTCCGGACCTGAACCGACACTTGCTGACTACGTCCAAGTCGCAACGGACACCCTCAATCTCGTGGCGGTAAGCGATGCGGATGCGAGTTTCTCCTGGTCTGGAACGCCGTGTACCGGAGGTGCCCCTGTCACACTGAACCCGGTCACACCGGGAGGCACCTGGCAAGTGAACTGCACAGGGTGTTTTGATCCCACAACCCTCGTTTTCAATCCAGCCGCCGCGGGTGCAGGTTCCGTTCCCGTGACCTACACCGTGCCCGGCACCTGTTTTGCAGACGTGGTTACGAACAATATCGTCGTGGGAGTGACGCCGACGCCGGTGTTTACCGGGCCCCAAAACCTCTGTATAGGAACTAACTTCGACTACAACACGACGCCTCCCTTCGGATCCTGGACCGCAAGTTGTGGCCTGTGTATTAACCAAAACACCGGATACTTCTTTTCGAACACCGCCGGTTCCGGATCACATACCATCACCTTTACCTCCGTAGGTGCATGTCCCGGAACGGCTTCTACCGTCGTCAATGTGGGACCTCCACAATCCGCCTCGCTTTCAGGCCCCACTGCCGTCTGTTCCGGACAGTCCGTTCAATTCACGAGCTCCCTGCCTGGGACATGGTCCTCGAATTGCATCGGATGCATGAATTCCAGCTCCGGCGTATTTGCCCCCGGCCTTGCCTTTACAGGGAATTACACCATCACGTTCGTCCCGAATGTTGCGTGTCCCACGGGAAACAGCACGGCTCCCATTCAGGTGAATCCGGGTGTGGCCATCCAGCAGTGGAGCGTCCCGGAGGTAATCTGCTCGGACGCGGAAGCCTTAGAATTCACGACGGACGCGCCAGGCGGTGTGTGGACAAGTACGTGTGGGACCTGCCTGAGTACCAACGGGATGTTTGACCCAGCACTTTCCGGAACCGGGACGTTCGGGCTCTCTTATGTGGTGGCGAATGCAGCCTGTGCGGACTCGATGACCTGGGATGTCCTCGTTTCCGAAGACCTCATGGGAACCTACAGTGGCCTGGAATCCGTGTGCACAGGCCAAACCGTGGATTTGGCCTACACACTTGCTTCTGGCTCGACTCCTAACGGCCCGGTCGTCGGATCCTGGAGTGTTCCCGGATGTCCCACCTGCTTGTCGGACGGTGACGTTTTTACCGGCAGCAGTGCGGGTGTCTTCCCCGTCGTTTTTGACTTCGATGGCACCTGCGACACCCCCGTTGAGGGCACCATTGAAGTCGTTCTTCCACCAGATCCCGCGATTACTGCACCGAGTTTGGTCTGCGAAACCGCACCTGCGGTGGCCATCGGGACTGCAACGCCCGGCGGTTCATGGGAATCTTCCTGCACGGGCTGTTTTGCGAACGGGGTGTTCACTCCGGATGCAGCGGGTGCGGGCGAGGTGACCTTCGTGTACACCGTCACCACCGCTTGCACGGCAGCGGATACCGCGGTGGTCGTGGTGACCCCCGAACTTGCAGGCACCTTCATCGCACTGGACCCGTTGTGCCAAGGCGAGCAAGGGGTGCTCGATTTCGCATTTTCCGCAAACATCCCGATCGATGCCCAAGTAAATGCCACGGGAAGCTGGTCCTCGCCAGCCTGCCCCTCCTGTATTCTGAACGCGTCTGCGGGCACCTTCATCGCCACCACGCCTGGGACGATTGATGTGGTGTACACCTTCGATGACGCCTGTTCCCAGCCCATCCTCGGCACCGTCGAAGTGGCCACGCCTGTCGATGCCACCATCTCGCCGGTCAGTGAGTTGTGCGAATCCGCTGAGCCGATTCAACTCTCCGGTGCCCAGGCAGGTGGGGTGTGGACCTCAAGCTGTGGCACCTGCATCAGCACCACGGGCCTGTTTTCTCCGATGCAAGCGGGTCCTGGGGGGCACACGGTTACCTATTCCCTTGCGGGCACCTGCAGCGATACCGATGCTGAAACCATCCAGGTGGCCATTCAACGCGACGCGACCATCGACCTGCAGGAACTCATCTGCCTCGATGCAGAAACCTGGCTGGCAACTGCGGGATGGCCGGATGGGATTTGGTCATCAGACTGCGTGGGGTGCATTTCGCCGACCACTGGCGAAATTGACTTGCTCGCCGCGGGTGTCGGCCCGCTCGAGGTCTCGTATACCCTTGATGGGCTCTGTGGAGATCAGGATACGGTGCAAGTCTACATCGAAGGGTGCACCGTGGAATTCGTCAACGTCTTCACGCCGAACGGGGATGGATCGAACGAGGCACTGGAATTCCCCTACCTGCCCCAGTTCCCCGATCACCTCCTGCGGATCTTCGATCGGTGGGGCCAGTTGGTCCTCGAAAGCACTTCCTACCTTAACGATTGGACCGGCGAAGGCGCCGCAGAGGGAACCTACTACTACACCTTAACCATCGCGAACTTCGGCACCTTTTCCGGGGACTTCACCCTGCTGCGGTGAGTCAGTGCATGGCCACGTGCAGACCGAGGGTTCCGACCGATGCAAAGTGATCGGAGGGAGAGGTGAAGACCGGAAGGAGAGGCACTTCAGCGAACACACTGACCTTCCGGATACCCACGAGGACGCGGGCGTTGAGTTGGAAGGTGTTGAATGCCAAATCCGAGGATGCCTCGCGAATGACCGAGCCTCCCGATTTGAATTCCCGCACCAGATTTCCGAAAACCCGGTACCCTGCCACGGCGCCCGCTTCGATGTGCAGTCCTTTGTCGGCTTCTCGGGCGGTACGCACACTGGCCAGCAGAGGAATGCGCACCCAGCCCATGTTTACCCGATTCCGAAGCACCTCACCTCCGCCCACGCTCTGAGCCAGCACCGCGGATGTATCCTGTTGCCACCGGTAGGCTGCGTCGATGCCGAACCGCCACCAATCTACCCCGACGCCCGTAGTGATGCCGACGAGGTTGCCGAGAATGCGCTGGCGGTATTCGATGGGATTGGCCTCCAAACGCCAGTTCGACGAGACGTTTGTCGTTTCAAGGTGCCATTCTTCAGGAGCCTCGAACACCACTTCATCGCTCAGCAAGCGGAAGGCATCCCATTCTGATCCATCTGCATGGTACATAAAGATGCCAGTTCCCATCCCGAAGCCTGCCCAATTGCCCTGTTGTCCCCATTTTTTGCGCTCCTCAGCGGAAACTGTCCGGGTCGAATCGCTGCACTCAAGTGCCTGAGCCCCGGAGGTACACAGCAGGAGTGCCGCCGCAGCGAGAGAGAGGTGCTTTTTGTATTCCATGGCGATTAAAAATACGCAAATCACCTTCCCTAAGTTACCGGTCTCGCACGGTGAAGACCCGGCTTAGGTTGAAGCCGAAATAGATGTCTCCGTTACCCCACGATCCGTCCGTTTCCGTCAGAAAGGCCGATTCAAACATGCCGCTTGAGTTCGTCAGGTGAAGTTGGAAGACATGGCCGCCTGTTTCGATGTCGCACCCGAGCGACAGGCTCGGCTGCGCCCCCGCAGGGCGGCCGGTCACAAACGGATGGAATTCGCCGTTCAGGCTGAAGCGCGAAGTGAGTTTGTAGCGACCGCCAAGTCCCACCGTAACCACGTCGTGCTCTACCTCCGGGGTGGGAACCAGATTGCGGTGGATCAACGAAGGAACCAGTACCAAACTCAAGTCGTCGTTGAACTTGCGGGAAAAGATGGCTTGGTGCACGAACGTGAGCCGGGAAGTGAAGTAGTTCGTGCGCTCCGGTTCTGTCCACCGCAATCCGTCGCAGAACACACTGCTGAAGAGGGTGAGACCGATGGGGAAGGTGCGGCCGCCGGTGGTTTGGCGCAGCACGCGGAGCTTCGTACTCGCCTCGAGGGTTTTGCCGAGCGTGCTGCGTCCGATTCCCACTTGAAGCCGGTCGGTCACGCCATAGTCGAACGCCATCCGCATCGAGGCATTGTCCAGTCCCCACAAGGCATACGCACCCTCGTTCAACCGACCAAACCGGTGAGCGATGACAAAGTGAAGGACCCCTGAAGCCGCTGTCTCGTTGCTTTGCACGTTCACCACCCGGGTATCCTTGAACGTGGCAGATACCGGGACGACCGGTGCCTCAACGCCCTCGTTCAGCACATCGAGCAAGTCCGGCTGGAACCGTGCCGTCGCCGGCACAAGGACAGCAAACAGCAGGACCCCGATGGCGTGGCTCCTCATCGCGGATCCAGTGTGCAGCTG
>JBIIRP010000102.1:0-5932 GCA_044341475.1 Flavobacteriales bacterium | reverse complement strand
GCTCGCGGCGAGGATGGATCCGGCATACGAGTAGTAGTCGAAGTCAAGGAGCAACGCAGACGACATCATGCCGTCGGACAGCGCAGTCCAATCGGTCACCGTGTTCGGGCCGAAGCGGTACTCGATGATTCCACTGGTTTCGTGGAGCCAGAGCTGGGCGTTCATCCGCTGCGTGGACGTGCCGCCCCCTTCGATTTCGTTGTAGAAACCGGCGTTGTGGTATTCGAGTTTGAAGATGCGGTTCGGGGCCGTGCCGCTCACCGCCGTCCGGTAGGTCGAGGCATCGCCAGCCGCCACGTCGCCAGCGGCGGATACGTCCATGATGTCCAGCGTCACGGGCCAAAGGATGTGCAACAACCCCGACTCCGTCTCCGCAAACACCTCGATGCCGAGACCCGAGATGCTCAAGGTGTTCATCAGGTCACCGCCGATGGGGAACAAAAAGGGCAGCGCAAAGGGCACCGTCGGATCGTCCCAACCGGCGGGTACGTCGAGCACCTCGTACTCCGCAAGCGGGGCGTAGGTGTGAGAAAAAGCCGAGCCTGAGTAGGGGAACTGGGCGGCTGCCGTTGCGGCGCAGGCCGCGAAGAGGGAGGTGGCGAAGAAGTGGCGCATGGTGGAAAGACGGATAGGTGGGTCCGAAGTTACACGGGTTAGAAGTTGGGTCGGAGGATGGATTTGGCATAAAAGCGGTCGATGATATCCACCACTTCCTGCGGCGTGTCCGCCAGATGCACGAGGTCTGGGTCTTTCGGTGAAATCGTTGCATAGTCGGCGAGCAGCGTGCCCTTGATCCACTCCACAAGTCCACCCCAAAACGCCGAATCGTACAAGATGATGGGCACCGGATCCACCTTCGAGGTCTGCACGAGCGTAAGTGCCTCAAAGAGCTCATCCAGTGTGCCGTAGCCGCCGGGCATTACGACGAAGCCTTGGGAATACTTGACGAACATGACCTTGCGGACGAAGAAGTAATCGAAGTCGATGCTCTTGTCGTGGTCGATGTAGGGGTTGTTGTGCTGCTCGAAGGGGAGTTCGATGTTGAGACCCACCGAGGTGCCCCCGGCTTCAGCCGCACCGCGGTTGCCGGCTTCCATGACGCCCGGGCCGCCGCCGGTGATGACGCCGAATCCCCGCTCGCTCAGGGCGAAGGCCACTTCGCGGGCGGCTTCGTAGACCGGTGAACCTTCCTTCATGCGGGCCGAGCCGTAGATGGAGATGCAGGGGCCGATGCGCTGCAGGGCCTCGAATCCCATGACGAACTCGCCCATGATTTTGAAAATGGACCAGGCATCGTTCGATTTGGTCTCGTTCCAGTCGCGTTGTTTGAACACCTTCATGGCGTGAGCATACGTTTCAAATAGGGGGCGGTTGCACTGGTTTTGCTGCGGGCGACTTCCTCTGGGGTTCCGGCGGCCACGACCCGGCCACCGGCCTCGCCTCCTTCTGGACCGATGTCGATGAGGTGGTCGGCGACCTTCAAGACGTCGAGGTGGTGCTCGATGACCACCACCGTGTTGCCACGGTCCACGAGGCGCTGCAGGGCGCCGAGCAGGATGTCGACGTCTTGCACGTGCAATCCGGTGGTGGGCTCGTCGAGGAGGTAGAGGGTGTTGCCCGTAGCCGTTCGGGCGAGTTCCGTGGCGAGTTTGACCCGCTGGGCTTCGCCGCCCGAGAGCGTCGTAGAGGGTTGGCCTAGCGAGATGTAGCCGAGGCCGACGTCCTGCAGGGTGCGAGCGACCTTGCGGAGTTTGGGCAGCGCATCGAAAAACTCCACCGCGTCATCGACCGTCATGTCGAGCACATCGGAGATCGATTTGCCGCGGAACCGGACCTCGAGCGTTTCGCGGTTGTAGCGCTTCGACCGGCACGTTTCGCACGGGACATGCACGTCCGGCAGGAAGTTCATCTCGATGGTCCGCACGCCCGCCCCGCCGCATGCTTCGCACCGGCCGCCGCTGACGTTGAAGCTGAACCGACCGGGTTTGTAGCCGCGGATGGCCGCTTCCGGCAACCGGGCGAAGAGGGCGCGGATTTCATCGAACATGCCGGTGTACGTGGCCGGATTCGACCGCGGGGTGCGCCCGATGGGGCTTTGGTCGATGGGGATGACCTTGTCGATGTGCTCGTGACCTTCTAACTTCTTGAATGGAAGTGGGTTGCGGGTGTCTCCGAGCAGCACGTTTTGCAGCGCCGGCAGCAAGGTGTGGTTGACCAAACTGCTCTTCCCGCTCCCGCTGACCCCGCTCACGCCGATGAAGCACCCGAGCGGAAAGCGGACGTCGACGCCCTTGAGGTTGTGGCCGCAGGCGCCGACCACCCGCAGGAACTGGCCCGATCCTGTGCGCCGCACCTTCGGCACGGAGATGGTGAGCGACCCCGCGAGGTAGCGGGCGGTGATGGATCCGGTGCCGGTATGCGTGCCGGGCGGGCCCGCCGCCACGAGCCGGCCGCCGTGCACCCCGGCTCCCGGACCGATGTCGATCAGGTAGTCGCTCGCCCGCATGATGTCGTCGTCGTGCTCCACCACCACGACCGTGTTGCCGGCATCGCGCAGGGCCTTGAGGCTGCCGATGAGGCGGTGGTTGTCGCGGGGGTGGAGCCCGATGCTGGGCTCGTCGAGGATGTAGAGCACTTCCGTGAGCTGGCTGCCGATGGAGGTGGCGAGCCGGATGCGTTGGGCTTCCCCCCCGGAGAGGGTGCGGGAAGCCCGGTCCAGCGCCAAATACCCCAAGCCCACCGCATTCAAGAATCCGACCCGTGCGCGAATCTCCTTCAGCGGCTCCCGCAGAATCGTCTGCTGCCGCGGCGAGAGCCGGTCTTCGAGGCCTTCGAGCCACGTGCCGAGCGCGTGCAGCGGCAACGCGCCCAGGTCGGCGATGGTCCGGTCGTCGAGCCGGAAGGACCGAGCCACCTCGTGGATGCGGGTGCCGCCGCAGTCGGGACAGGGGCGTTTGCGCATGAACCGCTGGGCCCAGCGCTTGAGAGCAGGGGAGGAGCCGGTGGCTGCGGCGCGCTCGACGACTGCGACCAGTCCATCCCATTGCGCTGGAGCCGTGCGCACTCCCGCCCGGTCGGGCAACTCCACGGGGCGTTCCGACCCGTACAGAATCACCCCCCAAACCGCGTCCGGATAGTCGCCCACAGGCGTCCGCACCGTGCAGCCCGCCCCGTCGAGCAGGGCTTCGAGGATGTGGAAGGTGCGGCTGTCTTTCAGCTCGCCCAGCGGCGCAATCCCGCCGGCCCGCAGCGACAAGGCCGGGTCAGGTACGAGAAGCGCCCGGTCCACCTCGGCCACTTCCCCCAGTCCGTTGCACCCCGAGCACGCGCCGTAGGGCGAGTTGAACGAGAAGAGGTTCGGCTCCGGCTCGGGGTACGCTTCGCCGGTGGTCGGGCACATGAGGTTGCGGCTGAAGTAGCGCACGCCACTGCCGTCGGCCGCACAGAGGGCCATCGTTCCTTTGCCGAGGTCCAGGGCGGTCCGGATGGAACGCAGCAGCCGGTCGGTGCCGTCGGATTGTACTTCGAGCCGGTCCACCACCGCTTCGATGTCGTGGACCTTGTAGCGGTCGAGGCGCATACCGGCTCGCAGTTCGACGAGTTCGCCGTCGATACGCGCGCGGACATAGCCCTGACGCATGATCTGCTCGAGCAGTTCGCGGTAGTGGCCTTTGCGGCCGCGGACGAAGGGCGCCAGGAGGAGGATGCGTTCGCCGGTGTGGTCTGTGCGGATGCGCTCGGCGACCTGCTCGTCGGTGAACCGGACCATGGGTTCGCCGGTCGCGCGCGAGAAGGCGTCTGCCGCGCGGGCGTAGGCCAGGCGGAGGAAATCGTGGACCTCGGTCACCGTTCCGACCGTGGAGCGCGGGTTGCGCGAAATCGTCTTTTGCTCGATCGAGATGACCGGACTGAGGCCGCGTACCTCGTCGACATCCGGGCGTTCCATGCCGCCGATGAATTGGCGGGCGTAGGTCGAAAAGGTCTCGAGGTAGCGCCGGGCTCCTTCGGCGTAGAGGGTGTCAAAGGCCAAACTACTCTTCCCACTGCCGCTGACCCCGGTGATCACCGTCAGCGACTTCCGCGGGATGCGGCACGACAGGTCCTGCAGGTTGTGTTCGCGCGCCCCCTCGACCTCGATCCACCCTTCCCACTCCATGGGTTATGCGGTTGTGACCAGCTTGCGGATTTTCCACCCGAGCCCTGCCACGACCAAACTCACGATGGGACTGACCCAGTTGAAGATGCAGTAGGGGAGGTAGGTCCACGTGCTGATGCCGAGGATGCCGCTTTGGGCTACGCCGCAGGTGTTCCAGGGGATGAGTACGCTGGTGACGGTGCCCGCATCTTCGAGGGTGCGGCTGAGGTTTTCGGGGGCGAGCCCGCGGCGTGCATATTCCTCGCGGAACATGTTGCCCGGGACCACGATGGCCAGGTACTGGTCGCTGGCCAGCACGTTGAACGCGATGCAGGTGCCCACTGTGCGCGCAATCAAACCGAAGGCGGACTTCACGCCTACGAGCAACGCGCGGGTAATGCGGTCGAGCATGCCCGTGGCTTGCAGGATTCCGCCGAGCACCATGGCGCTGAGGATGAGCCAAATCGTGTCGAGCATGCCCTCCATGCCGCTGGCCGTCAGGAGCTCATCCGCGAGGGGATGGCCGGTGACGACGGCTACCTCGCTGGTCATGGCCGACAGGGCCACGCGGTAGCTGGCAAGTGCATAGGTGGTGGCCTCCGGTCCGGCGAGTTCCCGGACGACGTGGGGCTGGAAGACGATAGCTGTGGCGGCGCCGAGCAGCACCCCGATGAGCAGGGCGGGAGCCGCGGGCATCTTGCGGACGATGAGAAAGATGACGGCGGCGGGGGCGATGAATAGCCCGGGGTGGAGGTGAAATTTGGAACGCACGGCGGCGCCGAAGGTGTCGGCTAATGCCCACTGCTCCGCGTCCAGTCCCTCGGCTGTTGCTCCGCCACCGAAGCCGGCCACGAGGAAGACCGCCAGGGCGATGGTCAAACTCGGGATGGTCGTGTACAGCATGTAGCGCACGTGCGTGAACAGGTCCGTTCCCGACACCGCTGGGGCCAGGTTCGTGGTGTCCGACATGGGCGAGAGCTTGTCGCCGAAGTACGCGCCGCTGATGATGGCTCCGGCCACCCAGCCGGGATGCAGGCCCAGGGCCGTGCCGATGCCGGCCAGGGCCACCCCGACCGTTCCGACCGTTCCCCACGACGTGCCTGTGGCCAGCGAGAGCGCGGAACAAATCACGCAAGCCGCCGCGAGGAAAACCTCGGCATTCAGCGCACGCAGTCCGTAATCGATGAACGCTGGGATGATGCCGGCAATGAGCCACGTGCCCGACAAGGCCCCGATGAGCAGCAGGATCAGCAGCGCTTCCGACGTGCTGCCGATGGTCCGTCCGATGGAGCCCGCGATGTCGTGCCAGGCGACCCCGCGCGCCACGCCCATGGCGGCCGCGAGGAAGGCGGCGACCAGCATGGCGATTTGGTTCGGGCCGTAGGACGCGCTGTCCCCGAAGACGACCACATTCAGGGCCAGCAGGCCCATGAGTGCTACGACCGGGACGAGCGCGTAGCCGAGCGACATCGGGCGGGCCTCAGACATCTCAGCTGCGCGACTGGAGTTCCTGCTCGTCGACTTGGCCGCCGGGATTGATGGCCGTCCGCTCGACGCGGATCTTCGCGCCGTCGATTTGCAGCAGGACCGTCCGGTCGTTCATGTCGACGATTTTGCCGTGGATGCCGCCGATGGTGACGACGGAATCGCCCTTCGAGAGGCCTTCACGGAACTTGCGTGCCTCTTTCTGCCGCTTCATTTGGGGGCGGATCATGAAGAAGTACATGATGGCGAACATGCCGCCCATCATGAGCAGGAAGGACCAGTCGCCTCCGGCTGCGGGGGCTTGTGCTTGAG
>JBIIRP010000101.1:0-5939 GCA_044341475.1 Flavobacteriales bacterium | reverse complement strand
CATCGAAGCCCCCGGCCAAATTGTACACCTCCCGGTGCCCGAGTTCCTTGAGCACCGTGGCCGCCTCGCCACTCCGCCCGCCGGCGGCGCAGTACACAAACACCGGCCCGCCCACCGGCACGGTTGCAAGCGAATCGCGGAAGGCGGTGTCGAAGTAGTCCCACCGTTGGGCGCCGGTAAGATGTCCCTCGTTCCATTCCCGCGTAGTCCGTACGTCGAGCAGTACAGCGCCGGGGTGCCCGGCGAGTGCCGCCGAGAAGGCCTGGGGCGTCACATCCCCACCGCCCAGGGTGCGCTGTTCTGCAGCAGGGGCGGGCCCGGCCTTCGAAGTTTCAGTGCAGGATGAAAGGGCGGGCAGGGTGCTGGCAAGCAGGAGGGCGGGGGCGAAAGTGAAGCGTGGCATCGGAGCGCAAGGTAGTTTGACGTGAACTTGACCCATGTGACCGCGGTTACCGATGTATCTTTCCCATCCTCAAGAATTGAAGCTTATCGCCATGCGCGTCCTTTTCACCGTGTGCTGCATTTGGGCCCTCGCCGCTGGAGCGGCGGGCCAAACGACCCCACGCCCTTGCGGACAGCCCGAAGCCCTCGAGCGCTTCCTCGGCCGGAATCCCTTCCTTCGCCAGGCCTATCTTGAAGCAGATGAGGTACTTGAGCGCGAGACGCGTGCCTATTCCGAAGCCGGCGACCGGGACGAGCTCATCGTGATTCCCGTCGTCTTTCACATCATTCACTTCAATGGCCCGGAGAACATCAGCGACGAGCAGGTGTACAGCGCTGTGGAGGTCATGAACCGGGATTTTCGCAAGCTCAACACCGACATCACGCAGGTCATTCCCGAGTTCGCGGACATTGCCGCAGACGTCGAGATCGAGTTCCGGCTTGCCCAGCGCGACCCGTCGGGCAACTGCCACACAGGCATCAATCGGATTCTGAGTGAGTTGACCTACGTGGGCGATGATGGGGTCAAGGATTTGATTCAGTGGCCGCGTAACAAGTACCTGAACATTTGGGTCGTGGAAGATGCCGCCGGTGCAGCGGGCTACAGCCTGTATCCATCCTCGGTGAACGGGAACCAGGGCGCCGGTCAGGACGGCATCGTCGTCGCCCACGACTACTGCGGGGCCATCGGGACGAGCAACACGTACCGGTCGCGGACGCTGACCCACGAGGCGGGCCACTGGATGAACCTGCGGCATACGTGGGGGAACTCGAACGAACCTGGTTTGGCAGACAACTGCGACGAAGATGATTTGGTGAACGACACGCCGAACACCATCGGTTGGCTCAGCTGCAACCTGGCTGGGGAATCGTGCGGAGGTCTGAACAACGTGCAGAATTACATGGAGTATTCCTACTGCAGCCGGATGTTTACCGAAGGCCAAAGAACCCGCATGCGCGCCGCGATGAACAGCACCACCGCGCAGCGGAACCAGCTCTGGACGGCCTCGAACCTGGCGGCGACGGGTGCCACAAGTGCTCCGATTCTGTGTGAGGCCCGCTTCGAAGCAGACCGGCGGACGGTGTGCGTCGGGGATACGGTGTTCTTCACGGATGCGAGCTACCACGGGGTGACCTCGTGGGATTGGGCGTTCGGGGATGGCGCCACGTCAACAGGCGAGGAAGGCATCTTCCATGCCTATTCGGAGCCTGGGTTCTACGCTGTCTCCCTGACCGTGGGAAATGGGGTGGATCAGGTGTCGCATACGGAGACGGACTACATCCAAGTGCTGGAGCCCGAGGCGTTGCCGCTTCCGGTGGTTCAGGGATTTGAGGCCTCGCCGCTTGCCGACACGTGGTTCATCGAAGACGTCACGGGGGATGGGGCGACCTGGGAGCAAGTGACTTCCGCGGCGGCTTCGGGAGCGCGCAGTCTGCGCATTCACAATTGGTCGAATGCGACGGAGTTTGCTTCCGACCGGCTCATCACCTCGACCATGGATGTCAGCGGCATGGACGAGGTGGTCGTTTCGTACAAGTGGGCGTTTTCGTTCAAAGGAGCGAACGAGACGGACGATCGCTTAAAGGTGTACGCATCTGGAGATTGCGGTAAGACCTGGTCGTTGCGTCGAATGCACCGGGGATTTACGGATTTGCCATCCGCGGAACCGCACAGCTTTGCGTTTACTCCGGCAGGCCCAGAGGAGTGGAAATCGTACACGCTGGATTTGCCGTATCCCCAGTTTTTAACCTCGGGCTTCCGATTGATGTTCGAGTTCGAAAGCCGCCTCGGCAACAACATCTTTCTCGACGACATCAACATCGTAGCCTCAGGCCTTTCGGGCGTCGGTACAGTGGCCGGTCCCGCCGGAGAGGCGCCTGTGCTCATGCCGAACCCGACGCGCACCTCGACCGTTTGTGCCTTCACGCTCGCACAGCCCGCAGCGGTGCGTGTGGAGGTGTCCGACGCGTCGGGCCGCGTGGTGCGCGGCGTAGAGCCGGGCTCGCTTGCGGCAGGGATGCACCGGGTCCAGGTAACGCTGGAAGGACTGTCGCCGGGAATGTATTTCGTGCGTGTGGTAGCTGCCGGTGTGACCGGGCGCCCTGCGCGTTTGATTGTGGAGTGATTTTCTCGAACGCACAAAACCCTGCCGGTGGGCAGGGTTTTGCGTGGGGTTAGGATGGAAGAGCGCTGGTAATCAGGGCTTCGAGCCCACGAGAACGGTCAGACATCCTTCGTGGAGGATGGCGGACTTGGATGCCGGAACCGAAACACGCACCATAAGCTGCTGCGTGGAGGCCATCTTGAAATCGACATAGGATTTGCCGTTCGCGTGGTCGCTGCTGAACAGCAATTTGCCGCGGGTGTCGAAGATGTCAAACTTGACCTTGCCGAGGACGGGGTGAGCACATACGTTCACGCGGTAGTCTCGGCCGCCGAGGAAGGTGAGCATCAGCTCGGCTTCATCGCCGGGAATGAGGATGGCGCTGTTGTAGTTGTCGTTCGTGACATAGCCGTCCATCGTGGTCATGCAGTTCTTTTTCGTGAACGTGCGGCACTGGGCGGAGCCGGAAACCGCAAACGCGGCGCAAGCGGCGGCGAGGAGAAGGAAATGCTTCATGGTGCGGTTCATTTGATCAGGGTGGCACGGACCTGTGCGACGGCCGACGCGATGGCGGCAAGGGTGGCATCGTCGGCTGCGTAGGTCGGGCCTCCGCCGATGACGAACGCGCCGTCTTCACTTTGGGTCGCCTCCGGCGAGCCGTCGGTTTCAGTCACCTTCGCAAACGCATCCTCGATGGGCTTCATGGACGCGAGAAGTGCCGTCAGTTCTGGGGTTGCTTCGTAGCTTTTGCACAGGCGCAGCACGTCGTCGAGCACAATTTTTTGCTCCGCGATACGGGCCTTCAGGTCGGCCGGGGCCTTCTTCATCGTCCGTGTGGCGAGGTACATTCCCTCGACCCATCCGGCCGCTACCACCAGACCGGCCAAATCTTCCGTCCCGTTTTCTTTCAAGCGCTCATTCACATCATAGAAAGACGACGACACCAAATCGATCAGGGCATCCCGGTCGGTGCGGTTCGCGTTTGCCTGGGCCATGACTTCGTCGGTCAGCACATCGCTGATTCCGAGCGCATTGCTCAATTGCTTGACGGCGGCGAGGTACTCAAGCGATGCGGCATTTTGCTCAAACATCGTCGCGTAGCTCAGGTCAGCACCGTATACGCCGAGGTTGATGGCTTGGCGGTCGCTCGTGGTGTACTTCGTTGCGTTCGAAGTCGGGTTGAGCGCCTTTGCATCGAAGGTCGCTCCTGCCCGCTTGACCATGTCCGCGATTTCCATGGGCGAGGGCGCAGCATGGAAGATTTCTTTCAACGCATCCGTGCGGGAGGCGGCTCCCATCCCTTCTGGATCGAGGGAATCGGCGGCCGTGGCAGTGGATTCTGTTTCAGCATCGTTGCCGTTCCCGCATCCGGCGAGAACAAGCAATCCGAAGCTCCCGAGGACCGGCAGCATGCGGATGGAAAAGGGAAGTACGCGCATAGAAAGAGGTTCAGTTTGGCGGCCAAATTCCGACCTACCTCCCGAGTTGCAGGGACCATCGCGCGGAAGTTCTGCACGTTGCGATGTGAGGATTCCCGCCGCGCAGGCCGCTCAACCGTGCGCTTCGAGCCAGTTGTTTCCGGTCGACACATCGACCACGAGCGGCACCTGGAGTTCCACCGCCTGTTCCATGGTTTCTTTGACAAGTGGTTGAATACGAGAGAGTTCATCTTTCGGAACATCGAAGACCAGTTCGTCGTGGACCTGCAGGATCATCCGCGTTTTGAATGCCCCTTCCTGCAATCGGCGGGCACACCGGACCATGGCCACCTTGATGATGTCGGCGGCGGACCCTTGGATGGGCGCGTTGACGGCATTGCGTTCGGCAAAGGCGCGGACGGTGGCGTTGTTCGAATGCAGGTCCGGGAGGTAGCGCCGGCGGCCGAGTACGGTTTCCGCGTAGCCACATTCGCGGGCGCGGGCGACGCAGGTTTGGGTAAAGGCCTGCAGCGTCGGAAACTGCTCGAAGTACGCGTCGATAATGGCTTTCGCCTCCTTGCGTGAGATGCCGAGCACGCCGGCAAGGCCAAACGCTCCTTGGCCGTAAAGGATTCCGAAGTTCACCGCCTTCGCCTTGCTGCGCATGTCCCGGTCGACGTCCACGATGTCCACCCCGAACACCCGCGCGGCGGTTGCGGTGTGGATGTCGTGGCCCGATGCAAACGCTTCTACCAGACCCGGATCGCGGCTCAGCGACGCCGCGATGCGGAGCTCGACCTGGCTGTAATCGGCCGCCAGCAGCACGTGGTTCGCATCGGTCGGGACGAAGGCTTTGCGGATGGACCGCCCGTCCTCGGTGCGGATGGGGATGTTCTGGAGGTTCGGATCGGTGCTGCTGAGTCGACCGGTCGCGGCGACGGCCTGCATGTAGTCCGTGTGGATGCGGCCGGTGGACGGCACGACCATGCGCGGCAGCGGCTCGATGTAGGTGCTCAGCAGTTTGCGCAACTTCCTGTACCTCAGTACGTCACTGACGATGGGATGCTGTCCAGCGAGTTTCTGCAAGACGTCTTCGCCGGTCGGGTAGGCGCCGGTTTTGTTTGGCTTTTCAAGCGGAACGATGCCCAAATGGCCGAAGAGCACGTCGCTGAGTTGTTTGGGACTGTCGAGGTTGAACGGTTTGTCCGCGAGGGTGTGGATGCGGGCGGTCAGCTCCGCCACCCGCCCGGCCAAATCCTCACCAGACTCCGCCAGCTGCTCGACATCCAGCCGCACTCCCGTGAGCTCCATATCGGCAAGCACGCGCACCAGAGGACATTCCACCTCTTCGAACAAGGCCTTCGCTCCGGCCTCCTCGAGCGCAGGCCCGAGGCGTTCGCGCAACCGCCACGCCACATCGGCGTCCTCGCAGGCATAGTCCGTAATCGCGGCCGGATCCAAATCCGCCATCGTCCGCTGGTCCTTGCCCTTCGGTCCGATGAGGTCCTCGATGGGGATGGGCCGGTAGTTCAACTCGGTCTCAGCCACCCGGTCCAGCTTGTGTGCAGATTCGGGTTGCAGCAGGTAGTGGGCGAGCAGGGTATCCCACACCGTTCCCTCCATGCGGACGCCCGCGAGTTCGCACACCTTGATGTCGAACTTCAGGTTGTGACCCACCCACGTCTTCGCCGGATCGGTCAACACCGGCCGCACCGCGTCGAGCAATCCACTCAAGTCCCAATGCGGGGAAGTCGCCGGCACCCACCACGCTCTGCCCGCGGCCGTCGAAAACGACATGCCCACCAGCACGCTGTTCCACGGATCGAGTCCCGAAGTTTCGGTATCGAACGCCACCACCTCTGCCGCCCCCAACGTTCCGACCAGGGCTTCAAGGGCTGCGGGGGTATCGACGAGGGTGTAGTCGTGGGGGTGGGAGGAGAGGGAGGACGAGGACGAGGTTGAGGTTGAGGTTGAG
>JBIIRP010000147.1:0-4255 GCA_044341475.1 Flavobacteriales bacterium | reverse complement strand
AACAACTGGACGCATACATCCGCGAAAACGACCTCAAGGTGCTCGGCTCCCCTATGCCGTGGGAGGCGCACACCTCGGTCGGGGATTTCGAGCGGCCGGACCGCTTCGAGTTTGGGTTTGAAATCGGCCTGGCTCCGGAGATTCCGACGGATTTCGGGAACAAGGCGGTCTTCACGCGCCACCACATTCCCGTGGATGCGAAGACGGTGGACCGCCAGGTGGAGGACTACCGCCGCCGGCAGGGAACGTTGAGCGACGTGGAGGTTGCGGGCGAAACGGACCTGCTGATGTGCCATATCGAGGAGTTGGGCCAAACCGGCGAACCCTTCGAAGGCGGGCTCGCCGGCGACACCTCCATCTCCCTCGAGCACCTCGAGGACAAAAAAGCACGCAAAGCCCTGACGGGCCTGCGGGTCGGTGAGTATGCTGACCTCAACCCCCATGCCATCACCCGGGACCACGACGAACTCGCGGGCATCCTCGGCGTCGACCACGACTCCGTCCACAACCTGTTGACGAACTTCCGCGTGACCGTAAAGGAGATCAAGCACCTCGAGCTGCACGCAAACGACGAGGCCCTGTGGAATGCTGTTTTCCCCGATGCGGGTTGCGCCTCCGAGGCCGACTTCCGCCGCGAAGTGGAAGCCGAGCTCGTACGCCAATTCGACGCGGATGCGGAGAACATCTTCCGCCGCCGGTTCGTCGTGGACCTGCTCGACCACCTGAACCTGCCCATGCCGGACCGGTTCCTCAAGCGGTGGATCCTGTCCTCGAACGAGAAGCCCCTCACGGAGGAGCAGCTGGAGGCAGAGTACCCGGCCTACGCACAGTCCCTGCGGTGGGAGTTGCTGCAGCATGCGACCTTGCAAGAGGGCGATGTGCGCATTTCAAAGGAAGATGTGGTTGCGGAGGCAAAGGCCATCCTCGCCTCGCAGTACGTCCGCTACGGCCTGCCCGTGGCTGATGACATGCTCACCACCTATGCCGAGGAGATCTTCGCGAAAGAAGAAGACCGCCGCAGGCTGGTCGACCGCATCGCCGAGCGACGCGCGGTGGACCTGCTGAAGACGAAGGTGACCATTCAGCCGAAGGCGGTATCGCCGGAGGAGTTTGGCCGCATCGCGGCGACCGTGCGCTAAGCACCCGTCCCACAAGGTCTTTCAAGACACAGGCAAAGTCCTGCCTGCGCGTCGGGCCTGGCTTCGTACCTTCGCCGGGATGACACAGCGCAAGGAATTCCTGAAGTACGCCGTCAAGGACCGCGGACTGACCAGCCTCCACGTAGAAGACTACATTTCAGCAGCATACGGACCTGACGCCATGACCCGGACGGTCATTGAAGAACGTCAAATGCCGTTCCGCGAAGTCGACGTTTTCTCGCGGTTGATGGCCGACCGCATTATCTTCCTCGGTACCGCGATCGACGACTACATCGCAAACATTGTACAGGCCCAGCTCCTGTTCCTCGAATCCACGGATCCGACGAAGGACATCCAGATCTACATCAACTCTCCGGGCGGCTCCGTATACGCGGGCCTCGGCATCTACGACACGATGCAGTACATCCGGCCGGACATCGCCACCATCTGCACCGGCATGGCCGCCTCGATGGGAGCGGTGTTGCTCTGCGCAGGCGCGGACGGAAAGCGGACCGGCCTCAAGCACAGCCGGGTGATGATCCACCAGCCACTCGGCGGTGCAAGCGGTCAAGCCTCCGACATCGAAATCACGGCACGTGAGATCCAAAAGCTCAAAAAGGAGCTCTACGAAATCATCGCCCACCACAGCAAGCAGCCCTTTGACCGGGTATGGGCCGATGGCGACCGCGATTACTGGATGATTGCCTCCGAAGCGAAGGAATACGGCATGATCGACGAAGTCCTCGAGCGCAAATGAGTACAGGGCGCAAAGCCATTTCGTGTTCGTTCTGCGGGCGGCCGAAGCAGGAGGTCAACATGCTCATCGCGGGCATTACGGGCCACATCTGCGACAGCTGCGTGGCGCAGGCAGGCACGATGGTGGCCGAAGAAATCAAGTCCCACGAACCCGCAGCAGCCGGGTTCCAGTTGCGCCTGCCCACGGAAATCAAGGCCCATCTCGACACCTACGTCATCGGTCAGGAGGCGGCCAAACGCACGCTCTCCGTTGCCGTTTACAACCACTACAAGCGCATCCTGCGTCCAGGAGGGGATTCCCAAGACGTGGAAATCGATAAGTCGAACGTCATCCTCATCGGCGAAACGGGCACCGGCAAAACCTTGCTGGCGCGGACCATCGCCCGCATGCTCGACGTCCCTTTTTGCATCGCCGATGCCACAGTACTCACTGAAGCCGGGTATGTCGGTGAAGATGTGGAAAGCGTGCTTTCCCGGCTCCTGCAGGCGGCGAACTTCGATGCGGCCGCCGCTGAACGCGGCATCGTCTTCATCGACGAAATCGACAAGATTGCCCGCAAAAGCGACAACCCGTCCATCACGCGCGATGTGAGTGGCGAAGGCGTGCAGCAGGCCCTCCTCAAGCTCCTGGAAGGGGCTGAAGTCGGCGTCCCGCCCCAAGGCGGACGCAAGCACCCGGAACAAAAGCTCGTGACGATCAACACGCGCCACATCCTGTTCATCTGCGGTGGCGCCTTCTCGGGCATCGAGACCCACATCGAACGGCGCATGCGCCGGGGTTCGCTCGGCTTCGGCGCGGTGCCGACCGCGGCGGAAACCGATTCGCTGCTCGAACACGTCGCCCCTGCGGACCTTAAATCGTACGGGCTCATCCCGGAACTCATCGGGCGGTTTCCCGTGCTGACCCACCTCGACCCGCTCGACGGCCCAGCGCTCCGCAGGATCCTCACGGAACCGAAAAACGCCCTCATCCGGCAGTACGTGCAGCTGTTTGAGCTCGACGGCATCGCACTGACCTTCGATGCCGAGGCCCTCGACTTCATGGTGGACCGCGCACTTGAATTCAAGCTCGGGGCGCGCGGGTTGCGGGGCATTTGCGAGGCCATCCTGCGCGATGCCATGTTCGAACTGCCGGGAACCGGCGTCGACCGGCTGCACGTCGACCGGGCCTATGCGGAGGGCCGGTACGGAGCCCACGGGGGCGCATCGTTGCGGGTGGCCTGATCCACCGTTGAGCCATGGCGCGTTCGGAAACCCCTCTCATGCAGCAGTATGCTCGGGTGAAGAAGGACTACCCGGATGCCATATTGCTGTTCCGGGTCGGGGATTTTTACGAGACGTTTGGCGAGGATGCCATCCGAGCAGCGGCCACCCTGGATATCGTGCTGACGAAGCGCGGCAACGGAAGTGCCTCTGAAATTGAGCTTGCCGGATTTCCGCACCATGCGCTCGACACCTACCTGCCGCGGCTCGTTCGGGCCGGCAACCGCGTGGCCGTCTGCGACCAACTCGAAGACCCGAAGCTCGCGAAAGGCATTGTAAAACGCGGGGTTACCGAGGTGGTGACCCCGGGAGTGGCCTTCCACGACCAGCTGCTGCCGCCCCGGGCAAACAACTTCCTTGCGGCCGTGCACCTGGTCAAAGGGAACTGCGGGCTCGCCCTGTGCGACGTCTCGACGGGGGAGTTTTTTGCCGCCGAAGGAACGACCGAGCACATCGACCGGTTGCTCCGTTCACACCAGCCGGCGGAACTCGTGGTTTCCCGTCCGGCGGAGCACGATGCCCGATTGCTGTTCGGGGAGGTAGCCCCGACGTTTCGCCTCGAGGATTGGGTGTTCAAACCGGACTACGCCGCCGGCCAAATCGAGCGCGTCTTCGGAGCCCGCTCCCTCAAAGGGTTTGGCCTCGAGGCCGAACCGCTCGCCGGCATCGCAGCGGGCGCCATCCTCCACTACCTCGGCACCACGCGCCACGCAGACATCCCCCACCTGCAAGGCATCCGGCGCATCGGGGAATCCGGTCACCTCTGGCTTGATCGCTTCACGTTGCGCAACCTCGAGCTCCTCGAACCCGCGCATCCGGATGGCACGGCGCTGATTTCGCTGCTCGACCGCACCTCCACGCCCATGGGAGGGCGCTGCTTGCGACGCTGGATCGCCATGCCGCTCGCAGACGCGGAGGCTATCAGCAAGCGCCACGATGCCGTCGGAGCCCTCCTCGAGGACGCGGAACTGCGCACTGGACTGCGGCGCACGCTGGGGTCCGTAGGCGACACCGAACGGCTCACCGCAAAAGCCGCCGCTGGCCGCATTTCTCCCCGTGAACTTGTGCACCTCCGACGCGGCCTCGCAGGAACCCAC
>JBIIRP010000098.1:0-6176 GCA_044341475.1 Flavobacteriales bacterium | reverse complement strand
TCCTAGCCGTGCTCGTCGTGGGCTGGAGTGCCGGCGTCGTGCGGGCCCAGCCCGGTCCGTCGCTGTCCGCGGCGGAGGAAAGTGCGCTGCGCGCTGCGCCCGCGCCGGCGACCGACCTCGACTCCACTGTCTTCTCCGGTGAGGGCAAGCTCCTCATCCAGTTCAGCCAGGCCTACTTCCACCAGTGGGCCGCCGGCGGCCAAAACAACCTCAGCGTCATCACGAAACTCGACCGAACCTGGGGCCTGGACCGCGGCCGGTTCGGGTGGGATTCTGAAGTGCATTTGGCCTACGGCCTGCAAAGCCGGCCGGACGAGCGCATCCTCCTGAAAACCGACGACCGCGTCGAACTCGCTTCCAAGGTGGGCGTGCGCATCCTGCCGCATGGATTTGCGACTTTCATGGGCAGCTTCCGCTCGCAGTTCGCGCCCGGCTACCAGCTCCTGAACGGCGCGCCGAACCGCGACGTGGTGCTTTCCCGCTGGATGGCCCCCGGCTACGGCGTGTTCGCGGCGGGCATCGACTACAAGCAGCCGTCGGGCAACCTCTCGCTGTTCGTGGCGCCGCTGACCTACAAGGCCACCTGGGTCCACGACACGACGCTTTCGGCCGCGGGGGCGTTCGGGGTCGAGCCGGGCCTGCGCGCCCGCAACGAAATCGGGGGCTACCTGAAGTGGGCGTGGACCACGCCCGTGGTTGAAAATGTGACGTACGCGGTCCGCATGGACCTGTTCAGCAATTTTTTGAAAGATCCCCAAAACGTGGACGTCTTCATGGACCACTTGCTCACCCTGAAGGTAAACTCCATCCTCACGACCACGGTCAGCGCCACCCTCCTCTACGACCACGACGTCCAGCTCCAAAAGTCCGACCCCGTCCTCAACCCCGACGGCTCAGTCCTCACCCCCGCCCGCACCGGGCCCGGCGTCCAGTTCCGCGAAGTCCTCTCCGTGGGCTTGTCGCTGAAGCTCTAGTTATATTCGCTCCATGAAAGCCTTTGTGTTTCCGGGCCAAGGGGCCCAATTCCCGGGCATGGCCCATGACCTGCACGCGGCCAGCGCTGGCGTTCGCGCCCGGTTCGACGAAGCCGCGGAAGTCCTCGGATTCGACATCCGCGAGGTAATGTTCCACGGCTCCGAAGAGGATCTGCGGGCCACCGACATCACGCAACCGGCCATTTTCCTGCATTCCGTCGTGCTCGCCGAAGCCCTCGGCGACGCCTTCGTTCCGGACGTGGTCGCCGGCCACAGCCTCGGGGAATTCTCCGCACTGACGGCGGCCGGGGCCCTGACCTTCGCCGACGGCCTCGCGCTGGTGGCCGAGCGGGCCCGGGCGATGCAGGCGGCGTGCGCGGTCGTTCCGTCGACCATGGCGGCCGTCCTCGGGATGGAGGACGCGGAGGTGGAGCGCATCTGCGCGGAAGTGCCTGGCGTCGTGGTGCCTGCGAACTACAATTGCCCCGGCCAACTTGTCATTTCAGGGGAGATTTCGGCCGTCGAGGAAGCCTGCCGGCGCCTGTCGGCCGCCGGGGCCAAACGGGCCATCGTCCTGTCCGTCGGCGGCGCCTTCCACTCGCCCTTGATGGAGCCCGCCCGCGAACGGCTCGCCCGCGCCATCGCCACCACCCCGGTCGCTGCGCCCCGCTGTCCGCTGGTGTCGAACGTGCATGCCACGGCGACGACCGACCCCGACGAAATCCGGGCAAACCTCATCGCACAGCTCACCGCTCCGGTGCGTTGGACGCAGTCGATGCACACCATCCTCGGACTCGGGGCGACCGAAATCATCGAGGTAGGACCGGGAACCGTCCTTCAGGGGTTGTTCAAGAAAGTAGACCGAGGGCTCGCCGTCTCAAGCGCAGCCCTCGCAGAACCGGCCTGAGCCGGCTCAGGCCTCGCCCGCGATGGCGACTTCGCCGAGGTAGGCATGGAGGTTCACCACCTCCGTCTCTGACGCGTGCAGCGCGACTTTGAGTTCGCGGTTCTCCGACCGCAGTTCATCCACACGCCGTTGCACCCGGGCCAGCTCCGCTTTCAGCCGCACGAAATCCTTCAACGACGCCGCGCGCTCCGCACGGGCAGTCTCGAGGAGGGCCAACAATTCTTCCATGGCCCCTAAAGTACTCCGCCCCAGCGCCGCGTGAACCGGCCCCGTCTGGCGACTTTTCCACGCAGAAACGTGCGTTATGCACCGGCGCGCTCGCGCCACGCGATCCACCCGAGCCGCACCGCCGCCAGCACCGCCCACACCCCGCACGCCCCGTAGACCCACGCTAGCCGTTCGACCTCGCCCGCGTACAGGTAACCCGCAAACAGCGCCCCGGCCCCGATTCCGATTTCCATGGCGAGCATCATCGTCCCGAGCGCGAGACCGGTAGCTCCGGGCCGGGCGAGGTCCGCCGTCCACGCGAAGATGGCCGGGGCGTTGATGCCGACCGAGGCGCCGTAGACGATGCCCGCGACGATCGCCTCGCCCGCCGTCTCGGCGAGGGCCATGCCCGCCATCCCCGCCGCGAGCAGTAGGTTGCCCACCGCGATGACCGGCACCCGGCCCCACCGGTCCGACCAACCGCCCGCCACCATACGCACGGCGATCGACGCCACGACGGCCACCGTGTTGAACGTGCCCTTGTAGGTGAAGCCCAGGGCGCCGACGAAATCCGGGGTGACCGCCAGAAAGGCCCCGAAGGCGAAGGCGACGGGGATTTGGGCAAGGGAAGGCGGAAGAGCGGCACGGTCGAACGGCTTGCCGCGCCACACCGCCAGGTCTGCCAGACGCAACTTCCGCCGCGGCTCGAGCGTCTCCTCCAGCGGCCACGTCAGCGCCAGCGACAACGCCCCGAGGGCCGCCGCCACCGCGAACATCGCATCGAGGCCCCACTCCACCGCGAGCACGCTGCCCAGCGCCGGGCCGCCCGCCATCCCTGCATTGCCCGCCACGCCCAGCAGTCCCATCGCCGCGCCGCGCCGGTCCACCGGCACGATGTCCGCGACGTAGGCCGTGGCCCCCGTCGGCCGAAATCCCGCGCTGATGCCGTGGATGAACCGGAGCGTGAAGAAAGCGCCGACGGCGGCTCCCGGCCCCACGTGGCCGAGGGCGAGGTAGCCGAGCGCGGCCAGCGCGGCCACCCACGACCCGAAGACCATCACCGGCCGCCGGCCCACCTCGTCCGTCACCCGGCCGCTGACGAACCGGGACAGAAACGCCCCCACCGTAAACGAACCGATGATCCAACCGATGAGGTCGGGCCGCCCGAGCGCGGCGAGGAATCCGGGAAGTTCGGGCACCACCATGCCGAAGCTCGCCATAAAGAGCAACGTGCTCATGCACAGCAACAAAAACCGCTTCGTCAGCATCTTCCCCACAGCACACAAGGTACGTGGCTATCTTGGGCGCATGGAACTGCCTGCGAAAGTCATTTTGGCCTGGGGCGAAGCCATCGGCGGCCACGCCGGGCTGCGCACCTGGCTCGCAGAAAACGGCTACCCGGAACTCGCCCTGTTCACCCACGCCCTGCGCAACCAGCGCGAGGCGCGCGATTGGCTCATGGCAAACGGCCATCCGCACCTGATGGCCATCGTGCGCGGTGCCGAGGGCGAAGAGGCTGCCGTCAGTTGGCTGCGGCTACACGGCATGCGCACGGCCGCCGACATCGCCCTTGCCGCGGACAACGACGACGATGCACTCGGCCGCCTCCTCGCCGCGGGCGAACGCGAATGGGCAGGCCTGGCCCTGAAAATCCGCCACGTGAAAAACGGCATCGAACGCGACAACAACGACGTCCACCGGATTTCAGCGAACTGAATATCAGTTGCTTAAGTAAACGAGGTGGCTCCACCCGTCGGGGTCAAACCACGTGTTCGCCACACGCAGCACATCGTCTGCCGTGATCGCGTCGAGGGCCCGGAACACCTCCTCCATGGGCTCCACCCGGTCGTACAGCAAGTAGCTCTTCCCCAGGCCTGTCATGACGCTCGCGCCGCTGTCGGAACTCAAGGCGATGTGTCCGGCGATTTGCTGCTTGATTTCGTGGAGGGTGCGCGTGCCGAGGCGCTGCGTGCAGACCGCCCGTATCTCCTTGCGGACGAGCTGTTCCGCCCGGTCGTGCAGGCGCGCGTCCGTTCCGAAGTACACGCCGACCGTTCCGCAATCGCTGTTCGGCGTGTAGGCGCATTCGATGTTGTAGGCCATGCCGTGGCGCTCCCGCACGTTGAGGCTCAGGCGATTGTTCATCGTGGGGCCGCCAAGGTGGTTCGCGACGAGTGCTAAGGTGAGCCGGTCGTCGTGGTCGCTGCCCGGGCAGAGTCCGCCCATCACGTGGTGCACCTGGTGTACGTCCTTGTTCAGCCGCACGTCGAACACGGGCAGCGGCTCGGGGCGCACACGCACCACGTCCGCCTTGCGCGCGGCCATGGGCCCGAAGTGTTTGATGCAAAGCCGCTCCACCTCCCGGGCCGCCACGCCGCCCACCACACTCATCACCATGGCCTCCGGCACGTAATGGCGTTCCACGAACCCGGTCAGTGTCGCGCGGTCCATGGCACGGACGCTGTCCACCGTGCCGAGGATGTTCATGGCGAGCGGATGACCGGCAAAGAGCCGTTCTTCGTACTCGTCGAAAATAGCGTCCGCGGGACTGTCGAGGTAGCCGTGCAGCTCGTCGAGGATCACATCCCGCTCCTTCGCCAACTCCCGCTCAGGGAAGGTGGCGTGAAACGTGATGTCCGCCATCAGCTCGATGGCCCGCTCGAGATGCTCGGCCAGCAGCGACGCGGTGATCCAGGTGTCTTCCTTCGACGTCGAGGCGTTGAACTCTCCGCCCACGCTGTCGAGCCGGTTGAGCACGTGAAACGCCTTGCGCCGCGCCGTGCCCTTGAACAGCATGTGTTCGAGGAAGTGGGCAGCGCCGGCCTCTCCCGGGCGTTCGTCGCGCGTGCCTGCTTGGATGACCAGGCCGCAGTGCACGATGGGCCGGTCGAGTTCCATGCAAATGATGCGGAACCCGTTCGGCAACCGGTAGGTATGGAAGAGCTCGTATTCCGGACGGGAGCTGCGCGCAGCCCGCCGCTTGTTCCCTCCCCCGCCGGCCATCGCTTCCCTCAGAACGGCAGGTCGTCCTCGTCCGCTCCCCCGCCGGCCAAATCCACGGCAGGCGCAGGCGGCATCGCCGCAGCCGCGTAGGCAGGCTGGGCCGCAGCCCCTACTGGCGCCCCTTCTCCCGCCGCCTCCACGCGCCACGCATTCAAGTCCACGTAGAAGTTGCCGTTGTATTCCCGACCGCGCAGGTCAAACTTCACGTTCACCCGGTCGCCTTCCCGGAACCGCATCAGCTGCTCCGTCCGCTCCTTCGCTGCCGTAAACTTGATGTCTTGCGGATACTGATCTTCCGTGGTGACGACAAAGTCGCGCTTGTAGAACCCACTCGGAAAATCCTGCTGGTCAAAGATTTTCTTGACCGTGCCTTTCAATTCGAATGCCATGAGGTGAAGGTAGTCCACGTTGCGCACTCCCCGCTGCAGAGTGCCGTGGAACATTTATGAACAGCGCCGCAGTCTGGTCAGCCGTTGTACGCGAGCAGGCACTTCCAAGCGGCGGAGATGTCCCCGGTGTCTAGGAGGTCCGCTGCTGTGCGGTGGAGTGCCGCTTCGAGCTCGCTCGGCCGGCCGTCGTGAGCGAGAAACAGCTCGGCCAGCTCGAGCAGCTTGTACTCGTTCACCTCGGTTTCGTCCGGGAATTCTGCTTGGCCGGCCAGCAGCGCCAAATGATTCCCGGTCAACACCTTGCTCAACCGGATGTCCGCTGGCAACGCACCGAACCCCATGCCCGGTCGCGCGCTGGGTTTGGGCCACTCAAACAACGCCTCTCCGCTGGCCCGCACATAGGTCTCGCCTCCACACCGGCCCACCAGGTCGAGCAGCTGCGGACTCGGCCGCCCATCTGGGCCCAGCACATCGCGCCGCAGGTGGATCCGCACGACCTCGCACACGACCAAATTCCCCGCACCTGCCCCCGCCCCCAGCGCCTCCACCCGGTCCACGCGGCACTCGAACGCCACCGGCGCTTCCGCCACCCGCGGCGGCCGCACGCACTCCGACGGCAGGGCCGTGAGTCCCGCCATCTCGATTTCGTTCACCCCTTCCGGAAAGTCGGCGCTGGCCAGCGAGCTTTGGCCCACC
>JBIIRP010000097.1:0-6188 GCA_044341475.1 Flavobacteriales bacterium | reverse complement strand
ACCGCTCCGGTGCCTGCCACGCGAACGACGTAGACCCCCGCCGGCATGCCCGAAAGATCCCAGGTCCGCCCCACGCCGCGCGCGACCGTCCGGCCCGCCGCATCCATCACCGTCACCTCCGCCCCGACCGGCAGTGCCCCGTCGATCCGGAACTCCCCGGACGTCGGATTCGGCACCACGACGACACCTCGGCCCTCAGTCCCCCCCTCGATCACGGCCACGTCCGGCGTGCAAAACTGTTCCGTCTCGGAATCGGTAAACTGCCCCCCCGACGCGACCACCGCGCCCGCCGGGTCGAGCAGTTCCCAGCCCCCGTTGCCGAACTCGCAGCACATCCCGTCGCCCCAGCTGTCGCTGATTTCGAGGATGTAGCAGCCGTCTTCGAGGCAGAGGTCGACCACGACTTCCGTGCCGCCGAGGTCATCTTCATACGGGCCACCGGAGTACACCACGTTGCCGAGGCGCCGCACTTCCCACGTGGTTTCGCTGCCGTAGTCGTCGAGCGTCAGGACCAGCGAATAGGTGAACGTGGGGCCGATGAAGGCGCTGACTTCTGCGGATGCGATGTTGTTCGCTGCGTTTTCGTCCGTCTGCCCGTTCGCCGAGGTAAGGGCTACGTCGAGCGCGTTGACCCCGTCCGCAAGGGCCATTGTCGGCAGGGCGACCGACGTGGAGGCGAACTGGGCCAAACTCCCGCTCCACGCCACCTCCACCGGCACCGACCCGTTGAGCGACCAGGTCAGCGTGGCCTGCGTCAGCACCTCGGTCCCGAAGTTCGTCAACGTGACGGAGGGGGTGATCGACCCGCCTCCACAGAGGACCTCGTCCGGCAGGCCCGTAATGCCCACCGCTCCGTCGTTTGCGTAGCTGACGGCGCCGTCTGGCCAGCCGTCCACTGCGGTGATGCCCGAATTCGCCGGGTCGAGCCAATCCCGCAACCGGGTCGCCGCGGTCGAGCCGGTGTTCCAGGAGACGTTGAAGCGACCGTACCAGTCCGCTTGGCCGTTGTTGACGGCGCCGGCGCAGGCCGCGAAGCCGCCGTAGAGTTGGCCGATGATGCGGTGGTTTTGGTCAAACAGCGGAGAGCCCGACGAGCCACCCTCTGTGACCCCTGCTTCCCACTCGCTGATGTACCATACCGCCGCTCCGCCTTGGTTGCCTTGCGTGGGCCCGTCCTCGTCGAAGCAGATTTTCTTGACGTCGCCGGAGGGATGGTGGATGCCGGTGGCGTTCACCGGGGCCGTTCCCGATGCATCCCACCCGGCGTACTGCACATTGTAGGAGGCCGGAGGCGTTTCGTCGAGCAAGATCAAGGCGAAATCGCTGCCGCCGTTGTTTGCGACGAGCGATCCGCCGCTGACCGTGGCGTTCGTGGGCCCGGTCGATCCCGCGCATGTCGCGGACTCGTGGTTGAACACGTAGACCCAGTTGCCCGGGTTGCCGAGGCAGTGGTCTGCGGTCAGGAAGTAGGGCGTGCCGTCGTTCAGCGTGGTGTTCACCAGCGCGCCGCTGCATACCGCAAATCCGCCTTGCAGAATCAGGGCGACGCTGCGCTTCTCGGTCGCCCAAAGCGCTCCCTCCGGACAGTTCACGTTGATGTTGCACGCCCCCGAAGTCCCGTACGGTCCGCGGTCCGCGTCGTCGTCGGTGTGCGCGGGCACGATGCCGCGGTAGCCGTGGACCACGAGGTCGATGTGGAGGTCCGCCGCCTCAGGAGCAGAGCCCTGCGGACCGCGGTATTCGACGACGAGCTCCTCGCCGGCGAGCACGCCCACCGCCAGGCCGCCCCACGGCTTCATGCTCCGGTGGTCGAACGCCCCCAGAAATCCGCTGCCATCGGTGGCCCACAGAAAGACCTGGCCGCCTTTCGGGACGCTGAACCGGTCGAAGCGGACGCTGATGGACTGTGCTCCCGGGCACCGCACCACCGTGCGCCAAACGGGGGCGCCGTCGACCGCGGTCCACGCGCCGCCGCGCTCCGTGCCGATGTCGGCCACGTGCTCGACGCCGAAACGCCACGGCACCTCCTTGTAGCTGTCCGTCACCGCGTCTTCCGCGGCGAGTGCGCCGCGGTCGACCGACCCGAAGTCGTGCACCGGCAGGGCGTCGGTGGGGAGGTCCCGGCGCGGGGCGCCGCCGTAGGAGATTTGGGCTGCCAGCGGAGCTACGGCAGCAAAAGCGGCCACCCACAAGGCGGCAAACACACTATTCCGGATGATCATACATCAAGGGTTCTTTCCAGGTTGCAAGCAAAAGTACCGTCCGGCCCGCCGGGCCCGCGCGCCACGTCTCGAGCGGCAAGGCGACGTCCTCCGTGACCAGCGCACGGCACGCATCGTCCGCCCGGTGGACCAGCTCGACTTGCTGCTTCGGCGGGAGACTTTTCAGCAGCGGACCGGTGGAACGGAGCATCCAGGCGTGGACACCGCAGCCCCCGCTGTACCGCACCGTGCAGCGCAGCGTGTCGCCGTCGACGCGCGCACTCAGCAGTTCCACAGGGACTTCCGGCAGGTCCGTCACGGACCGCGCATCCACCGAAGCGTAATTCACTTCTGGCCGTGCCGCACATCCTGCAAGCAGCAGCAGCCCGGCTGCCACCTGCACTCCCGTCCGCAGGTTCATGCCGGGAAGGTACAGCACCCCGGCGGCTTTCTTATCGGAACTCCAGGCCCACCGGCATCCGCAGGTGGTACACGTCGCGCGACTGCAACATCCTGCGCACGGCCAGGGCGTCCGTAACCGCGACCCCTTCCGCGCCGAACACCCGCGCCACCGCTTCTGCCCCGCCCAAATCCTCGAGCAGCACATCCAGCGGCCCGCGCGACTCGGGCAACACCACCCGCTCCACATCGCCTGCCGCCAGTCCCGCGAGCTCCGCTGCCGCGGCAACGGCATCCTCGAAGTCGCCGATTTCGTCCACCAGGCCTACCTCCAGCGCATCCCGTCCGGTCCACACCCGGCCCCGCGCGATGACTTCCACGCTGTCCAGCGGTAGGTTGCGGCCGCGCGCCACGAGCGACGTGAAGTCGGCGTAGATGTCGGCAATTCCGGCGTTGATGGCCTCGAGTTGGCGCGGGGTCAGCGGCCGGTCGATGCCCATGCCCGCCTCCGGGTGGGTCGAGACTTCGTCGAACGTCAGGCCCATCTTCTCGTTCAGCAGCTTCTGCGCGTTCGGAATCATCCCGAAAACCCCGATGGAGCCCGTCAGCGTCGTGGCGTTTGCATAGATTTTGTCCGCATGAGCGCTGATGTAGTAGCCGCCCGAGGCGGCCAAATCCCCCATGCTCACCACCACCTTCTTGCCTTCCTTGCGCAACAACTCCACTTCCCTCGCAATCACATCGCTCGCCAGCGCCGATCCGCCCGGCGAATTCACCCGCAACACCACGGCCTTCACGTCCGGCGCCCGACGGGCATCCCGCAACGCAGCAGCCAGGGTCTCCGATCCGATGACCGTGTTGCTGCCTTCCCCCGATTCGATGGGGCCCACCGCATAGACGATGGCCACGTTGCCACCCAGCGGACGCGCAGCCGTATCTGCATCTGCCTTCTCCGGGAACTCAAACCCGGCGAGTTCCTCCATCGAGAACCCGAAGAACCGCTCCGGCAACACGTAGGTCGAGAGGTCGACGAGGTTCGCAGTGGCACCCACCTTCGTGTCGAGCAACGCCTCCACCTCGTCGCGGTGCTTCACCCCGTCGACCAGGCCGTACCGCACGGCGTCTTCCGCACGGCGCACCAGCAGGCCGCCGGCGATGGAGTCCAGCAGGGCCGGTTCGATGGAGCGGCCGGCCGCAATGCTGCCGCGCATCTCGTCCCACATGTCGTCGAGCAGCGCCTGCATTTGCTGGCGGTTCTCGGGACTCATGTCCTTGCGGATGAACGGTTCGACCGCGGATTTGTACGTGTTGTCCGGTCCGCGCAGCACCGTCACGTCCACGCCGAGCTTCTCGAGCATGCCCGTGAAGTAGGTGGTTTGCAGGCGCATACCGGAAAACTCGAGGTAGCCGTTCGGTTGCAGGTACACTTCGTTTGCGGCCGAGGCCAAATAGAGTGCGCGCAACGACATCTGCTCGCTCCACGCCACCACCCACTTGCCCGAATCGCGGAACGCCTCGATGCCTGCCCGCAGGTCTTCGAGCGTCGACGGCATCGCCTGCACGTCGGTGAGGTTCAGGTAGAGTCCGGTGATGCGTTCGTCGGAGGCGGCGAGGGTGAGGGCGGACAGGATTTGGTCTAACCCCACCTCCGACTCGGCAGACAGTCCGGCCAAATCGAAGTTCGGCTGATCGCTTCCCCGCTCCACGATGGGTGCGTCGAGAGTCAACTCGAGCACGCTGCCGTCCGTCACCTCCACGGTGGGCACCTCGTCCTCGCCGCCGCTGAACGCCGCAGCAAGACCTACGATAATGGAAATCACGGTGATGGCGATCAAAATTCCGCCCGTCAGCACGATGCCGATGGACGATCCGATTGCAGATGCGAGGATGTTTTTGCCGAAACTCATGGAAAAAGGGGATGGTGTAGTTTTGACGCAGAGGCCGGCCGAAAATTACGGCGTCCCTCGTCCCTTTTCATGAAGGAACTTCTGTGCATCGGCCTCGGCGCGAACCTCGGAGACCGGGTGGCGGTCTTGAACGCGGCCGTAGCAGCCTGCGCAGCGCGGTTTGGGCCACCGCGGGCGGTTTCATCGTGGTGGGAAACGGCGGCCTGGGGAATGCCGGAGGGGACACCGCCCTTCCTCAACGGCGCCGCTACGTTTGCATTGCCGTCGCTCAGTCCGGAAGCCGTCCTCGATACCCTGCTGGCCATCGAACAGCACCACGGCCGCGTCCGAGGAATAGACCCGGGGTACGTCTCCCGCACCCTGGACCTCGACATTCTCCTCTTCGGGACGGCCCAACTCGCCACGTCCCGCCTCGCAGTCCCCCATCCCCGGATGGCCGCACGTCGCTTCGTCCTCGCGCCCCTGGCTGAAGTGGCGCCCTATGCCACCGTGCCCGCAACCGGCTACACCGTCGCCGAGTTGCTGGCCGCATGCACCGACGAGGCGGAGGTCGCACGCTTGCATCCCGCCTGGCCATGAGCGCCCGTCTCCCCTTGTCCAGCCCGTATGGCTACATCGCCATCGAAGGCAACATCGGCGCCGGCAAAACAACGCTGGCCACGCGGCTCGCCGAGCGCCTCGGCGCCGAACTCCTGCTCGAACGCTTCGAAGAAAACCCCTTCCTCGAACGCTTTTACGCCGACCCCGCTGCCCACGGCTTCTCCGTCGAACTCGCCTTCGTCAGCGACCGGTGGAAGCAGCTCCGCGAGCAGCTCCGCCGCCGCAACCTCTTCCGGCCCACCGTCGTCGCCGACTACGCGTTCGCAAAAAGCCTCGTCTTCGCCCGCAAAAACCTCCCGCCCGCCGAATTCGCGCTCTTCGAGAACCTTTTCAGGCTGATGGAGAAGGAGTTGCCAGTCCCGGAGGTGATCGCCATCCTCGACCCCCCGAGCGACCGCATCCGGGACCAAATCGCCCGCCGCAGCCGCCCCTACGAACAAAACCTCCCCCCCGGCTACCTCGACGGCATCCACTCCGGCTACCGCAAGCACTTCCGCTCCGCCCGCGGCTCGCGCGTGGTGTGGATCGACTCTTCCCCCTTCGACATCCTCGAACGCCCCACCGACCTCGACCGGCTCGCCGACCTCATCCTCGCCCCGCGAAAGGTGGGGGTGTATCGGGTTTGAGATTGGGTACAGAGCAGCTACATCGTCACATCGTTTTCAACCTCATCCCTGCGACGCGAAGCGGCGCCTCATCCCGCATTCTTTGCCATCTTCGGCGCATGAACCGGAAAGACTTTTTGCGGGCCAGCGGAATTGCCGGGCTCGGCGCCTGGTGGGCAGGCCAGGCTTGGGCATCGGGCGGCCCTGTGGAGGCCGTGGATTTCGAGGGCAAGGTGAAGCGGGCGGGCATCGATGGCAGCGCGTTTGATCTTGCGGCGGAGCCGTTGATGAAGGTGCGGGTGGCGGTCGTGGGGTGCGGAAACCGGGGCGAATCCCTCATCGATATGCTCCGGTGGCTGACGCAGCAGGGGCATTGCGAGGTGGTGGCGGTGGCGGACGTCGATGCGGCGAAGGCGGCGAAAGCGGCGGAGCAGGTCCGGGCTTTTCAGGGAGTGGCGCCGGCGACGTTCAGTGGG
>JBIIRP010000100.1:0-6019 GCA_044341475.1 Flavobacteriales bacterium | reverse complement strand
GAGGTTGAGAACGAGAACGAGGTTGAGAACGAGAACGAGGACGGGTGCGGCTGCGCCGCACAGAACGAGAACGGGTGCGGCTGCGCCGCACAGAACGAGGTTGAGGTTGAGTTTCAGTTTGAGTTTGAGTTTGAGTTTCAGTTTGAGTTTGGGTTTGGGTTTGGGTTTGAGTTTGGGGGTGGGGGCGCAGGGGGTGGTGGATTCGACGTGGTTCGTGCCGCTCGATCGCTGCGCGCAGCCGGCCGCCACAGTGCTGCCCGCCGCGGCCTTTCCGTGGGAAGCCGACACCGGCCGGCACGGCCAAATAGATGCCTGGTTCGACGGCAGCGCGGCGCGGGTCGGGAAGGGATCCGATGCGGAGGTGGGGCTGCGGGGGGTCGGGATGGTGCGCGGGGCGGCGGCGGGGCAGCGGTGGGGAGCCGTAGGAACGGCGGAGGTGTGGCGGTGGGGCAGCGCAGCGCCGGAGCGGGAAGAGGGCCGGGTCGTGGGGATCGGGCGGGCGTGGGTGCGGGAGAGCGGGGCGACCGAGGCGCTGCGGTTCACCGGGCGGGCGTGGGTGACGTTGAGCCCGTCCGTCGTGCTGGAGGCGGGGGTGCATCCGCAGCACTGGGGGGCGGGCTGGAGGTCGGTTTGGCTCGACAGAGCGGCAGAATCCTTGCCCTACGTGCGGGCGAGCATCGGCAAAGAGCGCGTCCGGTACAGCCACCTCGTCGCGCGCACGCCGCGGACGGACGGCGCGTCGTGGCTGGCCGCCCACACCGTCGACGTCGACCTCGGGGCCGGGTTCACGGGGTCCCTCTTCGGCGCCGTGCGGTGGCTCGAGGCCGACTCCGGCTACCGGTTCCGGTTCGACCCGGGCTATGCAGTGCCGTTCGTGGCGTTCCGGCCGGTCGAATACGCCGGGGGGTCGGCGGACAACGCGCTGATCGGGGCGGCCTTGCGCTGGTCGCGGGCGGGTTGGACGCTCTATGCCCAAGCGGCGGTCGACGAATTTCTGTTCCGGGAAGTGGCCGACCGCAGCGGGTGGTGGGGGACCAAATACGCCGCGCTGGTTCACGCCGCCCGCACCGGACCGCGCGGGGGTGTCCTGGCGGAGGCCGTGGTGGTGCGGCCCTACACCTTCAGCCACGTCCACCCCGGCACGTCGTGGTCGCACCACGGGGCGCCGCTGGGCCACCCGGCCGGAGCAAACTTCGCGGAAATCCGGACGGTCGGGGAACGGCGGTGGGGAGCGCTGCGGGCACGGTGCGGCGTGGTCCACCGGCTCGGAGGGGACGGACCGCGCATCGGCAGCGACGTGGCGGAGACCTACCTCGACCGGCCTGCGAACTACGGCATCGGCACCGTATGGATCGGCGGCGGCGCCGTGCCGGAAGCCCGCTGGGCGCGGACCTGGTGGATCACGGCCGAGGTGGCGCGCACCCTCGAACGGCTGGGCGGCAGCGAGGCCTTCGTCCGGGCCGTCGCCGGGACGGCGTCGGTGGTCGAGGCGGGGATCCGGACGGACCGCGTTATGGGCGACCGAACGTGGTGAGCGGCCGCGGCGGGCGCTACCTTTGCAGCCATGTTGCGCGACCTGGCCACCCTCTTCAAGCTTCGGCTGGGTTTTTTCGTCGTCGTCAGCGCCGTGCTCGGGTGGTACATGGCGGAGGACTCCATGGACTTAAGCACGTTGCTGCGGCTCGCCGGCGGGGGGTACCTGCTGACTGGGGCGTCGAATGGGTTGAACCAAATCTACGAGCGCCGCACCGATGCCCTCATGGCCCGGACCGCCTCCCGTCCGCTGCCCACCGGCCGGCTCAGCCCGGCGGCGGCGGGAGCCGCGAGCGGGGTGGCGGGCGCGGTGGGTTTGGCCTGCCTCTTCTCCTTCAACCTCCTCACGGGACTGCTCGGCGTGCTGGCCCTCGTCAGCTACGCCTTCGTGTACACGCCGCTGAAGGCGCGCACGGCCCTGAGCGTGTTCGTCGGCGCCATTCCCGGCGCGCTGCCGCCCATGATCGGCTACGTCGCGGCGACCGGCGACTTCGGCATTGAACCCGGGACGCTTTTTGCTGTTCAGTTCATGTGGCAATTCCCGCATTTCTGGGCCATCGCTTGGGTGGCCCACGACGACTACGCGAAGGCCGGCTTCCAAATGCTGCCCTTCTCGAGCGGTCGCACCCGGCGGTCGGCGTGGACGATCCTCACGTACACGGCCTTCTGCATCCCGGCGTCGCTGTTGCCGTGGGCATTGCCGAACGGAGACCCGATGGTCGGGACGGTGGCCCTCGTGGTGGCGCTGGCGGCGGGCGTGTTTTTCCTCGTTCCCGCGTGGCGGCTGTACCGGTCGCTCGACGTGGCGGATGCGCGCAAGCTCATGTTCGCCAGCTTCATCTATCTTCCTGTTGTACAACTTATTTACGTGCTCGATAAGCTCTAACCATGGACGTTTTCGAAGGCCTTGATCCGGCGGTGCGCGCGCGCACCAAAACCATGCTTATGGCGTTCATCGTGTTCGCCGTCGTCATGCTCTTCGCGGGCTTCACCAGCGCGTGGATCGTCTCGAACATGGGCTCCTACTGGGTCCATGTCACGCCGCCGCAAGCGCTGTGGACCTCCACAGTCCTCATCGTCCTGTCCTCCCTCACCCTGTGGTGGGCGACCCGCGAAATGCGCAACGGCCGCACCGCGATGAGCATCGCCGGCCTGGCCGCCACCCTGGTCCTGGGCATCGGCTTCACCCTGACCCAATCCTCCGGGTGGCGCACCCTCAGCGCGTCCGGCATGGGCTGGACGGTCTCCACGACCGAATCCGGCCTCAAGGCCTACCGCTGGAACGCAATCGACCGCATGCTCGAAAGCCCTGCGGTCTACGGCACCGACTACGAGGTGCGCTGGGGCGGTCGGCCTCTCGTGTACGACGCCGCCACCGGCGACTTCTATGCCCCGGACGACAGCCTGAAGGCGCGGCCCATCACGCGGGAGGTGCTGAAGACGAGCAACACCGGTGGCGCCTACATTTGGGCCCTTATCCTCGTGCACATCGTCCACCTGGTGCTGGGGTTCATCTACTTGACGATCAACCTCATACGCGCCATCCGCGGCTCCATCCATCCGGGCGACACGGTGCGTCTGAATGCCCTCGGCGTCTACTGGCATGCCCTCGGCGCGCTCTGGGTCTACCTGTTCGTGTTCCTCTTCATCGCGAACTGAAGGGTGCTGCCGCTCAGCGGCTTATCGAGAATCGTTCTCAATTGAGAAGCACTGCGCGCGCGGAGGCGGCAGGAGTGGGATTGATTTCTTAAGTTTGCGGCCAAATTCCCACCATGGGCGGTCAGGCAAAAGCGATTACGACGGATGTCGCCTGGGGCGGCGGACAGTCGCCCTTCGGCGTCAGCTACGGCAAGATGATGATGTGGTATTTCCTCGTTTCGGACGCGTTGACGTTCGGAGGATTGCTCACCGCATACGGCTTCGCCCGCGCCGGAACCACGGAGGCGTGGCCCATCGGCGAACAGGTGTTCCGGGCGCTCCCGGGCGTAGAAGGCGAGTACCCGCTCATGTACGTGGCGCTCATGACCTTCATCCTCATCGTGTCTTCGGTCACGATGGTGCTCGCCGTCGAAGCTGGACACCGCAACGACAAGAAAGGCGTGCTCACCTGGATGGCCCTGACCATCGTAGGCGGCTTCATCTTCCTCGGCTCACAGGCCTGGGAATGGTCGCACTTCATCCACGGCGGCGGCGGCTGCTTCCAGCTCGCCCAGCCCGTGACCATCACCGGCAAAGACGGCACACCCATGGCCCTGGCAAAGGGCGACTGGGTCTACATGGACCACCACTTCGGTGAACTCGCAGAGCACTGGGTGGAAGGCAACCCGGACGTCAGTCTCGTCGAGCAAGGCGGAACGGTGAAGTTCATCGAAACCGGCCACCACACGCACGAAGCCGAGCTGCACGAGCTGCGGGTGAACAAGTACGTGGAAAACGAAACGCACGTCCACGGTGCCGATGCGGCAGCCCTCTGGAATGCCCGCTCGGAGGTCTTCTCCTTCGGGGCGAACCTGCACGACTCCGAATACGCCTCGCAACAGACCTACGCGAACTTCTTCTTCTTCATCACCGGATTCCACGGATTCCACGTGTTCTCGGGCGTCGTCATCAACATCATCATCTTCTTGATGGCGTACAACGGGGTCTTCGAGCGGCGCAAACACTACGAGATGGTCGAAAAGGTGGGCCTGTACTGGCACTTTGTCGATTTGGTGTGGGTGTTTGTCTTCACCTTCTTCTACCTCATCTGACCGGACCATGGAACGCGACGACCTGATTGTCAACGATAGCTACTCGCTCGAAGCGCACCACAGCGCAGAAGACGGAGCGAAAATCCGGAAGAAAATCTGGACGGTCACGGCCATCCTGACGGCGCTGACCACCGTCGAAGTGGCCATGGGCATCTACTTCAAGCGGTCGGACGCCTTCTCGTGGACGATGATCAAGTGGACGTTCATCGCCTTGACGCTGGTGAAAGCTGCTTACATCGTGCTCGTATTCATGCATTTGGGCGATGAGCGCAAAAACCTCCGGTGGGTGGTGCTCGCCCCGTATATGCTGTTCATCGCGTACCTGATCTTCATCGCGCTGACCGAGGGATTTGGGCACATGGACCTCTCGAACACCTTCCACTGATCGGGGCTTTTCTGCCCCCGCCATGACCGCTCCACGCCAGACAGCCAAATGGCTGGTCATGGGAGGACTGCTTGTCGCACTCCCCCTCGGCGGTTTGGTGTTCTTCGGGGTGTTCGGGGAGCACAGGTTTAACACCCTTCCCTACTACAGTGCCTCTGGACCGCTCGACACGCGGACGCCGGAAGCCCACCGCGTGGGCGACTTTGCCCTCCTGAACCAAGACGGCGCCGTCTTCACCCCCGACTCGCTGCGCGGTCAGGTGTGGCTTGCGGCCTTTTACAGCACGGACGCACCCCACGCCGCCTCGTTCACGAAGCAGCTTCTGTGGCCAAACTTTCGCTACCGTGACGAGGCCGACGTCCACCCGGAACACGACACCCCCGAGGTCCTGTCCGCTTTCACCCAGCGGATGACGCGCTACAACGGGGCGCCCGGCAAGTGGCAGTTCCTGTCCGGCCCCGTCGAGGAGGTCCGCCGCATCATGCGGGAGAGCTTCCTGCTGACGCCGGACCCCGCGGACCCGTCGAACATCGCGACCGTGTGGCTCGTCGACGGCGAGGGGTACCTCCGCGGCGTCTACCACGCGGCCTCGGAGGACGCCATCCGGGATGCCGTCGAGGACATCGCCCTGCTGCTGAAGGAACAGAACGAAGCGGAGTACGCAGCTGAAAAGGCGCGGGAGCGTGCCGCCGCTGCGCCGCCCCTGCCCGTGCTGGGTCCGGAAGGCCACACGGTACCCGGATTTGCCTTCACCGGCCCGTCCGGCCGCGAGTTCAGCCACCGGGAGGTCGGCGGAAGGATTCGGGTCGTGGATGCATTTTTCACGTCGTGCCCGACCATCTGTCCGGCGATGAGCAGCCAACTCGCACGGCTCCAGGCCTTGCTCGATGCACGGGGCATCGGTTCCGACGAGGTCATCTTCCTCAGCCATACGGTGGATCCGGAGCGGGATACGCCCGAGCGTTTGGCCGCGTATGCGGCAAAAATCGGCGCCGACACGGCCCGCTGGAAGTTCCTGACCGGCGCGAAAGCGGACCTGTACGCCCAAATCCAGCGCGGCTACTTCCTCACCGCGCTTCCCAGCGACTCTGCCGCGGGGGGCTTTTTCCACAGCGACAGCTTCGTACTGGTCGATGGCGCCGGAAAATTGCGCGGCGTGTACGACGGCACGTCAACACAGGAGGTCGATCAGCTGTTATCCCACATCGAACAGCTGCGCGTTCAAGAGGGCGCGCACAGAGAACCGAACTGACATGGCAAACGTTCCGAGTTGGCTTGAAGGGGACCGCGGGATGCGGCGGGTGGTGTGGTCTGCGGCGGCGGCCATCCCGGTGGTCGTGGCCCTGCTCTA
>JBIIRP010000096.1:0-6430 GCA_044341475.1 Flavobacteriales bacterium | reverse complement strand
ATCCCACTCCCTCGATTCCATCCGCGAGTGGACGATCGCCGACCCTACCCGCTTCGTCGAGGACCGCAACGAAAACGATGACCGCAACCGCCGGACGGTGATGCAGGTGGACTACGAAAAAGCCCTGCCCGGCGAAGGCAAGCTGGAGCTCGGCTGGAAATCGAACCTCAACCTCACCGGCAACACCTTCGGCTACCTCGTGGCCGACAGCGTCATCTTCGAAGACGGCCTGTACTTCCCGGTGGATCCGCAGCCCGCCTCCTTCGATTTCGACTACACGGAACATGTCCATGCGGTCTACGGCACGTGGGGCCGGAAGTGGAACAGCTGGGGTGTGCAAGGCGGACTGCGCCTCGAGCAGGTCTACACCACAGCCGAACTCCGCGATGGAACGACCCCGGCCTTTCACAACGACTACTTCGAGGCCTATCCGTCGTTCAACCTGACCCGGAAGCGGACCGACGAGGTGAGCTGGATCGCCAGCTACAGCCGGCGGGTGAACCGGCCAGACGGGCGCAACGTCAACCCGTTCATCGACGACTCGGACAGCCGCAACGTCCGCACGGGCAACCCGTTTTTGCGGCCTGAATTCACGAACTCGTACGAACTGAGCCACCAGTGGCAGCGGGGACGTACGTCGTTAACCACGTCGTTGTTTTTCAAGGACACCCGCGATGTCATCCGGTGGTACCGGACGGTGGATGACTCGGGAATTTCGACCACGACGTTCGTGAACTTCGATCGCCGGCACGACGAGGGACTCGAGGTCATCGGGATGGTTCCGTGGGGAAAGGGAGGGTCTTTCCGGGCGACGGGGAGCGTCTTCCATTTGGTCAACAATGCCTCCACCCTCGAAGCCGCCCGGGACAACGCCGGCTGGAGCTGGAACCTGAGCTTCTTCGCGAGCCGGCCCATCGGGAAGGTGTGGAAGGTGCAGATGAACGGAAACTACGAGGGACCCGCGGTCACCGCGCAAGGGCGATTCAATGGCTTCTATGCCGCTGACATCGCCGTGATGCGGTCTTGGTTCGACGATGCGCTGCAGCTGTCCGTTCGCGTGAGCGACGTGTTTGATACCCGGCAGTGGTCCTATACCTCCGAGTGGGAGGGTTTTTCCCAAACCGCGATGCACAAGCGGGAATCCCGCAACGCCTTCCTTACGCTGACGTGGCAGTTCGGCAAGTACGAAGCCGGACGCGGTGGGCGTTCAAGCCGCGGTGGGGGCATGGACGGCGGAGGCGGCATGGGCGAGTTCTGAGCCCTCCCGTTTCCGGGGCTTGACCGAGCACGCTTGCAAGCACCTCGGAACGCCACGCCTGCTTGAGCTCAACGGGCCGAGGACGGGAAAGGCGCGCTGCCCAGCGGGCCAGCGCATGCAGGAGCGGATTGCGGAACCGGACCGCCATCGCCATGCGGAAGGGCAACGCACCCACAGAGGACTTGATGTCCAGCGCCGTGCGGCCGAGGTTTACCCACGGACTGCCCGACTCGACGCCCCACCGGATGAACTCGATGAGCATCCTTTGGTACAACGCAAGCTCCCGCTGGAAGCCCGGACGGAACCCCACCATGAAGGCCTCGATGCCTTCTTCTCCCCGGAATCCACACAAAAAGCCGACTTCTTCCCCCTCGTGCCGGATGGAAATCACCCGGAACTGCTCGCCCCAGGCCGCCTTCATCCGCACAAGGTCCTCGGCATGCAGCCCACCCAGCCGGAACGCCGCGCCGGAGTACACCTCGAGGTACAGGGAATGCAGGGCCTCCGCCCGTTCCTGCACCTCGTCCAGCGACAGCTCGAGGAATTCGCAGCCCTCGGAACACACCGCGATGCGGTTCACCTTCGTGCGGGCCTTCGTTTTCAACGCGCCGAGGTAGTCGCTGAATCCCGACCACTCGGCCCCTACCGGCACCCGCATCACGGGATCAAACTCCAGCCCAAACCACCCGCGCCGCCAAACAGCCGAACCGCCTACAGCACCTGCCTCGGCTGCCACCGGGAAGTCTTTCACGAGCACCACCCCCGGCCGACGCCCCGACGGACCTGCCGGTCCGCGGCGTACGGCGCGGTCTACGGCTTCCGCAGCGGCTTCAGCCGAAATCTCCGGCACAAACCGGTACGCCGCATCTCCCGACCCGAGCACGTGACCGACCACGCGGACGGGAAACTTCAGCACCCCGTCCCGCCCATGCACCACCCGCGACATCGCCCGAAACAGCGGCGAACGGGCCTCGACATGCCGCTCCAGCGCCCGGCTCTCCGCAACGGTATCTTCCACGATGGCAATTCCGACGAGCCGGTCGCCTTCCCACCACCGCACCGCGGCGACGTGGCGCTCGCGCGCTCCGAGCATGGCTTCAACGTGACGCGCATCGAGCGCCACGGGCACCGGCCCAGAAGACCCCGCAACCCGGTTCCACGCCTCCCCGTCAACCGCCGTCCAGCCCGCGTCAGACCAGGTCCATGTCGCTTTCATCCCCGGTCAACCGCTCGTCCCCCCTCCTTGTTCACGCTGCTTTCCGCCGCTGCTGCACCCACGCCATCGCCACACAGCCCAGGACGAAGACCACGAAACCGGCTGTCCCCGCGTTTGCCGCCGACGCGGCGGAATTCAGTTCCGGCTCGAACGTCAACTCCACCGTGTGCTTGCCCGCGGCAAGGGGTATGGCACGCAGGAGGTAGTTCGCCCGGACGATGTCCACATCCTTTCCGTCCACTTTTGCCTTCCAGCCTTCTGGATACCAAATCTCACTCAGCACCAGCAGCCCTCCCCGCTCGCTTTCAGCCTCGTAGACAAGTCGTTCCGTCCCGTACTCGAGCAGGGTGTCGCGTGCAACGCCGGGGTTGCCGAGTCCCTCTACTTGGGCAGCGAACTCCGAATGCACCACGGTGGTTCCCAAATCCGTCACCGCCGCGGTGGCCGCGATTTCCGCATCGGCATCCTCGACATACACCAGTGTATCCGCAAACCACGCTGGGCCTGAAGGCTCGACCATTGAAACAGGAGCTTCTACCGATCCGATGAGGATGTACTTCGTGTTGAGCATGCGGTGGCCCACCATGGCACGCAAGCCAGCAGGAGCTCTTCCGACCTTCGCGCTGTCGGCCAGGATGGTGCGTTCGGGCATCAGGACCCGCTCGATAAAGTCTTGGTAACGACGGAGTTTCGCCCCGTGGTAGCCGCCGACACTTTGGAAAAAGTACGAGGTTTGGGACTCACTGAAGGGGTTGTCCCAGTTGAGCACGCGGAAGTGGGTATTCATGCGCAATGCGCCAAACTCAGCCAGCACCTTGAGCTGTTCCGCATCCCGCCCCTTGATGTCTGCATAGGTCGTCTTGTACCCGGCAGTGAGTTTTTGCACCGTTTCCTCAAAGCCAGGCGCCGTTGGACGCTCGATTTCGAGGATTTTCAGCATTTGGGGCGTCGGGGCGTAGGGAATGGTCTGCTTCGCGACCTTCTCCCAATGCACAAATGCTCCCTTCACACGTTCATCGTTGCAGTACCTCCGGTCCACATTCCACAGGTCAGCAAGTGCAATGACAGCGAGGACAGGAAAGGCAAAATACCACTTGAGTTTTCGGAACAGGATGGCTGCTGCCACGAGTAAGGTCGCGAAAACAAGTCCGATGGTCCGGGCAACGTCGCTTTTGAATTGCAAAAGCCGCTCATCCCGTGCAATTTCTTCCGCACGGTCGATGTCGCCTCCGAGCTGCTCCGCATACAGTTGCACAATGCCGTCCTCCTTAACCGTGGGCTCAAAACCGAAGAACGATTCAGGGGCGGCATAAAAGAGCCCGAAAAGCACGAGCATGGCGCCCAGCGAACCGATCCACATCCAGCGCCGACGCCGCATGCCTGCATCATCCGGTGCCTCTGCGAGCTCTGCCCATTCCTTGATGGCCAGCGCCGCACCGGCGGCTACTGCGATTTGGACGAGGACGAGCATCATCTTCGTGTCCCGGAATTTGGCGAATGCCGGAACTTTCTCGAGGAAAAAATCCGTGAGCCCCGAAGCATCCCGCCACGAAAGCACGATAGCCAGCACGGTTACCGCGGCAAACGCCCACTTGATGAGATCTTTCCCTGCGATGAGGAAGGCAAAGAACAAGGCCATCAGAATGGCGCCGAAGTAAAAGGCCCCTCCCGAGAATTCCTGGTCTCCCCAGTACCACTGCTCGCCACCGTACAAGTTCGGACACATAGAGGCGAGCCACTCTCCGCGGCTCATGCTGTACGTGAGGATGTAATCGCGGTCCAGGCCACCTGAGGCTGCGGGAATGGTGGTGCCTTCTTCGGGAGTCAACAACACCTCGCCGCGCGTGGTGTAGGCGCTGTATGCCTGGGTGGATTTCAGTCGGAAGGCATGGGGCAGCGCAGCAACGCCGGCTGCGAGGAGCAGCAGTCCCCCCGCTGCGAACAACCGACCCCACTGCCGCTGCATCCCGAGACGAATGACCTCGATGACTCCCATGGCCCCGACTAGGAAGACCAGGTAGTAGGTCATTTGGAAGTGGTTGAATCCCAAATGCAGGGCCAGGAAAAATGAAGCGCAAGCCGCGCCCCACCATAGGTTACGCCGGAACGCCGCGACGATGCCTGCAAGGACGCCGGGCATGGCAGCCAGCGCACCTACTTTGGCCAAATGGCCCGCTGCGGTGAAAAGCACATTTAACGAAGCAAGCCCGAAACCGACCCCCGCAAGCATCGCCATCCACGGGCCCGTGCCCAGGGCTAACGCAAATAGGTACGACGCGACCATCGCGAGCCACATCATCGCGGCCTCATCAGAACCAAATGCGTTCTCGATGAACACCCAAATGTGGCCGACGACGTTCCAAGACGACTCCTTCGTTCCGCCGATTTGGTACGTGGGCATGCCACCGAACATGGACCCGGTCCAATTCGACCCTTCACCGGTCAAGACCACATGGTCCGAAACCTCCTGGAACATCCCCTTCCAGTTCGCCACATCCGGCTGCTTCAGCGCATAGCCATCGTAAACCTTCCCGTAAAACAGGGCCGAAAGCACGGCAAACAAGGCCAGCGCTAGCACGTGCGGCCCCGCCGCGAAAAGGATGCGGCGGAATGCGCCGGATTCAGGGTTCGTCGCCATGGGCGCGAAAATAGCCGCCGGCCGCTAGACTTCCTCGTAATCGACGTACTCGCCCACCCGGTTGTCGTCCGGGCGGCGGCTTCCCCCGGACGGCGGGCCCGCTGCCCGGCCACCCCCACCGCCTCCGCGAGGCCCGTTGTTCCGGTTCCCGAACGTGGCATCCAGCCACCGGTACACCACCCACACGAGAACGACGGTCAGCACCGTCCGCAACAGGCCCGCGAGCATTACTTCGACAGGTAGAGGTTGCGTTCGCTGTAGACCTTCCGGAAGAACGGATCGCGCAGATTCGGAATAAACCGGATGGCTTCACCCGTGGATTTCATCTCTGGGCCCAGTTCCTTGTTGACTTCCGGGAATTTCTCGTAGCTGAAAACAGGGATCTTCACGGCATAGCCGTCCAAATGCGGATTGTGGGGCAGGTCCTTCAGCTTCGACACGCCGAGCATGACCCGTGTGGCGTGGTTGACATAGGGTTCGCCGTAGGCCTTCGCGATGAAGGGCACCGTCCGCGAGGCCCGCGGATTCGCCTCGATGATGAACACCTCGTCGTTCAGCACCGCGAACTGGATGTTGATCAGGCCTACCGTCCTCAAGGCGAGGGCGATGCGGCGGGTGTAGTCCTCGATGGCCGTGATGACCAGGTCCCCGAGATTGTACGGGGGCAGCACTGCATAGCTGTCGCCCGAGTGGATGCCGGCGGGCTCGATGTGCTGCATGATGCCGATGATGCGCACTTCCTCGCCGTCGCAGATGGCGTCCGCCTCGCACTCGATGGCCCCGTCGAGGTAGTGGTCGAGCAGGACCTTGTTCTCCGGCATGTCCCGGAAGATGTCCACCACGTGGCGCTCTAGCTCCTCCTCGTTGATGACGATTTTCATGCGCTGGCCGCCCAGCACGTAGGAAGGACGGACCAGCAGCGGGAATCCCAGCTCGCGGCTGAGCTCGATGGCTTCTTCTGCGTCCTGGACTACCCCGAACCGGGGATACGGAACCCCGTTTTCGCGCAGGAGGTTCGAGAAGCTACCGCGGTCTTCGGCGAGGTCGAGGGCACGGTAGGAGGTGCCGAGGATGGGGATGCCGAAGCGGTCGAGCTTCTCGGCGAGCTTGAGGGCCGTTTGGCCCCCTAACTGCACGATCACCCCGTCCGGACGCTCGTGCAAGATGATATCGTAGATGTGCTCCCAAAACACCGGCTCGAAGTACAGCTTGTCTGCTGTGTCTGAATCCGTCGAGACCGTTTCTGGGTTGCAGTTGATCATGATGGCCTCGAACCCGGCCTCGCGCGCCGCCAGCACCCCGTGGACGCAGCAGTAGT
>JBIIRP010000095.1:0-6447 GCA_044341475.1 Flavobacteriales bacterium | reverse complement strand
CTGGGACCTCCACAGCCACTTGGTGCCTGGGGTGGACGACGGAGCGGCTACCGTGGAAGATGCGCTCGTGCTGGTGGATGCGCTTGTCGGACAGGGCTACCGCGGGGCGGTGGTCACCCCGCACGTGCACAGCGACCTGTATCCGAATACGCCCGAAGGACTCGCCGGCCCCTTTGCTGCACTTCAAGCCGCTGTACTGCAGCGCCACCCGGAGTTTCAGCTCCGGCTTGCGGCAGAGTACCTCATCGATGAACGGTTTGAGCGCCTCGTCGCAGAAGACCGGCTGCTCGATTTTGCGGGAGTCGATGAGGCGGGGAGGGCGGCGCGGTGCGTCCTCGTGGAGTTTGGGTTTTCCGCCCTGCCGCCCATGACCGAGCGGGTTCTGTTCGAGCTTGCCCGTGCAGGGTACCAACCCGTCATCGCACACATCGAGCGCTACCCCTTTCTGGACCTCGCGGGCGCGCTCAGGTGGGCGGACCGCGGTGCGCTGCTGACCGTGAATGGCTCCTCGCTTGCCGGAGCTTACGGGCCTCAGGTTCAGGCGCTGGCTTTAGGGGTGATTCGGGCCGGACGGGCAGCGGCGCTGTGTTCGGATGCCCATGCGCTCCGGCACGTGGAAGCCCTCACAGTCGCTGTGGCGGTGCCTGAGGTGCGTGAGGCCCTTGAGCGTGAGGCTTTTGTGCTGCACCGTTCCCTCGGGACAGCAAGTTGACGTGGAGTTTACATCCCGTTCATCTGGACGGACGTGTTTCGCGGTGTGGATGGCGCTACGCACACGCGGCGTCCTGTCGACCTGGTGGTTGTCAGCGATGCACATTTGGGCACCTACGGGTGCCACGCAGAAGAATTGCTCGATTACCTGCGTTCTATCGAGCCGAAAGCCGTGGTCCTCAATGGGGACATCATCGACATTTGGCAATTCCGCAAGCGGTACTTCCCACCCGCACACATGCATGTGCTTTCGGAAATCCTGGGCTGGGTGGACCGCGGGATTCCAGTTTACTATCTGACCGGCAACCACGACGAACTGTTGCGGCGGTTTTCGGGTCTCTCCATCGGGAATTTCCACTTGCGGGATAAGCTGGTACTCGAGCTACCCGAAGGGCGTGCCTGGTTCTTTCATGGCGATGTTTTTGATGTCACTATGCAGTATTCCAAATGGTTAGCCCGACTTGGCGGCGTGGGATACGACGTCCTTATCCGCATCAACCGCTCTGTCAATGCCGTGCTCGTCGCCCTCGGTCGAGAACGTATTTCGCTGTCCAAACGCGTCAAAGACGGAGTGAAGTCCGCTGTACGTTTCATCGCAGACTTTGAACGGCTGGCAGCAGAACTGGCCATCGAGAAAGGATTTACCCACGTGATCTGCGGTCACATCCACCAGCCCCAAATCCGTTCCCACCGCACCTCGGACGGCGAAGTAACCTATTTGAATTCTGGGGATTGGGTCGAAAATCTCACGTCTCTTGAATACCATGGTGGTCGCTGGACAGTCCACCGCCATGTTCCGCTGCATGCACCTCCCGTCTTAGCCGAGCTGTCTCCGACCACGCGCGACCTCCTCGCTCGCTTCCTGCACGGCGAGTGGGATGCCCCGGTCCGGCTTGAGGTGTAACTACGCCTCCGGCGCCAGCCGCGCCACGAGGCCGTCGAGTTCGGGGGTGAGGTGGAGCTGGCAGCCGAGCCGGCTGTTCGGCCGGACGTGGAAGGCCTGATCGAGCATCTCTTCCTCAGCGGAGCCCTGCTCGGGAAGTGGAGTGTCCGACTCGACGTAGACTTGGCAACTTGCGCACATCGCCATGCCCCCGCAGGTGCCTTCGACCGGGAGCTCGTAGCTCTTGCACAACTCCATCAGATTCAACCCCATATCCGTCGGCCCTTCTAAGTCATGGGCAACCCCCTCCCGGTCGATGACCGTAATGCGAACAATCGGCTCCATGCTGCAAAGTAACCGCGGAAGCCGTCAGAATCCGGTGACCCCGTTCACCGTGGTGTACTTGAGGACGAGGTTTTTTTCTGGGTAGATGCGCTTGAAGGCGCTTTGGACCATGAGCGTAGCCTCATGGAAACCGCACAAAATCAGCTTCAACTTGCCCGGATACGTGTTGATGTCGCCGATGGCGTAAATGCCGGGGACGTTTGTGCTGTAATCGAACGTGTCGACTTCGATGGAGTTTTTCGAGATGTTCAGGTTCCAGTCGGCGATCGGGCCCAACTTCGGGCTCAGTCCGAACAGCGGCACCCAGTGGTCGCATGGGAGAACGCTCAGGCCTTCGCCGGCCACCTCGCACCCGACCGCGTCCAAACGTCCATCGCCGTAGACCTCCGTGATTTCCGCGTTCGTCACCAGCCGGATTTTCCCAGCTGCAGCGAGATCGAGCACTTTTTGGACGCTGTCGAGGTGGCCGCGGAACTCGTCCCGCCGGTGCACGAGCGTCACCTCCGAGGCCACCCCCTCAGCGAGGAAAATGGACCAGTCGAGCGCTGAATCGCCGCCGCCGCTGACCACCACCCGGCGGTCGCGGTAGAATTCCGGATCGCGGATGATATACTCCACCCCGCGGTCCTCGAACTGCTCGAGTCCTGGCACCGGGGGCTTGCGCGGCTCGAAGCACCCGAGTCCACCTGCGATGGCAATGATGGGCGCGCGGTGCACGGTGCCACGGTGGGTGGTCACGATGTAGTACCCCTCGTCATCTTGGACAATGGTCTCTGCCCGCTCACCCAGCGTGAAGCCCGGCTTAAATGGCGCGGCCTGTTCCATCAACCGGTCGACCAGCTCGCCCGCCAGGATGCTGGGATACGCCGGGATGTCGTAGATCGGCTTCTTCGGATAAATCTCAGAACACTGACCGCCAGGCTGCGGCAGCGCATCGATGAGGTGGCAGCGGAGCTTGAGCAAGCCCGCTTCAAAAACCGTAAACAGGCCGCAAGGACCGGCGCCGATGATAAGGATATCCGTTGAAATCATGCCTAAGGGTTCGCGCTGCGCGCGCCAAATTTACACCCCAACCCCCCAGCCACCCGGTTTGTTCGCACGAATCCGCCGCGCTCAGCCGTCCCAATTCACCGCCTCGATGGCTCGAACCTCCGGCGCGGCGGCGCGCACGGCCTGTTCCACCCCACCCCGCATCGTCATGTGGATCATCGAGCAGTCCGCGCAAGCGCCGTGCAATTCGAGACGAACCCGCAGATCCTCCGTGACTTCGACCAGCCGGATGTCGCCGCCGTCGGCGGCCATGTACGGCCGCAGTCCAGCCAGCGCTCGCTCGATGCGCGCCTCGATGCCGTTGTCCGTGGCACCGGGCGATTCAGCAGTCGCGGGATGAAAATCTGACATGTCGAAGGCGTCTGTGCGTCAGGCCTGTCCGAGGCCCAAACGCCCCAGCAAGTTAGCCAAAACCTCCCGGAATGCGGCGGCGGCGGGAGTCGCGGTTTGGAGCGCCGCCGGCCGGCCGGCATCGCCCGCCTCCCGAATCGACCCGATGAGCGGCAACTCGCCTAAGAAGGGCACATCGAGGTCGGCTGCCAAGCGGCGCGCACCATCCTGCCCGAAAATGTGGTACTTCCGATCCGGCATGTCCGGCGGAACGAAGTACGCCATGTTCTCCACCAGGCCCAGCACCGGCACCTGCACCCCGTCGAGCCGGAAGAGGCCCACGCCCTTGCGCGCATCCGCCAGCGCCACCTCCTGCGGCGTGCTCACAACCACGGCCCCTGTCAGCGGAACTTGCTGAACCAGCGACAAGTGGATGTCGCCCGTGCCCGGAGGAAGGTCGATCACCATGAAGTCGAGCTCGCCCCAGTGGGCATCCGTGAAGAGCTGCATCAGCGCTTTGCTGGCCATGGGACCGCGCCAAACGATGGCTTGGTCTGGGTCTGCGAAAAACCCGATGCTCAACACCTTTACCCCGTATTGCTCCAGCGGCTCCATGAGGGTCCGCTCACCGACCTGCACCGGGCGCGGCGCGGCCCCCACGAGATCGAACATGGTCGGCACGCTCGGTCCATAAATGTCGGCATCGCACAAACCGACGCCGTAGCCCAGCTGCGCAAGTCCGACAGCCAGGTTCGCGGCCACCGTGCTCTTGCCCACGCCGCCCTTTCCCGAGGCAACCGCAATGACATGGCGCACTCCGGGAAGCACACGGCGCGTGTCCGACGTCCGCTCCTCCTGCTTCAACGCGCGCACCTCGAGCTCGACCGCCACCTCCGGACCGAACGCCCGCTCGAAGGCGAAGCGGATGGCTTCCTCCATCCGGGAGCGTGCGTGCATCGCCGCTTGGGTCGTCCGCACCACCGCCCGGATCCCCTCCGGTCCCACGTGGAGTTCTTCAACAAAATTCAGCGAGACGATGTCGCGACCGGTCGTCGGATCCTTCACGCCTTGCAGCGCTGTCAGTGCGGTCTCGCGGTTCAGGGGGAGTTTCATGTGCCTTCTGCCTCGTGTGCTAGTTCAACTGCTGCGTCCCAAAAAAGTTCCTCAAACTCCACCACGCGTCCCGCCTCCACCCGAATCCCCTCCTGCTCCAACCGGTCTTCCATGCTCCACCCCGTCCCGAAGTGGGCCTGTCCGGTCAGCATACCCAAGCGGTTCACCACCCGATGGGCAGGCACGGGCTCCGCGGCACGATCGCAGGCATTCAAGGCCCAACCCACCCGACGCGCCGCTCCGCGGACACCCAGCGCTTCCGCCACCGCCCCGTAGGTCGTGACCCGGCCCACGGGCACCGCCCGTACCACCGCCCACACCTCTTCCTCGAACCGCGCCATCATACCGACGTCCGGAGGTAGTGGATTTTGCGGCCCTCGGCCAGCCACATCTGCTCGTAGTACGTCCTGACCTCAAGCAACTCGCGCAACTCCGGCTCCACCCGGTGCACCAACTCGCCGTACACGTCCGCGCTGTGCTCGTGCACCGGCAACCCCGCCTCCTGCCAACTCTCCAACGTCCGCTCGTACAGCAACGGGCTGTCGCTCTTCACATGCACGGGGCTCCCCGGCTGCAGAAACTGCCGGTACCGCTCCACGAAATACGCGCTCGTAATCCGCCGCGTCCCCTTCTCGTCCTTCGGCTGTGGATCACTGAATGTCAACCAAATTCCGCTCACCTCACCCGGCCCGAAAAAGCGAGGCAAAAACTCAATCCGCGTCCTCAGAAACCCCACGTTCGGTAGGTGCTCATCGTGCGCGGTGCGCGCCCCGCGCCAAAACCGGTGGCCCTTGATGTCTACCCCGACGAAATTCACCTCCGGATTCCGCCGCGCCTGCGCCACTGTGTACTCGCCCTTGCCGCACCCGAGCTCAAGGACCACTGGGTTTCCATTCCCAAACACCTCCTCTGCCCACCTTCCCCGCATCCCGAAGTCCTTGCCATCGATTGCCTCCTGCAGGGGCGGCTGAAAAATCCGCTCAAATCCGAGCAGTTCCTCCCATTTCTCGCGTTTTCCTTTGCTCATCGCCGGCCAAATTTACAGAACTTCAACCCCATGAACCGGCCCCGTATCCTCTTCGCCATCCTCGATTGGGGAATCGGCCACGCCACCCGCACCACCCCCCTCATCGAGGCCGCTGCGGCGTCCGGGGCGGACGTCTTCGTCGCCAGCCGCGGCACCGCCGCCGCCTGGCTCCGCTCCGCCCTCGGCGGGCGTCCCTCCATCACCTTCCTCGAAAAACCCGGCACCCCCATCACCTACGCCCGCCGCGGCACCCTCCTCCGCATCGCCACCCAAATGCCCCGGTTCCTCACCTCCATCTCGGAGGAGGCCGCCTGGGCCGCCTCCACCTCCCGCGCCCTCGGCATCACCCACATCGTCTCCGACAACTGCTACGGCGTGCGCGTCCCCGGCATTCCCTCAGTCCTCATCACCCACCAGCTCCACCTCCCCGTACCTGGCCCCCTCAAGCCCGCAGCCCGTGCCTTCGTGCAGCGCCATGCCCGCCGTTTCGACGAAGTCTGGATCCCCGACCTCCCCGGTCCACACGGCGGCCTCCTCTCCGGCTCCCTCGCCGCCCCCCTCACCGCATCGTCCCCACCCTCATCCTCCCCTTCAACCTCAACCTCAACCCCAACCTCAACCTCAACCCCAACCTCGTCCTCAACCTCAATCTTCATCGGCCCCCTCTCCCGCCTCCCGCACCCCTCAATCTCGTCCTCAACCTCAACCTCGGCCTCAACCTCGGCCTCAACCTCGGCCTCAACCCTCGGCCTCGTCTCCGGCCCAGAACCCCACCGCACCGGGATGGAGGAGGCATTGCGGTCCTGGATGCTGAACCGAACTGACCAGGGCACATGCCTCATCATCGCGGGCAAGCCGGAAGGTGGGGTGCGACACGATGGACCGGTGACGACGTGGTACGATCCCACGTCGGAAGAGCTGGCTCAAGCCCTTGCCACGGCGAGTACCGTGGTGTGCAGGTCGGGCTATTCCACCTTGCTTGATTTGG
>JBIIRP010000094.1:0-6449 GCA_044341475.1 Flavobacteriales bacterium | reverse complement strand
CAAGATCCATTCGCGGCTGCAAGGCCATCCGGCGACCGAGGAAGGCCTGCCAGGCGTGCGGGTGGCATCGGGGTCATTAGGGCAAGGTCTCAGCGTGGCCCTGGGGGCCGCGCTGGCCAAACGCCTAACCGGCGATCCCCACACCGTCTTCACCCTGCACGGAGATGGGGAGCTGCAGGAGGGCCAAATTTGGGAAGCGGCGATGTTCGCCGCGCACAACCGCATCGACTCCATCGTGAGCTTTGTCGACTGCAACGGACAGCAAATCGATGGTCCAGTAGACGAAATCCTCGGACTCGGCGACCTCGCTGCCAAATGGGCTGCCTTCGGCTGGCATGTGCTCACCGCGGACGGCCACAACTTCGACGACTTGCGCCGGGTCATCGCGGCAGGTCGGGCGCGGCGCGGCAGCGGACAGCCCACCGTGGTCCTGATGAAAACCGCCATGGGCAAGGGCGTGGACTTCATGGAAGGCAGCCACCACTGGCATGGCGTTGCCCCAGACGACGGCCAGCTCGCGACCGCACTTGCTCAACTTTCTGAAACCCTCGGCGACTACTGAACCATGTTCGACTCCCGCTACCTCCTGACCACCGAGCCCACCGAGTCTAAGGATACCCGCAGTGGCTTCGGCACGGGGCTTTTGGCCGCCGGCAAGGCGGACTCCCGCGTGGTTGCGCTCTGCGCGGACCTCACCGGATCCCTGAAAATGGACGCCTTCCGGGACGCGTTTCCCGAACGTTTTTTCCAAACCGGCATCGCCGAAGCGAACATGATGGGCCTCGCTGCAGGCCTTACAATCGGTGGTTACATCCCGTTCACCGGGACCTTCGCGAACTTTTCGACGGGCCGGGTCTACGACCAAATCCGGCAGTCCATCGCCTATTCCGGCAAGAACGTGAAAATCGCGGCATCGCATGCCGGTGTCACCCTCGGCGAGGACGGTGCGACCCACCAAATCCTCGAAGACATGGGCATGATGGCCATGCTGCCCGGCATGACGGTGCTTTCCCCAGCGGATTTCAACCAAACCCACGCTGCCACGGTCGCCGCTGCACAGCACGTCGGCCCGGTGTACCTCCGCTTCGGCCGTCCGAAGGTTCCGGTTTTTCTGCGGGCGGATGCCCCCTTTGAAATCGGGAAGGCCCAGCATTTGGCCCACGGCAACGATGTCACGGTCGTCGCGACCGGCCACCTGGTGTGGGAAGCCGTCAAGGCCACCCGGATCCTCGCCGAGCGGGGCCTGCGGGTGGACCTCCTCAACATCCACACCATCAAGCCGCTCGACACCGCAGCCATCGTCGAATCCGCTGCGCGCACAGGGGCCGTGGTAGTCGCCGAAGAACATCAGCGCATCGGCGGTCTGGGCGCCCTCGTGGCACAGGCCTGCGCCGCACACGCGCCGAGCCGCATCGAATTCGTGGCGGTGAACGACCGCTTCGGACAGAGCGGCACGCCCGCCCAGCTGCTCGACGCCTACGGACTCAACGCCGAGGCCATCGTCCGTGCCGCTGAGCGCGTGCACGTGGCGACGACCTGAGGGTGCTAGCGGCGGTCCTGTAGCACGCCGTCGAGGTCCGCGAGGGCGGCATAGATTTCTGACTTCAGCTCTTCGGAAACTGGAGTGTTCGGGAGCCGGACGTGGGGTTTTGCGCGGCCCAAATGGTGCAGCATGGACTTGATCGCCGGAGCGATGCCTTCGCGCTGTTCGCGCCACATCAGCGGGGCGAGTTCGTGGTGGGCAGCGCGGGCGTCGTCCATTTGGCCGAAGGCAGCATGCGCAAGTAATCTGCTAATCGTCTCGGGGAAGACGTTCGAAATGGCGGACGTCACCCCATCGGCACCGAGGGCCATGAGCGGCCACGCCAGCGCATCCACGCCGCAGAGCAACTTGAAGTCCGGACGGCGGCGGCGGAACACCTCTCCCACCGCGGCCACTTCGCCAGACGCCTCGATGAGGCCTAAGAACCGACGGTCCTCGGCCAGCGTGATGGCGGTTGTCGGTGACATTCCGCCCTGGTGCGCCGGCGCCGGGTTCACCATCACAACCGGGAGCGGACTGGCTTCCGCCACCGAGCGAAAGTGGCCCACGATGCCGGCTTGGCTCAACGCATGCGGGGCTTCCACGGCGAGAGCTGCCGCACCGGGAAAGGCAAATCGGTCGCAGCTCCGCACGACCGAACGGGTGTCAGAACCGTCGATGCCTACCACAAGGGGAACACGTCCCCGAACCCAATCGGAGACGAAATCCAGCACCTGTTCGCGCTCGATTGCGGAGGAGAGCGGCAATTCCGAAGCCGGCCCCAGAACCCAGATGAACGACACTTCGGCCGCAAGCGCACGGGCTAGAATCCGCTCTAAAGCAGGAAAGTCTACCTCGGAGCGGTCGTTGAACGGCGTAATCAGGTGCAGCCCGTGCCCCTGGATTTGGTGGATGCCTGGGGAATTCATGGTTCGAGGTTTCGGTTTGCTAGGAAGGCAATCATGCGGTCGATGTGCTCTGCCCAACCGGTGCGGGATCCCCGTTCGAAGACCACGTCGAAATCTTTCGGCCGAGCCACACGGCCCGAGGTTCCCAGCTTCATCCGCGCTTCAGACCCGTGTACCAGCGCATCGAGTGGCAGCCGTGCCTCCGGCGAAGCATCGGATTCGCAGTCGATCAACACATCGTAGCGCTCCGCGCAAAAATCCAGCGCGTGTCGCGTCGGAGTGCCCCACCACGTGAGGTCGCTCGCGCAGCAGTAGTCCGAGTCGAGTTTCCGAAGTTGCCACGGCGGAACTGCCTTTTCCTCCCGGTCGATGTAAGCGACCCGGACAACGCGTTTGAGTCCGTGCAATGTTTTGATTTGCTGCGCGATACGCCGCACTTCCCGGTACCGGTCTTCATCGGTGTCGAGGTACAGCAAAACAAGCGACGTCTCTGCATTCCAAACGGCATTGCGCACCTCCCGGTTTACGGGTGAGCGGCCGTGCAGCAGGAGATTCCGAATGCGGTTGCGCAGCGTCATCGGAACGAAAGTACATCGATTTCTGTGGGGTTGGGTTTGGCATGCAATTCGCATCTTGCCGGAAAAACACCCCCATGTTGAAATCCTCCGTTGCCTTTGCCCTCCTGGCTTCCCTCGTCCTCGTCAGCTGCGCCGACCGTCCGTGGGGCGACAAGGTGAAAGAACCGTTCTCCGGCGCGGCCTACACGTCGAATGCCCGCTTTTTCCGGGCGACCGGGAAAGCCACGAGCAAGCAAGACGCCATCGCCCGCAGCAAAGCCGAACTCCTTGCGCGCCAATCCATTGCACAGCAAGTAAACACGACCATCCAGGTCGTCTCGGACAGCTACGGCAAAGACGTCGCCACCGAGCACGTCGCAGAAGCGATGTCCCGGTTCGAAACGCTCGTCCGTGAGGTCACAAACACTACCCTTGCCGACATCCGCAAAATCGGCGAAGAAAAGTACCTGAACAGCGAAGGGGTATATACCGTCTTCGTGGCGTTCGAAGTGCGGAAATCCGCGATGTACAGGCATTTGAAGAAGCAAGCCCGGCTCGACACGTCGATGAGCGAAGGCGCTCGCCGCGAACTTGAGCGGATGCTGGACGCCGAAATCGAGAAAGCTGAAGCCGCGGAGCGCGATTCCGAGGACTAACGTTCTTGCGCTCGCTGCAGGTGGGGAAACGCCTGTCGGACCTTGTGCATCTTAGGCGCAATGACCGCCTTGCAATAGGGCGCTTCACCGTTGAGCGCATAGTATTCCTGGTGGTACCCTTCGGCTGGATAGAAGGCCGTGGCAGGCGTTCGTTCGGTCACGATGGGGTTTGACCAAACCAGTCCCGCACGCTGAACGGCCGCTTCAATGGCAGGCAGTTGCGCTTCCGAAGTATAGAAAATGGCACTGCGGTACTGGGTTCCCGCATCCGCCCCCTGCCGATTCAACGTCGTCGGGTCGTGGGCCGTGAAAAACACATCCAGCACATCGTCGAGCCGAATCCGGTCAGGATCAAACACCACCCGCACCACCTCGGCGTGTCCGGTTCGGCCAGTACAGACCTCGCGGTAAGCTGGATTTTTGATGTGCCCACCCATGTAGCCGGATTCGGCCACCTCCACCCCCTCCAGTCCGGCAAAGACCGCCTCGATGCACCAAAAGCACCCGCCTCCCAGTACGATTTCTTCCATGTTCCGTGACTCCGATTGTGCAGTTGAACACCCCAAACTTCCGGCCACAAGCATGCCGGTTGCGGCAAGCAAACGGGTTACCAAGCCCATCGAATGAAGCACATCTGCATGCCCACTTCAGGCTGGGATCCCTTCCAAAGCGCTTGAATGTCCCCGGCGCGGATGCCAGCTTGCCAACCTCCCTCCGGCGCAGCGATGACGATACCCGCCGGAATCCGGAAGACGCTCTCGGACACCTTGCGCAACCCCACATCCACAAACAACCGTCCGCCGATCCGCAGCAGAGCCGTTGCCCCGAAGCGCAGCGTTTCAGTGGCCAGTGCCTGACCGTTCGCGAGCGAAGCGTCTGCAGCCAGCATCGCCCCCGTGCCGAACCATTTGCCGGCGCCCGCGTGGAAGGCTGTGGGAAGGTCCACCCGACGGGTTTCCCGCACCGCCTCGCCGAACCACGTACCGGGTTGCAAGGCTTCTCCCACAATGCCTTCGATGGAGGTCGGATCCTCAATGCCCGCTTCCCAATCGGGGATGTCGATTCCGCCGATGGTGTAGCGTTCGCCACGCCATTCCATTTTACCGATATCGGTCAACGAGGCCGAAATCCACATGCCGTCCTTGCACGCTAGTACGGCTCCCGCGTCGACTGCCCATCCCTGGCCGACCGGGCCCCACTTGCGGAGTCCGTCCCACGTTCCCGTAGCGTTCGACAACTCGGCAAGCGAAGGGACACCTAATCCGTTCGAAAAGGCGCCGAAGGCGTCCATTTGGTCCCCCTCCACATCGATGGAAAAGTACCCGTTGCCGAGCATCAGCCGACCTCCTACCCCCGTATGCAGCGTCCATCCCTCCCGCTCGCCCCACATCCGTGAGATGCCCAACTCGTGCACGCGCACCCAGCTGAACCCCAGGTGGGTACCATCGAGCAGCGCCGACAAGAGCGGCGCAGGTCCCGACGCAAATCCCCCGAGCATCCCGGAAACCTCCTCCAAACTCCACTCCTGGTCGTTTGCAACAGTGTCGCCCGAGGCGAGGATGACCTGATCGAACACCGAGGCCGCGCCACCGGCCACGAGGAGCTGGGTTGCGACGCTGCCGAGCTGCAGGTCGCCGGTGATTTGTTGGCGGGCAGAATAGGCAAAGCCCCACCGTTTAGTTCTTCGGTAGGCCGAGGCCGTGAGGAGTTCTGCATCGCACCGGATGCGGTCCGAGGCCAGTCGACTTGCCCATTCCCGTGCGTTCAATCCCGTCCAGCTGCTGTCTCCAGCGCCCCGATTCAGCGCGTCGTCCCACAGGTCTTGCCGGTTGAACACATCGGATTCCACCGAAAATCCCCCCTCCAAACCACCTGCCGTTCCTTTCATGTTCGGGAACAGCGGATGGAACGTAAGTCCTGCTGGATTCCAGCCGAGTGCGCGGTAATCCCCTGCCAACGCCACGGGAGTCGCCCCCGCCCCGACCGGTACGCGGTGTACTTGAGCCGAAACAGAGCTGAACACGCCGCCCACCACGAGCCCCACTGCGGCAACTGTAGCTCGGACGCGCATGGTCACACGGGGATATTCCAACCGAAGCGGTCCTCGATTCGCCCCCTGCGGATGGCGTCGAGTTCTACGCTGAGCCGCGGCGCGATGCGCCATCCAGAGACTTCTGGAAGAGCCAGATCCTGGCCATCGAATGAAATCGCGGCCATCGGCGCAATGGTGGCCGCTGTGCCCACACCGAAAGCCTCGGTCACGGTCCCATCCAGAATTCCAGCCTGCAACTCCGCCACCGCCACCCGGCGCTCCTCGGTCGGAATGCCCAAATCCTTCGCCAGCGTGAGGACCGAATCGCGGGTGATTCCCGCCAGAATCGAATCGCTGAGCACCGGGGTGGTCAAAACCCCATCGATGACAAACATGGCATTCATCGTCCCACTCTCCTCGACATAAGCGTGCTCGGTGACATCGGTCCACAGCAGCTGGTGGTACCCCTGCTGCTGGGCCCGGGACGCCGGGAAGTAGGAGCCTGCGTAGTTGCCTGCTGCCTTCGCAGCACCTGTTCCTCCGGGACATGCTCGGGTAAAGTGGGTTTCCACCTTAACGCGCACAGGCTCCGTGTAGTATGCATTCACCGGACAGGTGAAAATGGCAAACACATAGGTTTCGCTCGGGCGCACCCCGATAAACGGGTCGGTCGCAATCATGAAGGGCCGGAGGTACAGCGAACTGTCCTCACGGGAAGGCACCCACGCCTCATCCACACGCAACAACGCCGTCAGGGCATCCATGAAAACGTCC
>JBIIRP010000093.1:0-6490 GCA_044341475.1 Flavobacteriales bacterium | reverse complement strand
AAAACTCACTTCTGTGCCGGCACAGGCCTCCTGGACAGAACTCTCAATCGCCACTTCGTTCTTAGACGTTACCGGATTGCTACCGCCCGTGACGTGAGCTGCAGAAACCTGGGGCTGAGCTGAGGATTGGCTGCCACGTGCAGGAACTGCGAGAGGCTTCGAAATCACCACCTCCGTGCGGGTCTTCGCCTCTGAGGCACCCTGTGCCGGGCGATCGGGGTCAGCCATGAAGTCCACCTGTTCCTGCTGCTGGGGCCGGTTAGCCTCCGCACTCTCCCCCGGCTTGTCCGCTGCATTCCACTGCAGCCAGCCGGTCACCACCGCTACAACAGCCGTCGCACCGGAAGCGACGCCCACCCACCGGGCACGGACCACCGCCGCCGTCGTCCCGCCTGCTGCTCCGAGGAGGGCAGCCTGCATGCGCTTCCAATCCCCCCGTACTTCGGGTTCATGTGCGTCGAATGCATCGCGAATGCGCTTGTCAAAATCCTCAGAGGCCATGGGTAGATGTGCGATCAGGAGAAGGTGAAGATAACAAGGCTTTTTGCAGGTTGCGACGGGCTTTCGCGAGGTTCGACTTCGAGGTTCCCACTTCAATCCCCAATCGCTCTGCGATTTCTTGGTGACCGAGCTCTTCGAACACGAACAAATTGAACACTGCGCGGTACATCGGAGTCAAGGTGTTCAAGGCGGCCATGACCTCCTCAACGCTCCAATCCCGCACATCGTCTTCTGCTTCAACGGAATCCGGAACATCTTCCACATCCCGGTCTCCCGAGAGCGTAAAGGTCCACGATTTGCGCTTGCGCACTGCATCGATGGCTGTATTCACCATCACCCGCCGAAGCCAACCTTCAAAAGAACCCTTCGAAGTGTACCCGTCGATGTTCGTAAACGCCTTCAGGAACCCTTCTTGAACAACATCCTGCACGCTGTCTCCGTCCGCGATGTACCTCGAGCATACCCCGAACATGGTCCGGTAGTACCGCTCGAAAACCCACCGCTGGGACCGCCGGTCACCCCGGCGGCATCCTTCGATGTGGTCGCGTAGTACGGCGTCGTGCATGACTTCGTCCGGCTATAGACGCACCACCCAGGTCAAGGTTGCCTCGGGTGATGCTCAGCCGGCGGACAAGGTAGCGCATGCGCTGTACCTTCGCGGCATGCGCATCGTGGTAGGCCTGTCTGGCGGCGTAGATTCCAGCGTGGCGGCGGGCTTGCTGCTGGAGCAGGGGCACGAAGTCATCGGGATGTACATGCGGAATTGGCACGATGCGGAAGTGACGAAAGACGGCGCATGTCCATGGATTGACGACGCACAGGACGCGATGCTGGTGGCCGATCACCTCGGCATTCCGTTTCAGGTGGTGGATCTCAGTGCCCAGTACCGGGAACGCATCGTCGATTACATGTTCCGAGAATACGCTGCAGGCCGCACGCCGAATCCGGATGTCCTGTGCAACCGGGAAATCAAGTTCGATGTGTTCCTCGAAGCGGCGCGCGCGTTAGGTGCAGAAGCGGTCGCGACCGGGCATTACTGCCGGGTCGAGCGGGAGGGGCCGGAGGGGCCGTTTCGCCTGCGTGCAGGCCGGGATGCGGCGAAGGATCAGTCGTATTTCTTGTGCCAGGTGGGCCAAACGGCCTTAGCGCACGCCCTCTTCCCCATCGGGCACCTCCGCAAACCCGAGGTCCGCGATTGGGCCCGAGCACACGGCCTTCCCACGGCCGAAAAGAAAGACAGCCAGGGCCTGTGTTTTGTCGGCAAGGTCCACCTGCCGGATTTCTTGCGGATGCAGCTTGCCTCGCGCCCTGGGTACATCGTGGAAATCCCCCGCGACCACCCCAAACTCGCAGCGCACGCCCGCACCACGGGACGCGACGCTGCCTCCCCCATCACCTGGGCCCCGGACGACGGTCGCGTGGTCGGCGAACATCCCGGGGCGCACTTTTTCACCGTCGGTCAGCGGAAAGGAATCGCGGTCGGGGGGCGTCCGCAGCCCTTGTTCGTCATCGAACGCGACGTCGAAACGAACACCCTCTTCGTGGGCATGGGCGACGACCACCCCGGACTGTACCGCCGTGCCCTGTTCGTCCATGCGCCCGAAGTGCATGAAGTTCGCCCGGGAATTACCCCTGCTGTGGGCACATCGAGTCCGGATTTCGGCGTGCGCTACCGCTACCGCGCCCCGCTTGAACCCGCGGAATGCACCCGTCTCGAGGAGGGCATGCTGGTGGAATTTCGGCGTCCGCAACGGGGGATTGCATCGGGCCAATTCGCTGCATGGTATGCCGAGGATGAAGTGATCGGCTCCGGTCCTATTGCGTGGTAAGATTTTCTTTTGTTACCTTTAGACCATGCAGAAATTGTTGTGGCTCAGCGCGTTTGTGGGTGTGGCTGCCCGTTTGGCAGCCCAAAGCCCGTGTCCCAGCACCTGGACGGTCGATGTCAGCACGGCGATGTGGGGAAATGAGGTGGGCTGGAGTTTGCAAGATGCTGCAGGGCTGGAAGTAGCCTCAGGAGGCTCCTACCCGGACAACTTTGCAACCACTTCAAGCATTTGCACGGACTCTCCCTGTTTGGTTCTGGTCATGACCGACTCGTTCGGGGACGGTTGGAACGGTGGAGACCTGCAGCTGACGGCTCCAGACGGAACGGTCTACGGTCCGTTCACACTGGACAACGGAACCCAAGGAGCCGTTACCGTCGGCTCCGGCGATTGTCCCGTGCTCGTTCCGGGCTGCATGGATGCCACCGCCTACAACTACAATCCAGCAGCGACGTGGGATGACGGTTCGTGCATCACCCCTCCCTCCTGCCCCGCTGGCACCACGCTGGTGATGCTGTCCACCAGTTCTGCGGATCCGTGGTCTTCCCTGGGCATGTCGGTGACCGGTCCGTCGGGCGAGTGGGTTCCTGTGTCGGGTATGAACGTGCCGGGAGGGTCGAATTCAAGTTGGGCATGTCCTGGCCCGGGATGTTACACGTATCAGGTGTATGGTGCGTGGAATGAAGATGCCGGAGGCACGTTGGATTGGGGCACAGGCAGTGTGGGGGTAGAGGTGGATCCGATGTCGAATGTGGTCCTCATCGGACTGGATGTGTATGCGGCTGAATCCGTATGTGAGCCCTCTATTTGGGGTTGTACCGACGCGGACGCCTCGAATTACCAGCCCGGAGCAACGGACGATGATGGCTCGTGCATCTTCCCCATCGATTGCGGAGACGGGGAACTTGTGCATTTCTATTTGTGCACCTTCAGCCTGGGTGCAGAAGTCGCCTTCACCCTGCTCGATGCCACCACCGGTGACACGCTGTTTGCCCAGGTCGGATTCAACGACTTCGCCATCGTGCACAGCGACCTCTGTGTGGAGGAAGGGGCCTGCCTGACCGCCGTGTTGGAGAACGTTGGAACCGGAACGGGTTGGCACGGCGGATACGTGACGTTGACGGCAACAGGGACTTCCTACTACGGCACCCTTGCGGAGGGAGTGGAATCTGCGACGGAGACGGCGATGTTCGGAGACGGTTGCGGAGAAGAGGGATCGGTTGGCTCGCCGTTCAGCTGGCCCGAGCCCATCGGGCTGACGGCTTGGCCGAATCCGACGGAGGAAGTCATCAACGTCGTCGGCGAAGGCTTCGATGCGCACTTCCCTGTGTCGGTGGAGGTCTACGATGGACTCGGTCGGTGTGTGTTCCGGTCCCAGCGTCCGGCGCAGGCCATCGGGTCGATTGAGGTCGCAGCGTTGCCTGCTGGCGTCTACCGTTTGGTGTGCCGCCAGGAGGCCAAATCGGCGGGGACGACCTTCATTCGTCGCTGACCTCCGTGCTGCCGAGGGAGGCAGACACGAGGTAAGCGGTGCGGCGCACATCCGTGCGAGACACCATCTCCGCCAGGAAACCCGTGGCGAAGAACAGGCCACCGAGCACCATGCCGGTCAAGGAGATGTAGAAGGTCGAGATTTCCGTGATGTTCCGGCCCGGGTCGCCTGCCGCCATGCTGATTCCTTTGTTGACGACTAAGGCGCCTACTCCCACGGCGCTGAGGAAAAACATGGCGAGGCCGAGGGCGCCGAAGAGGTGCATGGGCTTGCGGGCGAACCGCGACATGAACGAGATCGTCAGGAGGTCGAGGAAGCCGTTGAGGAAGCGCTCCATGCCGAATTTGGAGGTGCCGAATTTCCGAGCGCGGTGTTCGACCACCTGCTCGCCGATGCGCGAGAATCCCGCGTTTTTTGCGAGAATGGGGATGTAGCGGTGCATCTCGCCCTGGACTTCGATGGCCTTGACCACTTCAAGGCGGTAGGCCTTGATGCCGCAGTTGAAGTCGTGCAGGTGGATGCCGCTGACGACGCGGGTGGCCCAGTTGTAGAGCTTAGTGGGCAGGGTTTTGCTCAGCGGGTCGTGCCGCTTCTGCTTCCATCCGCTGATGAGGTCCAGGCCTTCGCCGAGGATGCGCTGCTCGAGTCGCGGAATTTCGTCCGGGCTGTCTTGGAGGTCGGCGTCCAGGGTCACCACGATGCGTCCGCGCGCCCGCGCAAATCCAGTTTGCAGCGCTGCACTCTTGCCGTAGTTCCGGGCGAAGCGAACCCCGACGACCTCCTGCGGGTGGTCTGCATGTAGCTTTTCAATCGTCTCCCACGAACCGTCTTTGCTGCCGTCGTCGACATAGATCACTTCAAACCGCCGCCCTGCAAGCACGCGGTCGATCCACGCGTGCAATTCGGGCAGGCTCTCCGCCTCGTTGTAGAGGGGGATGACGCAACTGATGTCGGGCTGTTCAGCAGGGTGCATGGGCTCAGGGGTACGGACGAGATCGGGTTAGGGTTTCCAGCGTCAATCGAATTGCGACGGCGGGCGGCGGCGAAATACCAGGGCCACCACCGCCGCTCCGGCTGCCGCGAACAGGGTGCCCCACAGCGCGGACACGAGCAAGCCCTGCACCGACAATCCTTCCAGCAAGGCGGCCTTGAGTTCGCTGCGGAATTCGGCCGAATCGGGAAGGGCCTCGGCAAAGGCCCCCAGCCGCTCGTCCATGCTGTCGAGCGTGGCCTCGACGATGGCGGCCACGAGGTCCGGGGCGAGCACGTGGTAGAGCAAGAGCTGGAAGGCCGTTTGGGCCGTCTGCATCGCAGCGGCCACCGCCCACGCGTGGAAAAAGCCGCGGCCGAAGGAAAGCACGTGGTCCTCCTCCCGGCGCAACGCCACAAGCGCCAGCGACATCCCGAGCGGAAAGGTCAGCGCGAGGGCCAAACTGTTCCATGGACTAACCATGGCATCCACTCCTAACGTGTACGCCGTCAACTGAATGGCGATGACCAGCGCCGAGGAGAGTGCGGCATGCGGCCAAATCACCGGATTGAAATTCATGTGCCGAAGGTAGCGCACCCGCGATTCTTGGATACCTTTGCACGGGGCAAGTCTCCTGCGGCCAGCTCCTGCTGAATCCCCCAGGGTCGGAAGACAGCAAGGGCAGGCAGTTGATGCGGCGCGACAGGAATCGCTTGCCCTTTTTTCGTGCGTCAAACTTTTCGATGTAGCGTGATTGTATGGGCCAAATTCAGCTGACCCCCATTCGTAAGCTCCTCGTCGCAAACCGCGGCGAAATTGCCCTCCGGATTTTCCGCACCGCCCGTGAGATGGGCATCTCCACCGTCGCCGTGTATTCGGATGCCGATGCCCGAGCGCCCTTTGCGCGCTATGCCGACGAGGCCGTGCACATCGGCCCGGCTCCTGCTGCCCAGAGCTACCTCGCGATCGATCGGGTCATCGACGCTGCCCTGCGGACCGGCGCAGACGCCATCCATCCGGGTTACGGGTTTTTATCGGAGAACGCGGAGTTCGCGCGGGCAGTGAAGGCCGCGGGATTGATTTTCGTGGGGCCCGGCGCCGAGGCGATGGAGGTGATGGGGTCCAAACTCGCCGCCAAAGCGGCAGCGGCGGAAGCGGGCGTGCCCCTCGTTCCGGGAAGTGCAGGTGCGGTGGCCGATGTGGCCGAGGCCCGCGCGGCAGCGGAGCGCATCGGATTTCCCTTGCTCGTCAAAGCGAGCGCCGGCGGTGGCGGAAAGGGCATGCGGCTCGTGCACGATCCCACCGAGCTCGACGAGCAATTTGAACGCGCCGTCTCTGAGGCAACGAATGCCTTCGGGGACGGCTCGGTCTTCCTCGAGAAGTTTGCCACCCGGCCGCGTCACATCGAGATCCAAATCCTCGCCGACCAGCACGGCAACTGCGTGCACCTGTTCGAGCGCGAGTGCAGCATACAGCGGCGCCATCAAAAGGTCGTCGAAGAAGCCCCATCCGCCGTGCTCACGCCGGAGTTGCGCGCAGAGATGGGGGCGTGCGCTGTGCGCCTCTCCCAAGCGTGCGGCTATGTAGGGGCGGGCACGGTCGAGTTCGTGTTAGACGCGGACATGCACTTTTTCTTTCTCGAGATGAACACCCGATTGCAGGTGGAACATCCTGTAACGGAGTGCATTACGGGGGTGGATT
>JBIIRP010000011.1:0-21270 GCA_044341475.1 Flavobacteriales bacterium | reverse complement strand
TTGCCACCCCCACCACTACCACCGCTCATGTTAGCCCACCAACCGGTAGATGCAGCGGATGAGCCGTATGTCAGCGTTAATGTTTGAAATGAAAGGCCGGTCGTTGATGACCAGAAAATGGCCTGTTCACCGACCCCCGTCCAGGGTATGCTTCCCGCCCCGTCGTCATCCGAGGCGCCGCCGGGGAAGGCATTGAATCCCGAACTGTTCGTGCCCCCACCGCTCAAAGTAGGGCCCCAGCCGGTGGTGCTTTGGAGTGCGAGAGCGTTGTTGCTCACGGAGGAGAGCAACGCAGTGAAATCTGCATTCGTCGGAAGTGACCAGCCGGTAGGACAGTGGTTGGACCAGGAAATAAGATGAGCACCCTCGTACAAGTAACCGTAGGCATTGAGGTAGTCCGTGTCGGGAAGATTACAGGCAATGTTATCGGAGGGTACGACAGCGGTGTATATGGTCGGAGTTGGGGCACAAATGCCCGTGGGGCTTGTGTTGCGAAGGTTTTCCGCAAACCAGCACTGGTTGCCGATTTCGACAATATCGTACGTGTAACCGTTGAAGTTCAAGGTGGTTGCGCCGTTGCAGGGGCCGAGTGTGGTGAAGTTCAGGGTATCGCCGTAGCTGGTGCCTGCTTCGTTCGTGGCATAGGCGGCGTAGTAGTACGTGGTTGTAGGGGCCAAACCTGTCAGCGCCTTGATATACGTGCCGCTTGTCGCGCTTCCTGCGGTGTTCGTTGCACCGGCCAGCAATGCCGAGGTGCCATACTTAAAGCCCGTAGCGCTGACAACCCCACCGCCTGCGCTATCGACGGAACCGCGGAGCGTGGCCGTGGTTTGGCCCGCATTCGTCACCGCAAGGGAGGAAACCGTGGGATCCGCTATGGTCGTAAAGCTCAACGTGGCCCCTTCCGCCCGTCCCATGATGGTTTCGATGAAGGCGCGGTAGTAGTAGGTGGTTCCTTCGGAGAGGCTCGTGAGGGCTTTGAGCAGCGCGTTCGAGGAGCCGGTGACGTTGAAGACCGTAGAGTCGGAGAGGTCGCTGTTTTCGGAGAAGATGAAGCCGGAGGCGTCCACTTGGGCGCCGCCTGCGTTGTAGGTCGCACGGATGCTGGCGGTGGTGGCGGCGACGGGGGTTGCAGCGGTCGTGGTAATCGTTGCGGGATCAAAGAGCTGGTCGAGCAAGTCGCCGAGCAGATCGGAGAGCGAGTCGAGCTGGGCTTGCAGGACCTGTTCCCGAGCGGGCGTGAAGTAGCGATTCGTGGCCGTTTCCACGAGGCCGTCGGTGGTGTGGTTTGCCAAATCGCGCACCTGCGCGTTCAGGACCTTCCCCGACACGATGCTGTCGGCGTAGACGACGCTGGCAAAGCGGGCCTTCCCGGCCACGTCGAGGCTATCCGCGAACAACCCCGGTCCCTGCACCTCGAGCGTATCGGCAAACGTGGCCACGCCCGTGACGGCGAGGGTTCCGGCGAGTGCCGTCGCACCGCTGACGTCGGCGGGTCCGTTGACGTCGAGCGTCCCGTTGACCTGGGTGCCGCTCAGCGTAGAAGCGCCGGCCACGTCGAGCGTGCCGGCCAAGGCCGCTCCGCCCGCCACATGCAGCGAATCGCCGAGCAACGCGGGCGCTGCCACGTGCAACGTGTCGTGCAAGGTCGTCTCGCCGGTTACGGCCAGGGTGCCTGCGAGGGCCGCCGCACCGCCGGCATCGAACGTGCCGCTGACGTCTGCATTTCCGTTCACGTCGAGCGCCCCGTCGACGGTGGTTCCGTTGAGGGTGGTGGTTCCGTCGACGTTGAAGTTTCCATCGACATCGGCGTTGTCGTCCACATGCAGGGAGTCGCTCAGCGTGACCAAACCTGTGACGGCGAGGGTGCTGGCGAGGGAGGTCGCGCCGGAGGCGGCGAGGGTTCCACCGACGGAGGCGTTTCCGGCCACGGAGAGCGTGCCGGACAAGGCCGCGCCGCCCACCACATGCAGCGAGTCGCCGAGCAACGCCGGCGCTGCCACGTGCAACGTGTCGTTCAAGGTCGTCTCCCCGTCCACTTCGAGCGTGCTTTTGAAGGTCGCCGCGCCGTCCACGTTGAAGAGGGCGTCGAGGTCCACGTTGCCGACCACGTGCACGGAGTCCCCGAAGGTGGTCACACCGGTTACATGCAGCCGGGATCCGAAGCTCACGGCATCGACCACGCGCAGGGAGTCGCCGAGGACCACTGTTCCTGCGACGAGCAACGAATCGCCGAACGACACGACATCGCTCACGACGAGGCGTCCGGCGACGGAGGCATCTTTGTTGAGGACGAGGCTGTCCGCGGTGACCGTTCCGGTCGTGGTGACTTGGCCGAGGCCGAGGGCGGAGTATCCGAAGAAATCCACGTCCACGCCGGGGCTGGTGCCGTTCGTGAGGACGTCGGCCCAGGACAGGGTGTTGATTTGGTTCTGCAGGTCGGCGGCCTTCGTGAAAAGGGTGTCGAGGTTGCTGCGGAGCAGGTGGGCGTCGATTTTCAGGAAGATCTTCGAGCCGTTGCCGTGCTGCACCACTGCGCTGGATTGCGCCTGGGCGAGCTGGACGGACCCCCAGCAGGCGAGCAAGAGGGCGAAGACGCGAAGGGCGGTAGACTGTACCGAGTGCGCAAGGCGGGGAGAATTGCCGTGTAAAAGCATTTTGTCGTCGATGAAAATGTTAAATCGTAGGATGAATATACCTCAGTCCTGTGCGGAGGTTTCTGCAGGTCACGACCGGAGGTAGCAGGAAAACTGCCTTGTGATCAAATCGTGACGGCGTATCACAGGAAATGTGACAAGTCGTGTCACTCCGTATCACATCGGCCTCCCAGTACCTTTCCAGCGATGAAGCGTGGAGCATGGATTGGTCTTGTTTTAGGATGTGGGACGCTCAGCGCCCAGCCGACCCTTCTACAAGAGCGGATGCAGGAACTCCCTGTGTTTTTCGGCTATGACCCGGGAAAGATGGAATCTGCAGGAAGGCAGATTTTGCAGCAACGTGAGGCGGTATCCTGTGATTCGCTGCTGATCGGAGAGTTTCTGGTCGTGCAAGCAGCGGTGGCGAGGCGCGTAGCGTACTGCGACATGGACACAGTGACGTGTGGCGAGGCCCCCCCGTTGCTTTTGTACGTGCGCGCGGCCCATGCGCACTTGTGCAATCGGTACGAGGAAGCGGTGGAGGGATTCCAGCGGGTTGCTGATGGGACAGATTCGCGCAAGCTGGCAGTTGCAGCGCTGCAAGCGGCCGGTGTGGTGCATTCCGATGCGGGGGATGCGGAAAAGGCGTTAGCCTGTCTGGTGGAAGCGTATGAGCGGTTTCCTGAGGAATGCGATCACCCTTTAGCGCTGTTGAACTTGGCCGGGGCTGCCTCGATGGTAGGGCAATGGGAAGCTGTGCTGAAGTGGTCAGATCTTGCGGAGGAGGCCATGAAACGCGAATCGGCTGGAAGCAAGGCTTCAGAGGTAGATCCGCAGTGGCAAGCGCTGATCCAGGGAAGTCGGTTGCTCGCCTTCATGAAGTTAGGGCGCACCGCGGAGGCTGATGCTGTGTTCCTTCACATGCCCTTGCGGGACCTGAAGGTGGTCGGCGCTGTAGGCGTACTCAGCAATTATACCAGCTATGCGTTGCAGCAGGACGCCTTCGCACATTTCGTGGGGCATTTGCCGGAGCTTCAAGCCATTGCTCTTTTAGATTCGAGCGCAACGGTGCGCCAAATGGGGGCCTATGCCACCTTGTTCGAGCCTTGGCGCTCCGACGTGTGGGGCGAGCTTCCACTGGAGGACGTTTGGGCACAGGTGCGGGCGATGCCAGCGAACTTGGGAGACCAGGCACGCATCGGTGCAGAACGGGAACCGAAGGGCGTGGAGGGGGCTGCATCGGGGACGGTGTTTCTGCCGGGCACAGCAGCGGATCGGTGGAAGATTGCTGCTGCAGGACTCTTTTTGCTCGCGGTGGGCGGGATGGTGCAGGCGTGGCAGCTGTGGCGTGCGCGGCGGCGTGCACAGGGGTGGAGCACGGAACGCGAGGCGGAGCTGATGGCGTCACTCCGCAACAGAATTGCGGGGCTGCGGGGTGCCCAATCCCAAGCGGGCGCGCGATGGCTGCTCATGGAGGTGCTGCGCCGGCGCGGGCTCTCTCGGTTGCTCAGTTTGGGCGAAGGAATGCGCAACCTCACACGTCGGGAGCAGGAATTCATCATCCACCTGGCCGCGGGCCTTCGGACGAAGGAGTTTGCGCGCATCCACAGGTTGAGTGCGAGCTACGTCTACAACCTGAGTCATTCGATTCGCCGCAAGCTGCATGTGCCTGAAGCTGTGGAACTTCCGGATTGGATCGCAGCACATCAACGCAAAGGGGAATGAAACGCACGGTGCTCGGGTGGGTGGTTTGCGGGACGTTGTGGCTCTTAGGCGCATCCCCTGCCCGCGGGATGGAAGCGCCGGCGCTGCGCGATTCGCTGGTGGCCTGGCTGCAGCGGGGCGATCTGGCGGCGTGGACGCGCGCATGTGCTTCGGAACCCGCCGCCGAGGCGGTGCTTGCGGACTGGGGGCTTGAAGCGTACGGAGCGCCTACCGCCGCGGAATGGCGGTGGATGCAGCTGGGAGCCGAGCAGTTAGCAACCGTCGAACTGGAGCTCGAGCGGAATCCGGTCTCTCCCGAGGAGTACGTGGCGCAGCAGTCGGCCCGGGAGGCGCGGCCATGGTGGCTGGCGAACATTGTGCTGGCGGTGGTATGCGCGGGCGCGGGGCTGTGGTGGGCGTTCGAGCGGCGCAAACTGCGGTCCGCGGCGCGTGAAGTGGGCCGGTCGCCGGAGGAGGTAGCGTTAGCCGCATACGCTGCAGCACCGCTGTTCCGGCGTGCGCCGTTTCCCGCCGAGGCGTGGAGCGCCTTTCTCTCGGAGGAAGAGGCGGTGCCGGTTTCTGCGCGGTGGGCGCTGCTCAACGCCTCCGAACGCGAGTGCGCGCTGCTGCTCTCAAAGGGCGTATCGGTCGCAGAAATCGCTGTCGAACTGGCCTGCTCCCCATCCTACGTGTACAACATCCGCTCTTCCATCCGCAAGAAGTGGAACCTTGCCGGGCACGAAGATGTGGTTGCTGCCATCGCAGCTGAAGTACAGACCGAGGGATGAGGTCAGTGATCCAGGAAGCGAACAGGGCAGCGCCTCGATGGACGAACCACCATGGCGCCCCGTAGCTCAATTGGATAGAGCAACTGCCTTCTAAGCAGTCGGTTGTGGGTTCGATTCCTGCCGGGATCACGATTTGAGTTTGAGTTTGAGTTTGAGTTTGAGTTTGAGTTTGGGTTTGAGGGTGGCGCTGTGCGGCGAGTTTTCAGTTGGCGCGATGTTTGTTTCAGTCGGCTCTTGATGACAAATTCAGCGACCAAGTTTCGAAACGAACACGCAGGAGAATGGTCGAAATGCCAATTATTAGCTTGGGACATATTGTGTCCCCTGTTTGAGGACGAGGCAGTTTCCCGCGTGGGGGTTTTACGGGGATTTGCCGGAACGGGTAAAACCTTTTGGGTCGCACAAGTCATTCGCTGGTTAGAGAGCGAAGGTTGGGTGGTCAAGGTGATGACGCCCACAGGTAGGGCGGCTCAAGTACTAAATGACCGACTTGTCCCATATAGAGTACGAGCTCAGGTAAGGACGATTCACAGCGCAATCTATGAGGTAGAGCCGGAGGATTTTTCTACGAATCAGTTGAATTTGTTTGCGAAAACGCGAACCATTCAGGAGGAATTTCCAACTGTCTATGTTGTAGACGAAGCGAGTATGGTAGGGGGCATAAAGAGCACCCAGGAAGCGACAGGCGTGAAGTTTGGATCGGGAAGCATCTTACATGACTTGATAGAAGCGAGTTGTGTGGCTTCACGCAGCGATGTTAGGATGCTTTGGATTGGAGACCCAGCGCAGCTTCCTCCTGTCTCCATGTTCAATCAGATTGCTCCAGCACTTGATACAACACAGCTCAGGAAGGTGTTAGATGAAGGTGGTTATGTTGGAGATGTTTTAGAGGCTGAGTTGCGCACGGTCGTGCGCCAAAAAGAAGGCCCCTTGGTGGAGTTTATTTCTCAAATAAGAACAGCATTAGAGCTGGGTGAACAGCTGCCTAAAAAGGGCAATAATGAAGTTCGCCGGCTAGATCGTGATCTATTTGTTACCGAATATTTGAAACGGACGGCGTTTGGACGACAGCCAGAGAATGCGGTGGTACTGGCTCATTCAAATGTAGCTGTTTCTGCAATAAACACGAGTATTCGGAACGCCTTGGGCAGGACAGGTGTAGGGCTTGCTGAGGGGGAGTTGTTGCTAATCAAAAGAAATAGTGTCTTGTCTGATTTTGGGGACCTAGAGATTTCAGGAGGAAAGCGTGCTTTACGTAATGGAACGTTTGTGGTCGTGCACAGTGAGCCGCGCATGTTACCGAAGCGGATGGTTCGCTTGAATCGGGAAGAGATCAACTTGGAGTTTTGGGCTGTGAGAATCAAACCGGTTGGGACATCCGACATCTTCGATGTAGTCATATTGAAGAACTACTTGGATTCTGATTTGAATGGTGGGAATTCGCGCAAACGGAGTGAACTGTATTCAAAACTTGACACAGCACTTTTGGTCGATTTTCAACTCAGGATGCGTGAAAAGCGGAATTTAAAGCCCGCGAAGCCTGGAGACGAGCACTACGAACGATACCGAACCCATGCACGTTCAGACCCCTTTTTAAGTGCATTGCGCGTTCAATATGGCTATTGTGTGACTGTACATAATGCCCAGGGAGGAGAGTGGGATACTGTTTTCGTTGACCCAGCATCGAACCATGAACGTGAATGGCAAGCCTCGCCCAAGCACCTCTACTCTTTCACGAGGTGGGTGTATACTGCAAGCACTCGCGCAAAACGTGATCTGTGGTTTATCGGGGCGGAGCGTTTGCTCGCAGTTGATGCAGAACCGCAGGAGTGAAGTTTGATGTTTAAATCTTGATCTTATGCCTAAAACAGGCCAAATGTCCACGGGGATTCACTTCGATTGAATTGGACAGGATTAAACTCTGTTGAATGCATCCGGGATGTCCACATTCGAACCACCAAATTCTCGAGATGCGTTACTCCCTTTTTCTTTTGGTGTTTCTTGCTCTGAATGTTGCGGCCCGTGCACAGAGTGCGTACGAAATCATAGCCCCTGTCTTTCCGTTTAACAAATCGGATTTCAGGTCATACATCGACGACTTTAATCTGGATGGCATCGATGACGTGCTGGGGTATTCCATTTCGCCAGGTGAGGTTTACAGAGTTTATCTTGGGGAGAGTGGTAGTTTTTCCGAGCTTACCCCTGCAACGCCCTTGCCGGGTGAGGGGAGGTTTCTGCATAGTATTTTGGACTTAAACAAGGACTGGTATCCAGATTTAATTTTCTCCAACAATGCACAGGATACACTGTTTTTGTACACGAATGTAAATGGAGTTGATTTCGTGGTTTGTCCTGCGATTCTGCCCCCGCATTCGTTAGGGTTCCCAGTGTCTCAATACCGAGGAAGTAGGATTGTGGATTTGAATGATGATGGAATTTTAGACCTCCTAGTATTTCGATTTGCCTCAGGGGTGACAACCTGTACGATGGCATCCGGAGGGTTGTCCAATGGTTGCTTGAATTTTGATTTCGATAGTGCGATGATTGTCGTTTCCACCGCCGGCGAGGTCGGGGCTATTAAACATGTGGATGTCGACGGTGATTTCGATTTGGACCTCCTCCTTGGTAAAGGAACAAACCAATACTCTGCCACGGTACCCGAAACGTACATCAACCAGGGGAATGGAGTTCTGAGCGGGCCTGTAGCAAATGGCATGACAGCTACACGGCATGGTGGTTTTGGCACAGCGGGATATTTCACAGACGATGATGCCGTGGATTTCGTTTCCGGCGCAGCCGATTGTTGCACTTCACAAGGAAGATTTATTTATAAAAGCACTGATACACCGGGGCAGTTTACGCAAATAAATAATGCACTGCCCATTTATTTAAACCCATACTATTCGGCGGCAACTGTGTGTGATATGAATTTGGATGGACGGGAAGACGTTCTCTGGACGGATATGACAGCCATCGGATCTGCTCGACTTCAATTGCATGAACAGCTGAGTGATGAGACATTCATTCAAAATGCCCAGGGATACAATTTGCATCATGGGCTTGCCTCAGGTGGTTGCTGCCCTATTCTGCGTGGAAATCATGCGCGGATCATTGATTTAAATGCGGATGCAAAACCCGATGTGGTAGTCAACACGTATCGCTTTAACTATTCAGTAGCTCCTCAGACAGTAAATGTGCAATTGGTGAATAATCTCGAGTCGAATTCAGTGAGAATTAGACTGCGCGGCTGTACATCTTCCTCGACAGGATATGGCGCAAAGGTCAGAGTACTGGTAAACGGAGTTTGGCGCACAAAGGGAATGTTATCTGAAACACATTCTTTGGGAGCAGATCCTTCTATTTACATCGGTCTCGGCGCAGCAACGAGCGTTGATTCCATTGTGGTCGAATGGGACGAAGGAGTTGTTTCCTATCATCAGGGGGTGGTTGCTGGGACCTCATTAACACTGTACGAATCACCAGCTTGTATGGCATCAGGCCCTTTCATCCCCGGGTGCACAGATGAAACGGCATGCAATTACTCGTCGTCAGCGAATTCGAATGACGGTTCGTGTATCTACCCCGTGGTAGCAAGTGATTGTAATGCCGGAGGGGAAAGCTGTGCTTCTGGGGAAGTTTGGGTTGCGAGCATTCAGGAGTGTATCCAAGGTTCGCTCTATGATATCAACGCCGATGGCTGTGTGACTATGCTTGATTTCGTTGAGTTTTTAGCGTTCTATGGCAGCTGCACAAACCTTCCGCTAGTGCTCATTCCCGAATGTGCAGGTTGTCCACCGGTTGCACACTTCGATGGCAACGGAGATATGTGCGTTACGTCTGAGGATTTAATTCAAATTCTCGCCGTTTTCCAGGCGTGCTTCGACAACTGATAATTGGTTTGCAAAAGCCGGATGCGGCTGTCCCACCAGTTTTCCGCGTACGGTGCGGCGCTTACGCCAAAACTTGAGCCGGTGCTTCCAGCCACCCCGGTGCAGCCGAGGTTTTTCGTGGTCCGTTTCTTCGCTGAGGGAAGTTTCAACCTGATTCGGACCGGCATGGACGAGCGGCCCCTCGGCGGCGGCCACCGGTTTTACGTTGAAGCCGAGGAAGGAGAGGGCTACAGCGAACTGGAAGGCCAGGCGTGCCCGGCCCACGAGTTGCCGTTGGTGAGGGAGTTGGTCCGCGGTGAAGATTCCGCACACTCCGTCGGTGAGGGAGGCCTGGATTTCTGTTGAGGATTTCCCGCGGAAATCCACTGTTTTACAAGCACACGATGCGCACTCAAAGCCGCCCGGAACGGGCTGCATCCGATTCAGCAGCATGGGACATGGGCGCGCGATGTGCAGTTGAGAAGGCGAAGATTCGGTGTGCATAAAAAAAGAACGCAGCAACAGAAAAACTGTTGCCGCGCTCTGAAAAAAAGTCGCTGTCAGCGCACCTCGACCTTCACCGCGCGGTCGCCGCTGCGGAAGAGGTAGAGGCCCGATGGGAGGGAAGAGGCGTCGAGGGTGAGGAGGCCGCCGGTGTGGAGGCCGGTGGCGGCGGTGCGGCCGGAGCTGTCGAAGAGGGACCAGGTGGATCCTGCGACACAACCGTCGATGGTCAGGGCAGCCGCCGTCGGGTTCGGGTAGGCCTTCAGGGTGCCTGCGGTGGATTGCAGGTCGCCGACGATCGCGGTGGAGCACTCGAGGGTGAAGGTGGGGCTGGTCATGGCGAGGGCCATGCCGGCGTTCATGTCGTGGACATGGAAGGCGACCGACGTGCCACACGGGTAGGGGCCGTGGAGGGCAGTGCCTTCGTCCGCGGCCATCCACGCGGAGGTGCCGTTCGAGGGGACGACGGCGTAGGTGGAGCTGAGCTCCGACCAGTTTGCCGCGACGTAGAATTGGTTGCCGTCGGGCACGAGCACCATGCCGATGTTCGGGGTGGCCAAACCGTAGAAGCACGATCCGTCTTCGAACTCCGCCTCCGGCCAGTAATTGATGGCGCCGGGATCCAGACAACCGCCACAGTAGTAGGTGCAGGTGCCCGGATCGCATGTGGCCTCCGCGTCGTAGTTGCAGGCGAGAGGGTCGGTGCAGCCGACGGTTTGGCCGTCGCTCGCGACGGCATGCAACCCAGCCGAGAAGTTCTCCACCGTCCCCTCCACCACGACCGAGCCGTCCGGCGCTGTCACGCTGTACGAAATGGCCTCCGGGAGGTAGCTATATGCTTGGTAGAGAAAGCATCCGCTCTGCACGCAGAAGCCCGAATCGTACGGCGCGTTGCCGAAGGTATTCCCGCCTAAGAAGAGGAGGTCTCCCGAGGCTTCCACCGTATACCAAAACTCAGACGCACAGCAGGTTCCGTCGTCCCACGTCGCCTCCGGATCAAAGTTCGCCGCCGCTGGATCGGTGCATCCATAGCATCCGTAGTCGCACAGCGCATAGTCCGCACACGTAGCATCCGGGGCAAAGTTGCACGCCGACGGATCCGTGCATCCGATGACCTCTCCGTCCGTGAAAAACGCGTAGAGGTAGGGGTTCGCATTGCCGTCGGAGGAGTAGAACAGGCTGCCGTCGGGCGCCGTGATGGTCAGTTCGAAGGGCTCCACGGTCAAGCTCCACGCATGCAACGTAAAGCAGCCGTCGGGGTAACAGAAGCCGTCGGCCCCGTAGCCGCTCCAGCTCGTGCTCGATGAAACATACCATTCGACTGGGCCGGTCGTTTCGACCGTATACCACGGGCCGAAGCAGCATTCGCCTGTGTCGAAGGTCGCCTCCGGGTCGTAGTTCGAGGCCGCTGGATCGGTGCAGCCGTAGCACCCGTAATCGCACAGCGACCAGTCCGCGCACGTGGCTTCGGGATTGAAGTTGCACGCGCCGGAGTCGAGGCAGCCGGGGACGGCATCGCCGTAGGTAAAGGGCACGTAGCCAGAGCTTTCGGTAGTCACTTCGACGAGGATTGCGCCGTCAGGCCCCGTGACCACGAAGGTCACAGGCGTCGGCAGGGGCGGCATGGTGAAGTCGACCGAACACGAGAACACCAGGCATCCCGGCGCCAAACACACAACGCCCTCACCCGGCCCCATCCCATACGATCCGCCGCCCGTCTCGCTCCAAACGGACCAATACCCCGCACCCGTCGCCGTCACCGTCCCGACCTCCCCGAAGCAGCACGTCCCGTCATCGTAGGTCGCCTCCGGATCAAAATTCGTGGCGCTCGCATCGGTGCATCCCGCACACGACGCGAACTCGCACGTCCCGTCATCGCACGTCGCCCCCGAATCGAAGTTGCAAGCGAGCGTGTGCGTGCATCCGAGCACGGCCTCCATTTCCAGCGGAACCGTCACGTTCGGATCCAAATCCCCTGTATTGCCGCTCACCACCACACTGCCATCCTCCAGCACCACCTGGAAATCGGCATTCACGTTGTCCAGGGCATATGCCGTAAACTGATAGCATCCCGGATTGAGACAGAACGGCTCCCCGGTGGCAGCTCCGGTCAGGAAGCCGTTCGTGTTGTAGAACCAAACACCCACCTCGCCCTCCGACTCCACGGTCGCCCAGTGCGTCGTGCAGCACGTCCCGTCGTCGGCTGTGGCAGTCGGGTCGTAGTTGAACGCGGTCTCATCCGTGCAGCCGTAGCAGTCGTACGAACATTGCTCGTACGCGGTGCAGGTCACCGCCGGATCGTAATTGCACGCAGCGGAATCGCCGCAGCCGAGGATGCCTCCGACCGTGAAGATGGTTTGGTAGTACGTGTCGTCCGCATACCCCGAGAGCGGTACGGGCACTCCGTCTGGTCCGATGAGACCGGCGCTCTCCAGCGCACCTTCGGCACTTTGCAGCGCGAACACATAGCACCCCTCCGCGACGCAGAACCAGGCATCTGTCGGCAGGACTCCCACGACGTTGAACGCAGGATCCGCTTGCGAATACACATTGTAGATGGCTCCTGGCGTACCGGTGACGGTGAAGCAGGTCGGGGTTTGGCCGGCGAGCGGTGCGGCGCCGAAGGCAGCCGTCAGCGCAATCGCCGCGAACAGGGCGTGCAGGTTCAACTTCATGCTTAGAGAACAACTCAACCAAATCAGAAGTTGCACGGAAACTGACAAGTTCGATTTCGGGTAAAATCCATTGATTTTCAATCTTCTAGGCCCGGATGTCGGCATAGAAACTCGGGCTCGGTGGTCCGTCCGATGCATCTCCATGCAGTGCGGTCCGACGAATCGGCGAGGAGTGCATAGTGGAGCGGGTTGCCCGCGGTATCCACAAAAGCGCATTGCCAACCGCCGCGCCCGTCGGGGGTGCACTCGCCCGCAGCCGGAAAAATGCGTCCATCGTTTGCATTCCGGAGGAGGGAATCCGGACCAGCGGGGGCGATGCGGAAGATGAATTCCGCGCCGGCGATGCGGACGGTTTGGCCGTCGACGACGAGCGGTTGTCCGCCGCGCATCATGGGGTGGTCCGGCTGTCGGCCGCGCAATTCGATGGTGTTCTGCGCGTTCGCTGCGCCGGCTCCCGCCGCCGCAAGCCAAACAAGTACAGCACTTCCCATCCGCACTACCATCCCTGTGTATAAAAAAAGACAAATACGCCTTTTAGTGTAACAATTATACATATTCGTCGTATCTTTAAGTCGGTTGGATGATTTGGTTGGAACCCAGGGGGGAAGGAGGCGAAGCCTTCCCCCCAAACTTCCCCAAATGGGTCTGGTGCATGACCTAAACGGGGTTCGGGATTTGGTAAAGCCGGCGGGAGCCGGCTTTTTTTTGGCCAAAATTGCAGCCTACGGGCTGCAATTTGTCCCAAAAGCAGAGAGCAACACCAGGATATCACTCACGCCTGTAACTCCATCAAAATCAGCATCTACGGTGCAGTTCGAGACGCAGCCAAACTCCGACAGCAGGAGCAGCAAATCCGAGGTCCCGATCAATCCGTCGTCGTTGAAATCCCCGACGCAGTACACGCATCCTTCCATCGTGCAGCCACAGGCATAAACGGCGCCCGGGCCGTTGCAGATGCCACAGGCGTCGAGTGAACCGACGCAGGCATCTACGTTGTCGCAAGTGCCGTCGTCGTCGACGTCTGCTGCGCAATCACCGCCGCAAACGCCCAGAGCGTCGAGCGTGTTGCCGGCGCAGTCGCATTTGCCGGCAGGAATGCCGGAGCAACCGCAGGCGTAAATGGCTCCCGGCCCGTTGCACACGCCGCAGGCGTCAAGCGCGCCCACGCAGGTGTCGACGTTGTCGCACACATCATCGTTGTCCGCATCCGCCGAGCAGGTGCCGCCGCAGACGCCCAGGGCGTCGAGCGTGTTGCCGGCGCAGTCGCATGTGCCCGTGGGAATGCCGGAGCAACCGCAGGCAAACACAGGTCCCGGCCCGTTGCATACTCCACAGGCATCGACCGTACCGACGCACGGGTCGACATTATCGCACACGCCGTCGTTGTCAACATCGGCCGCGCAGGTCCCACCACATACGCCCAAGGCATCGAGGATGTTGCCAGCACAGTCGCACTTGCCGGCGGGAATTCCGGAACAGCCGCAGGCGTAGATGGCGCCCGGCCCGTTGCACACGCCGCAGGCATCGAGCCCACCGACGCACGGGTCGACGTCATCGCAGACGCCATCGCTGTCAGCATCGGCCGCGCAAGCACCGCCGCAAACTCCGAGGGCATCAAGCGTGTTGCCAGCACAGTCGCACTTGCCGGTGGAAATGCCGTTGCAGCCGCAGGCGTAGATGGCGCCTGGACCGTTGCACAGGCCGCAGGCATCGAGCGTACCGACGCAAGGATCGACATTGTCGCACACGCCGTCGCTGTCGGCATCTGCCGCACAGGTTCCGCCGCATACCCCGAGCGCATCGAGGGTGTTGCCGTTGCAATCGCAGTCGCCGGCGGGGATGCCACTGCATCCGCAGGCGTAGATGGCGCCCGGTCCGTTGCACACGCCGCAAGCGTCAAGCGCGCCCACGCACGGGTCGACATTATCGCACACGCCGTCGTTGTCAACATCGGCCGCGCAAGCACCGCCGCAAACTCCGAGGGCATCGAGGATGTTGCCAGCACAGTCGCACTTGCCGGCGGGAATTCCGGAACAGCCGCAGGCGTAGATGGCGCCCGGTCCGTTGCACACGCCGCAGGCATCGAGCCCGCCGACGCAAGGGTCGACGTCATCGCAGACGCCGTCGTTGTCAACATCTGCCGCGCAGGTTCCGCCGCAAACCCCTATAGCGTCAAGCGTGTTGCCGGCACAGTCGCACTTTCCGGCGGGAATGCCGGAGCAACCGCAGGCAAACACAGCCCCAGGTCCGTTGCAGACCCCGCAGGCATCAAGTGCGCCGACGCAGGGGTCGACGATGTCACAGACGCCGTCGCTATCCGCATCAGCCGCACACGTCCCACCACAGACTCCGAGGGCATCGAGCACTGCACCAGCGCAGTCGCAACCACCGGGGGGAATACCGCTGCAACCACAGGCGTAAATCGCGCCGGGCCCGTTGCACACGCCGCAGGCATCGAGCGCACCGACGCAGGGATCGACGCTGTCGCAGAGGCCGTCGCTGTCGGCATCGGCGGCACAGGTTCCGGCGCATACCCCGAGCGCATCAAGGGTGTTGCCAGCGCAGTCGCACTTGCCGGCGGGAATGCCGCTGCAGCCGCAGGCGTAGATGGCTCCCGGCCCGTTGCAGACCCCACATGCATCGAGCCCGCCGACGCAAGGATCGACGTTGTCGCATACGCCATCGCTGTCGGCATCTGCCGCGCAGGTTCCGGCGCATACCCCGACAGCATCAAAGGTGTTGCCGGCACAGTCGCATGTGCCGGTGGGAATGCCGCTGCAGCCGCAGGCGTAGATGGCTCCAGGTCCGTTGCACACGCCGCAGGCGTCAAGCCCGCCGACGCACGGGTCGACGTCATCGCAGACGCCATCGCTGTCAGCATCGGCCGCGCAACCACCGCCGCAAACCCCTATAGCGTCAAGCATATTGCCGGCGCAGTCGCACTTGCCGGCGGGAATGTCACTGCAACCGCAGGCGAACACAGGTCCTGGCCCGTTGCACACGCCGCAAGCGTCAAGCCCGCCGACGCACGGGTCGACGTCATCGCAGACGCCATCGCTGTCAGCATCGGCCGCGCAAGCACCGCCGCAAACCCCTATAGCGTCAAGCATATTGCCAGCGCAATCGCAGTCGCCGGCTGGAATGCCGCTACATCCGCAGGCAAGCACAGCCCCCGGCCCGTTGCACACGCCGCAGGCATCGAGCGCACCGACGCAGGGGTCTGCGCTGTCGCACACGCCATCGCTGTCGGCATCCGCTGCGCAGGTCCCGTCGCAGACCCCGAGGGCATCGAGGATGTTTCCGTTGCAATCGCAGTTGCCGGCGGGGATTCCACTGCATCCGCAGGCATACACAGCTCCGGGCCCGTTGCACACGCCGCAGGCATCGAGCCCGCCGACGCAGGGATCGACGCTGTCGCAGACGCCATCGCTGTCAGCATCGGCCGCGCAGGTTCCGCCGCATACTCCGAGCGCATCGAGGGTGTTGCCGGCACAGTCGCACTTGCCGGCGGGAATGCCGCTGCAGCCGCAGGCGTAGATGGCTCCCGGCCCGTTGCAGACCCCGCAGGCATCGAGCCCGCCGACGCAAGGGTCGACGTCATCGCAGACGCCATCGCTGTCGGCATCTGCCGCGCAGGTTCCGCCGCAAACCCCTATAGCGTCAAGCGTGTTGCCGGCACAGTCGCACTTTCCGGCGGGAATTCCGCTGCAACCGCAGGCGTAGATGGCGCCCGGCCCGTTGCATACGCCGCAGGCGTCAAGCGCGCCCACGCACGGGTCGATATTGTCGCACACGCCGTCGCTGTCGGCATCGGCGGCACAGGTTCCGCCGCATACCCCGAGCGCATCGAGGGTGTTGCCAGCGCAGTCACACATGCCGGCGGGAATGCCGGAGCAACCGCAGGCAAACACAGCCCCCGGCCCGTTGCAGACCCCACAGGCATCGAGTGCGCCGACGCACGGGTCGACGTTGTCGCACACGCCATCGTTGTCAACATCTGCCGCGCAGGTTCCGCCGCAAACCCCTAAAGCATCGAGGATGTTGCCAGCGCAGTCGCAATCACCGGCGGGAATGCCGGAGCAACCGCAGGCAAACACAGGTCCCGGTCCGTTGCATACCCCGCAGGCATCGACCGTACCGACGCAAGGGTCGACATTATCGCAGACGCCATCGCTGTCGGCATCGGCCGCGCAGGTTCCGCCGCAGACGCCCAGGGCATCAAGCGTGTTGCCAGCACAATCGCAGTCGCCGGACGGAATGCCGCTGCACCCGCAAGCAAACACCGCCCCAGGCCCGTTGCACACCCCGCAGGCATCGAACTCATTGCCGTTGCAATCGCAATCACCGGCGGGAATGCCGCTGCATCCGCAGGCGTAAACAGATCCCGGCCCGTTGCAGACCCCGCAGGCATCGACCGAACCGACGCAGGGGTCTGAGGAATCACACACCCCGTCGTTGTCTACATCGCCGTCGGCTACCGAAGTGCCGGTGCAGTAATCACAGCCCGATGCAAAGGCACACGAGCCGTCAGAAAGGTTTGCTGTGGGGGAGAAGTTGCAGGCGGTGGGGTCCGTGCAGCCGGGGAAGGCTTGGCAGACATTTTCGAGAACGACCGAATAGGAGAGGGTGATTCCCAGGGACGCTGACCACCCGTTGTACATGGTGATGGTCCAGGTGCCGCCGCCGTCGAGTCCCAGACCGGAGAAGTCAAGGGTGGCGGTGTAGGTGCCGGGGGTGGTGGTCTGCCAAGAGGCAGGCCAAACAAGACCTGGAGAGGCGCAGCCCGGGTAGGAGGCGTCGTAGCCGCCGACTTGGGCACAGCTGCCGGTGGCGTCTTGGATGACCAGGAGGAGGTCGGCGGGCCAGCTTTGGGTGTCGCCGTTTGCGTGGCCCCAGGTGACCGAGATGGAGGCGGAGAGGAGGGAACCTACGGCCGTGGTTTGGACCCCGGCCCCGTTCAGCGGGGCCAGGGTCAACCCCGTGCGGGAAACCGTCCGGGAGCAGCCGCAGCTGTGGCCCACCGGCGCGTAAACGCAGCTCCCATCGCTTGCGAGCGCCGCCGCATCGTAGTTGCACGCGGCAGGATCCATGCAGCCGTCGCACGTGGCGTTCGTGCCGCCGCAGACGCCGCACAGGTCGTAGGCATAGGCGCAGGAGCCGTCGTTCGAAACGGCGTAGGAATCGAAGTTACAGGCGGACGGGTCCGTGCAGCCGTAAGCGATACAATTCGTGTCCGTCGCAGCGCACGGCTCGAAACACGACAACCCGGCCGTTAGGGTCGGGTCGAGCGCATAGGTGATGCACGTCGGGTGGAAAGTGAGGTTAACAGAACCGCCAGCGATGGCATGGCAGTAGCTCATGATGGTGCCCACCTGTGGCACCGGCGGACCACTTCCGCAGCTTCCCTCGTAGGTGTAGCAATGGTCGATAGGCCCCCCCGGCCAACCGCACCAGTGGGTATGGTTCGACCCGAAGTTGTGTCCGAGCTCGTGGGCGACGACGTTGAGGTTCCAGCTGTACAGACCGACGGGGTAGGTCGTTCCGCCGTCGAGGTTCGCTGAGAAGCCGACGCCATAGGCTGCTGAATACGCATTGCACGTGACGCCCACATACGCAATCCCGCCTGTGCCCGTGTTCGTGCGACGCGTCATTAGGTGCACGAAATCGCGTTCGACGGCCGCGAGCGTGGGAGTATTCAGCCAGGTCGTGCGGAAGGATTCAAGCATACCCGTGGCGTTGTTTGTGAACGCCGCGTACGGATCGGTCGTTTCCCAGATGTGGACGAAGGAGGCGCTTAGGGTGACCAAATCATCCAAATCCGTTCGAAAAATCTCGTCCACCCCAGCCAGCATGGCCAGCGCCCATTCGACGGCATCGGTGCAATCCCCGCCGAAGGTGGCCAGCGTGGCCGCATCGATGTCCAGGGCGATTTCGACGCACCCGGCGGCATCCCGGTTCGCGCTGCTCCGGGGCCTGCGGACGCCGGGCCGCCGCACGATGTCGTCGCCCGCGGCTTCGGTCGCACAGGAGAAGGTCGCTCCGTGGTTTGCGTCGGCCACTCGGAACAAGGCATGCAGCCCGGCACGCACCGGGGCTAACTCAATCTGCTCGCCGCGGATCCGAAACGTTCCGGTTGCGCGGTCGTCGAACAGGATCAGGGTGCCACTGGCACCGGGCGAGCGCACGCGGTAGGCGAGCAGGCTCGGTCGGTAGGGCTCCTGACGGAATCCATCGCGTCCCGTACGCCCGATTTCGAGACTGGGAGACCACGCCTCGAACCGCTCCAGCGCCAGGGTCACCGCAGTTCCGTCCCAGCCCGGGAATTCCACGATGAGGGCGACTGGGCGGTCAGCGCGAATACGCGCGAACACTGCCGAGTCGAGTTGGAGACCGATGGAGGCCTCCGGAGAATGGGTGGGCCGGGAGGCCGAGTCGAGGAGGGCGGGGGAGAAGAGGCGCACGGGCGCGGTTTGGCCGGCGGCCCAGCCGCCGAACAATCCCCAAACGCAGAGCGCAAAAACAGCGAGCCCCTTGAAATTCACTCTTAAATATACGGCAGATTGGGCTCAATTCGTCGAGCACGGCAGCCCGAAAGCGCCCAGCAAAACGAGCAAATCCGAGACTGTCGTCATGCCGTCTTCGTCCGCATCCCCGATACACACCGGGATGGCGCAACCGAAGTCGCCTAAAAACAACAACACATCCTGCACCGACACGATGAAGTCGCCGTTCAAGTCCCCGATGCACGCGATGCAACTCGTGAATTCGCAGGAGCCGTCGTCAAGCGTCGCCTCCGGTTCGTAATTGCACGCCGCCGCATCGGTACAGCCCGCGCACGACACGAATTCACACGAGCCATCGTCGAGCGTCGCCCCGGGGTCGTAATTGCACCCCGCCAAATCGGTGCACCCCGCGCACGACACGTATTCACACGAGCCGTCATCGACAGACGCAGCCAGGTCAAAGTTGCACGCCGCCGGATCCGTGCAGCCCACACAGGAGCTGAATTCGCAGGAGCCGTCATCAGCCGTGGCGCCAGGCGTGTAATTGCATGCGGCAGGATCCGTGCAGCCCAGGCAACTGCTGTATTCGCAGGAGCCGTCGTCGGACGTGGCGGCAGGGAAGTAGTTGCAGGCGGCAGGATCCATGCATCCGCTGGGATTCAGTGCGATACAAATATTATACAGCCAGACCTGCGCGCTCACCGTGATGTCTGGGGAGAATGACCAGCCGTTGAGGAGGTGGATGTTCCAAATGCCCGACCCGGTGGGTTGGGCATTGAGGGTCACGGAGGCGGAGTACGTTCCAGATGCCGTAGATCCCCATGCCATCGGCCAATTCCCGGCACTCGTGCAGCCTGTCGGTACATCAAATCCGCCCACCCGCAGGCATGTTCCGTCCGGAGCCTCGAGCAGGAGCGCCAAATCCCGGGGCCGCATCGCCGATCCGCTCGGATTTGTGAACGTCAAAATGACTGACGCCGCAGCCAGATATCCTAGACCCGCCACCGCGACCCCGACTGACTCGCCCGCGCCCAGCGTGGCAGCAAGTGGCACAAAGGCCACACAAGAACACGGCCCGCCCCCGGGTGCAAAGAAGCACGACCCGTCGTCGATGGTGTTTCCTTCCTCGTAGTTGCAGGCATTTGGGTGGGTGCAGCCCACACAGCTCATCCCATCCCCCGCACAGACTCCGCACACATCGACCTCCGCACAGGATCCATCGTCGACTTCCGCGGCGGGGTCGTAGTTACAGAAGTCAGGGTCCATACAGCCGTAGACCGCGCAATTCGTTTCAAAGGGCGCACAGGTTCCGATGCAGGCGGCTGAGTTTGCCCCGGGGATGAGGGCATAAAACTCACACGTGGGGTGGAAAACGAGATCGACTGAACCGCCGGAGATGGCATGGCAATAGCTCATGATGGTGCCCACCTGCGGCACCGGCGTGTCACCGCCTCCGCAGGTCCCTTCGTAGTAGTAGCAATGGTCGATGGGTCCGCCCGGCCAGCCGCACCAGTGGGTGTGGTTCGAGCCGAAGTTGTGCCCCAGTTCGTGGGCCACGACGTTCAGGTTCCAGCTGTAACTCGTGGTGCTGTAGCTGGTTTGGGAGCTGAGGTATGCGCTGAAACCGGCGCCGTAGCTCGAGGAGCACAAGACGTTCAAGTAGGCGATGCCGCCCGTGCCGGTGTCCGGACGTCGGGTGAGGAGGTGGACCAAATCCCGCGGCACGCTATTCAGCTGTGGGTTCGATAGCCATTCGATCCGGAAGGCATCCAGCATCGCCCCGGCATTCCCGCTGATGCCCGCAAAGGGTTCCGGCGTTTCCCAGACGTGGACATAGGTGATTCCAAGCGATACCAGGTTGTTGAGCTCGCTGAGGTAAATGGAATTCACCCCGGCTGCTAGAGCAAGCGCCCACTCCACGGCCGTGTAGCACTGGCTGTTGAACTGGGTGTACGTGTAGTGGTCGATGTCGAGGGCAAGCTCCAGGCACTCTGGATTTGAGGACCTCGCGGCCATCCGGGCATCGTGCACAGGAAGTCGAGGACGCTCTCCTTCCGGTGATGCCTCTGCATCCACACCGCAGGAAAAGGGCCGCTCGTCTTTGAGGTCGGCGAGGGCAAAGAGCACGTGACGGCCGTCCGCCCCATCCTCCACCGGCACCACATCGTACATCCGTTCCCCGATCCGCAACGACGCGACGACGACGTCCTCCATCAGGACCACGGTCCCGCTGGCCCCCTCCGTTCCATCTGAACGGCTGCCCCGCACCCGGTACGTCTGAAGCTTCGGGGCGTAGACTTCTTCGCGGTAACCCTCTTTCCCGGTGCGGCCGATACGAAATCCGTCCACTACGGGTGCAAACGATTCTAACTGCAGCTCGACGTGGACGCCGTTCGGCAAGGTGATGGGCAACCGCCACAGCCGCGGGTGGACGGCGCGAAGAGCAGCCAGGCCCTCCGCATCGAGGCGCAAAGCGACCGTGGATTCAGGCCGGTGCGTCGGGAGCTGATCCACAGGGAGGGAGTCGGGAAAGAACAGGGGGATGGCGTCGGTGAGTTCGGTGCAGCCGGAGGTTTGGCCCACACCCGCAA
>JBIIRP010000010.1:0-21356 GCA_044341475.1 Flavobacteriales bacterium | reverse complement strand
GGGGTGTCGCTGCGATTCAACCTGAATCAGTAGGGTGTAGCTTTACGGCCTGCATGCACGAAACCATGAACATTCCATCTGACTTGCGCTACACCCGGGACCACGAGTGGGTCCGGATCGAAGGGGAGATTGCTACCGTGGGCATCACGGACTTCGCTCAAGGCGAACTCGGGGATATCGTCTTCGTCGAGGTGGGAACAGTGGGCGATACGGTGGACGCGGGCGAGGTCTTCGGGACCATCGAAGCGGTCAAAACCGTGAGCGACCTCTACATGCCCGTGTCCGGGGAGGTGCTGGAGTTCAACAGTGCGCTGGACGGCACTCCGGACGCCGTGAACAACGATCCCTACGGTGCTGGTTGGATTGTGCGGGTGCGGTTAGCGGCAGGAGCCGACACCGGGGAATTGCTCGATGCAGCAGGTTATGCTGCCCAACTGACGGCCTGAAGCGATGCGGGTTCTTCCGCGGTTTCCGTGGGAGCGGGTGAGGAGGCGGTTCCTGTGGATGCCTGGGTTTTGGACAGCGGTCATTGCGTGCCTGCACGCCATTCCTGGAGAGGATGCGGCGGTGAACGACTGGTTCGGGCTGTTCCACCTCGACAAGGTGCTCCATTTGGTATTCTTCGCGGTGTGGGGACTTTCGTGGTGGATTGCGCTGGGAAAGAGCGGGGTCTTTCGGGGGACGTTCCTGGCCGTGCTCCTGGTCGGAATCCTCCTCGGGGTAGGATTGGAATGGGCCCAAGCGTCGTGGTTTCAAGGGAGGCGGTGGGACGTGTTTGACGTGGTGGCCGATGGGCTCGGGGTGTGCACGGGCTATTTGGTCTTCCGCCTGATCTACCACGGTCTGCTTCCCGTGGAGCCGATTCAATTTCGGCACCGTTCTTGAGGTTCATTTGATGGCCCTCCGTACTTTTAACCCGATTTACCATGGAACTCCGCAAAACCCCCGAAGCCGATCTCGAGAACAAGCGCACCACGTGGCGCACCCTCGGGTTCATTGCGATTATGGCGATTACCCTGGCCTCCCTGGCCTGGACGTCCTATGAAATCGCCATCGTCCAGAACTTCGACTTCACGGCTGACCTCCTCGAAGACGAGGAGATTCCGGTGAACATCGTTACCCCGCCACCTCCTCCCCCTCCGCCTCAGCAGACCACGATGATTGAAATCGTGGACGACGAGGAAATCATCGAGGAAGAGCTGGAAATCATGGACCTCGAACTCGACGAAGACACGGAAATCGAGGTGCAGGAGTTCGAAGAAGTGCAAGAAGAGGAGGTCGTCGAGGAAGAGGAGGTGTTCATGGTAGTGGAAAAGATGCCGGCCTTCGGACCGTGTCTGGAGCTCAAAGGCGACGAGCGCCACCAGTGCACCCAGATGGAGATCATCAAGTATGTCTCCTCGAACACGAAGTATCCCGCTATTGCGAAGGACGCCGGTATCCAAGGAACGGGATTCGTCTATTTCGTCGTAGGCAAAGACGGCAAGATCCGCGATGTGAAGGTGCTCCGGGAGGTGGATCCTCGCCTCGACGCGGAAGCAAAGCGGGTCGTCGAATCGCTGCCTTCGTTCGAACCCGGTGAGCAGCGCGGCAAGTCCGTGAGCGTGCAGTACACGATTCCGGTCAAGTTCATCATTCGCTAAGCAGACGCACGGCCGGAAGCGCGGAGCGCCAGCGCTCCTCACCGAATCCCTGCAGAACGACATACGGCAGTCCCCGCTCGCGCAGCAGGGATTCAAACAGGCGGTGGATTTCCCATCGCCTGTTTGCGTCTGGGAACACCCGAAGCGGGTCCGGTTCCCAGGGCAGATCCGGAGCGCACAGGAGAAACAGGTCCACGCGCTGCTGATCCGCCCGAGAATCCGCTGGGCAACACCCGAAGGCCACCCGCGCCCAAACCTCGAGCACAAGGGGACAGGCGTCAGACACCGTGCCCGTCCGAGCGAGCGATGCCGAGGTCGCGTCCCGCTGGAGGTCGGCGAGGCGGACGAGGTCATCGGGGCCTGCCCGAAACTCCCGAACCGCCGCATCTGTGCGGGCCGCTTCCGGCACGAACGCCCAGCCTAAGGAGTCCGCAATCGCCTGAGCTGACGCGGTTTTCCCGGTCGACTCGACGCCCGTCACGCACACGAGGGAATTCATGGCCACGGGAGGAAGTTGAACAGTCCTTCGAGCGCAAGCACGAGGTAGATGCACTGCAAGGCGGTGCCCCACACAAGCCCGGAGCGTGCATACAGCACGATCGCGGCGGCATTCACCACCACCCAGTACCACCAATTCCACGGATCGTTTGCCACCATCCAGTACGTCGCCAGCAGGCTGCCGACCGTCGTGAACACATCGAGTCCCGGCCGCTCCGCCGCGCTCCATTTCCGCAGCCCCACCGTGGCCAGCGGCCAAACCACCACCCCCAACCCTAGACCGATGGCGTGTGCGGTGGGATCGGAAATCGCCGGTTCCCATACCTCCGACGTCCGCACCAGTCCCCAGACCGCAAATCCGGCATAGGCGACCCACAGCGCAGCCTCCGCCAGCAGGCGGGCCCGAAGGCACACGAGGACGAACAGGAGCGACCCCACGAGGGCCGAGGGGTATGCCCAGGGCGCTTCGAGCAGGTAGCCGAAGGTGTAGGCACAATTCAAGCCGGCCGCCAGGGGTTCCGCCCAACGGAGAGCAGCATTCACGGCTCGTCGAAGCTGCAGTTGCACGGCGGGCTCAGCTCGAGCTGGATGTCCGGCAGCCACGACCGCAGCAGCTCTTGCTCCTCTGCGGACATCGGGTTGTGCAGCAGATCGAGGCGCTTCAAGCGGGTCAGCCGGCCTAAGGAGGCCGGCCAAATCTCCAACGGGTTGTCCCACAGTGCGATGACCTCAATTGCAACCAGCCGGTCGATGTCTTCTGGGATGCGGGTGATGCGGTTGTCGCCGAGGTGGAGTTCCCGTAAGGCGCGGAGCTCGAGGAGCGCAAGGGGGAGTTCCGTGATCCGGTTGCGGTTCGCGCTCAGGACCTCGAGTTGGGTGAGGTGGCGCAAGGTGTCGGGGAGCACGCTGATGCGGTTGCGGTCGAGGATGAGCTCGCGGAGTTCCGTGAGCGAACCGACGGCGGGAGGGATGTCGGTGAGGTGGGTGCGGCTGAGGTCGAGCCGGGTGACAGGGTGGCCGGCTGCCCGAGCGGCAAGGGCTGCTTCGACGGAGTTGGCGGTTTGGCCGGCGGCGAAGCCGACGAGCAGCAGAAACAAGACGAATGCGGTGTGCGCCCGATTCATGCCCCTCGCGCGATGCGTTCAATGCCGCCGGTGCGCGCGAGCACATCCAGCGATTCCTTCTGATCCTGAGCCAGTTGCGCCTGGAGTGCGACCGCATCGGCAAACCGCTGTTCGTCGCGCAGGCGATCGACGAAAAAGAGCCGAATGCGCTCCCCGTAGCACGACCGGCCGCCGGACAGCAGGTGGGCCTCCATGGACCGCTCAGGCTGTGCGCCCTCACCGTCTTCTCCTGTGAACGTGGGCCGGGTGCCGATGTTGACCATCGCGGGAACGGGGGTTTCGCCGTTCAGCGCGGCCCATGCGGCATAGACGCCGTCCGCCGGAATGAGCTTCAGCGGGTGGTCGACCTGGACGTTTGCCGTCGGAAACCCCAGTCCCCGCCCGCGTCCTGCTCCTTCTACGACGTGGCCGGATACCGGATACGGCGCGGCCAGCCAGGAGGCGGCGGTGGCGACATCGCCGGCAGCGAGGGCTTCGCGCACTTTGGTCGAGCTCACGCGCACGTCGTCGACCGTCGCCGCGGGAAGTTCTTCCACCGCGAAGCCGTGCACCGCCCCCAGCCGTTCCAGTTCCCGAAAATCCCCGGTCCGACCGCGGCCGAAGCGGTGGTCGTATCCCACGAGGACACTCGCGGGCCGGATACCGCCGACAAAAAGTTCTTCGACATAGTCTTCCGGCCCCATGCGGGCCAAATCAAGCGTGAACGGCTCGATGACGAGGTGGTCCAGTCCGGTGGCTTCGAGCAGGTCCTGTTTCTCCTCCGGGGTATTGAGCACCTGCAAACCGTGGGAATCCGGGTGCAGGACCGTGCGGGGGTGGGGAGAAAACGTGAGCAGGCAGGTTTCTGCGTTCAGCGCATGTGCGATGCGGCGGAGTCCGGCCAGTACCGCGCGGTGTCCGGCGTGCACGCCATCGAAGGTGCCGACGGTCAGCACAATCGGTCGGTCTGCCCGGAAATCGCGGGCTCGCTCATGCACCTTCACCCCCCAAAGGTAGGTTGTGCCGGGAGGAGATTTGGCTGTACTTTCGCGCCGAATTTCATTGCCATGCACGGTACCATTTCCCAAGTCATCGGCCCCGTGGTCGACGTTACTTTCCCGGCGGGAACGCCACTTCCGAAGATCCTCGATGCACTCGTGGTAGACCGCCCGGGCGGACGCCTGGTGCTGGAGACCCAGAAGCACATCGGAGAAGACACCGTGCGGACGATTTCCATGGACTCCACCGAAGGCTTGAGCCGCGGAACGGAGGTGCGTGCGACCGGGGTGGGAATTACAATGCCTGTCGGGGACCAAATCAAGGGCCGCCTCTTCAATGTGGTCGGCGACGCCATCGACGGCATCGGCCAGATTGACGCTGCTGGAGGCCGCGCCATTCACCAGGAGCCCCCGCGCTTCGAAGACCTCAGCACCTCGACCGAAGTGCTCTTCACCGGCATCAAAGTCATCGACCTCATCGAGCCCTACGCGAAGGGCGGGAAGATCGGGCTCTTCGGCGGTGCCGGGGTGGGCAAGACCGTTCTCATCATGGAGCTGATCAACAACATCGCGAAGGGCTACGAGGGCATCTCGGTGTTCGCCGGTGTGGGTGAGCGCACCCGCGAGGGGAACGACCTGCTCCGCGAAATGATTGAATCGGGGGTGATTAAGTACGGCGAGGCGTTCCAGCACAGCATGGAGCAAGGCGGTTGGGACCTGTCGAAGGTGGATATGGGCGAGTTGGCCAAATCCCAAGCGACCCTGGTCTTCGGCCAGATGAACGAACCTCCCGGCGCACGTGCCCGGGTGGCCCTCTCCGGCTTGACGGTTGCAGAGTACTTCCGCGACGGCGACGCCACGACGGGTGGCCGCGACATCCTGTTCTTCATCGACAACATCTTCCGCTTCACCCAGGCGGGTTCGGAAGTGTCCGCGCTTCTCGGCCGTATGCCCTCGGCAGTAGGCTACCAGCCCACGCTTGCCACGGAGATGGGCCTCATGCAGGAGCGGATCACCTCGACGAAGCGCGGATCCATCACCTCCGTGCAGGCGGTGTACGTTCCGGCGGACGACTTGACGGACCCGGCTCCGGCCACCACCTTCGCCCACCTCGACGCGACGACGGTGTTGTCGCGGAAAATCGCAGCACTGGGCATCTACCCGGCAGTGGACCCCCTCGATTCCACGTCGCGCATCCTCACCCCGGCCATCGTCGGCGAAGAGCACTACGCGTGCGCCCAAAACGTGAAAGAGACCCTGCAACGCTACAAGGAACTCCAGGACATCATCGCCATCCTCGGGATGGACGAACTCAGCGAGGAGGACAAGCAGACGGTGTACCGGGCACGGCGGATTTCCCGCTTCCTGTCGCAGCCGTTCCACGTCGCCGAGCAGTTCACAGGGATTCCGGGTGCGCTGGTGTCCATCGAAGACACCATCAAGGGCTTTACCCGCATCCTCAGCGGTGAACTCGATCACCTGCCGGAAGCGGCCTTCAACCTGAAGGGCACCATCGAGGAAGTCATCGAGGCGGGCGAGAAAATGCTCGCGGAAGCGCAATGAGCACCCGATTCCAGGTCGACATCCTGACTCCGGATGCGACCCTCTACTCCGGGGAAGCCACCTACGTGGGCCTTCCCGGGGTGGACGGAAGCCTCGGGGTGCTCGCGGGTCACGCTCCGCTGATCACGACGCTGCGGGCGGGTGATGTGACGGTGCGGACGGACCGCGAAGAACAGCGGTTCGCTGTCCAAGGCGGCACGGTGGAAGTCCTCGGGGGACGGGTGACCGTCCTCGCAGAGTAAGGCCTTACGCGTGGTGGTAGGGCTCACCCGCTAGGATGGTGTGGGCCCGGTAGAGTTGTTCCGCCGCGAACGGGCGAATCATTTGGTGCGAAAACGTGAGCGGCCCGAGGCTCCAACTCCCGTGGGAGCGCGCCCGGATGCGTTCGTGAAAACCGTATGGCCCCCCGATTACCCAGCACACGTGTTTCAAACTGCGTTGCTGTAGGCCAGCGATGTGCCGGGCGAGTCCCGGGGAATCGTAGGCCGTTCCCCGTTCGTCCAGCAAGATGAGGTGGTCGACGCCGGCAAGTGCCCGCTCGATCAAGGCGGCTTCCCCTTCGCGGACGACGTCAGGCGTTCCCTTCGCTCCGCGGAGTTTCAGGTCGGGGGTTTCGAGGTAGGTAAACCGGGTGTAATGCCGCAACCGGTCTGCGTAGTCTGCGGTTCCGGTGCGGATCCAGGCTTCCCGGGTGATGCCCACGGCAAGAAGGGTATGCTGCATCGGCGGCGAAGGTAGCCCGGCACCGGGGTTATCTTCGCGGCATGATCACCGAAGAGATGGACCGGCTCATCCGCTGGGCGCTGGAGGAGGACTTCGGGTCAGGGGATGTGACGAGTGCGGCGGCGGTGCCCGCGGAGGCCTTGCGCAAGGCCGTTGTGGTGGCCAAACAACCCGGAATCCTCGCCGGCATCGATGTGGCCGCGCGGGTGTATGCGCACGTCGATGCGGAAGTGCGGTGCACTCCGATGCTTCACGATGGCGACCGGATGGAGCGGGGAGCCGTGGTGCTCGAGGTGGAGGGACCGGCGCGGTCGGTGCTCGGGGGCGAGCGGGTGGCCCTGAATTTCTTGCAGCGGATGTGTGGAATCGCCACCCGGACGTCCGAGGTCGTGGCCGCATTGGCGCACACCTCCTGCAAGGTGCTCGACACCCGGAAGACGACGCCCGGGCTGCGGGCCTTCGAGAAGTACGCCGTGCGCGTCGGTGGCGGCGTCAACCACCGTATGGGCCTGTACGACATGGTGCTGATCAAGGACAACCACGTGGACTTTGCGGGGAGCATGGCGGCAGCGCTCGCCGGTGTGCGGACCTACCTCGACCGACCGGGGAGTCCTCGGGTGCCCGTCGTGGTCGAGGTGCGGAACGAAGCAGAACTCGAGGAGGCGCGTGCGGCCTCACAGCAGCTTGCCGGGCCCGATGGGGTGCCGCTTGTCGCGCGCTACCTACTCGACAACTGGACCCCGGAGGCCATCCGGCCGGTCGTGGCGGCCCGTGCAGCAGGCGAGGTTTTCGAGGCCTCGGGAGGCATCGAACCCGCTACCGCCGTGCAGTTCGGGGAGACAGGTGTGGACTTCATTTCCATGGGGTGGCTCACGCACAGCGTTCCGGGACTGGACTTGAGCATGAAGCACGCCGCCGGATGAGGGGAAAGGCAGGGAGCCAGCCGCCGTTGCCGGACGGGCCCCTGGTGCGGGCCATCGTGCGCAGCGGGGCCTTTCGTCGGGTGCGCGGTGGCCTGTCGGCCCTTCGCCCGTGGGGGGCGGCGGGCGTGGATGCCTACACGGTGTTGCGGTTTTTCGCGGTGGGGCTGTTCAACGGTTCGGTCGACACCCGGGCAGCGGCCATCAGCTTCCGTCTGTTCCTGGCCTTCTTTCCTGCGATGATCCTTGTGGTGAGTCTCGTACCGTTCACGCCGCTGGAGACCCAGGATATCCTCGAAGGGTTAGCGATGGTGCTTCCGGAGGAGGCCGTCGGGCTGTTAGAGCTGACGGTGGACGATTTCATGGCCCAACGGCAAGGGACGCTGCTGTCGGTGGGTTTCGTGCTGTTGCTTTTCTATGCGTCGGGAAGTGTGAACGCGATTTTGAAGGGGTTCGGGGAGAGTGTGCATGTGCGGGACCGGCCGCATCCCATGGTGTTCCGGTTGGTTTCCATCGGGTTGCTCGTGCTGTTGACCTTGTTGTTTCTCACGGCTGTGTTGCTTCTCGGCGTGGCGGGGGAGGTGTTGGATTGGGCCCATAGCCGCCGGTGGTTGCGCGGGGACGTGGTGCCGTGGCTGGAGGTGGCCCGGTGGGGCCTGGCTGTGGCGATGGTGCACGGGGCAGTTACGCTCTTGTACAATGTGGGCGCAATCGACCGCGGCGCGTGGCAGTGGCGTTCCACCGGCGCCACGGTGGCTACGGTGGCCATCGTCCTGCTGACCCTCGGATTCTCCTGGTTTGTGGCGCACTTTGCGAGCTACAACAAGTTGTACGGCTCGCTGGGCACCTTGCTAGTCACGTTGATTTGGGTAAATTCGAACAGCACCGTGCTCTTGCTCGGGTTCGAGCTGAATGCGGCCATCCACCGGGCGCACGACGGCAAGGGCGACGTGCTTCCGAGGAATGAAAACACTTGAAATTCAAAGCTATGCGACCGTTGACGATTTCTTTTTTGGCCGCCGCCTGCTTCGGGTGGGCGCTGATGACCTGGGCAGCACCTGCGGCGGCCCAAACCTCCCTCCCCCGCATCGAAGGACGGTGGAAAACCATTGACGACGAGACCGGTCGGGTCAAAAGCATCGTCGAAATCACGAAGCGCAACGGCAAGTACTACGGCAAGGTGGTCGAGCTGTTCCGCCTGCCGAACGAGGACCAAAACCCCAAATGCACCGACTGCACGGACGACCGGAAGAACCAGCCGGCACTCGGCATGGAAATCGTCCGCGGCATGGTCCAGCAGGGCTCGAAGGCGGAATGGGAGGACGGCACCATTTGCGACCCGAAAAACGGCAAGATCTACGACTGCGAAATGTGGTTCGAGCCGGGAAAACCGAACGAACTCAAGGTACGCGGCTACTTCTACTTTATCTACCGGACCCAGACCTGGGTGCGCGTGAAGTAACGTGCCGCGTCAGCGGCCGATGGTGCGGCGGATGGCGTCCCGGAGTTCCGGGATGGCGCCCCACGCGAGTCCGAGTCCGATGGCGGTTCCCCCGGCGAGAGCACCCCGTCCGAACGCCTCGATGCTCGCATGCATCTCGGGCAGGGAGATTACGCGGAACACGACCGCAGCGGCAGCACTTACCGCGCCGATGCGCAGCAGGTCCCACGTGAAGGGGTGGATGCGGTGCAGGCGCCACAGCACCAGCGTGTACCAGCAGAAGTTCCAAACCGCCGTGAAGAGCGTGGCCACAGCAGCCCCGGCCAGGCCCCACCCGAAGGTCTGCATGCACACGTGGTTCGTAAGGACCGTCATCACGAGCAGTCCGATTTGGATCGGAAGTGAGCGGCGGTAGTGTGGCCCGAATCCGATGACAGGCCCTACGGTGCCCAGGGAGCCAGAAATGACCTGCTGGAGGCCGATGGCAATGAACACCGGCTCTAGGCCTTGGTAGTTCGGGGGGAGAAGCCGTTCAAAGGCCGGATACCCGGCCCAAATGGCCACAAACACGGCGAGCGACAGAGCGAAATTGACTCGCGTGGATTGGCGGCACAGCTGCCGCATTCCTTCCGGTCCTTGGGTGGCCATCCGGTCTGCCGAGACACCGGTCAGGATGCTCCCTGCTGCACGGTAGGGTACAGAGACCACGTAGCCCACGAAGGCAGCGAGCGAATACCGGGGGACTTCGGCGAGGCCGAGGTAGGAGCCCACCATGATGTAGTCGAGGTTTTGGGCGATGACGGCAGAACCGGCTGTGAGCAAATTGAACCCGCTGTAGCCGAGGACTTCCTTCAGGTCCTTCGTGACCAAGGGCAACTTCAGGCGGATGCGGTTTGCCCACGCCTGCGCGGCAAGCACCCCGGCATAGATCACGTAAGTTCCGACATAGGCGAGTAGGAACGCATTGAATCCCAGCATCCCTGCACCGAAGGCCAGCGCAAGAGCGAGGTAGGACCCCTTCAGCCACGGCTCCTCGAGTATGGCCATGGTGGTCGCCTTAAGTCGGGTGATGACCGCCGCGCGGGAAACGGCTGCAGTAGCAAACACCACGATCATGACGAAGAGGTAGCCCACCCGCCCGGTCATCACATCGGCGTCCTTTCCGCCCCAGCGCTGCACGGCGGCTTCTCCCCCTACCGCGAGCACCAGCCCAGCAGCCGCCACGGCTGCCGCTGGAAACAGGATGAGCGTTGTAAACACCTGGGGCCGCTCGGGTTCAGGATACCTCGGCAAAAAGCGGATGATGGCGGAAGGAATGCCCAGCGTCAGGACTTGGGAAGCGATGGCCCCCCAGGACACCAGTACCCGCACAAGCCCCCATAAGTCTTCGTGGCCTTCAAAGGCCCGCGGTAAAACGTATAGGGTATTCACCGCCCCCAGTGCCATGCCTGCGCAGATGGCCACAGCGGACCGCAGGGACTGCCGGGCGATTACTCCCATGCCGGCGGGGGATCGAGGACGACACAGTACGGACAGTAGTGCGCATCCGGGTGGTGGTCCACTTCCCGGGCTTCGCCCAAACGCGCTACGAGCGCTTCCCCCACCCGGTCGACAAACTGCTGCACGAGGTCTTCAGACAGGAGGGGTTCTTTCTCTACGTTCAGTTCGAGCAGTCCCGACCGCGCATACCGCCCAGACCGGATGGCGGCGCGCACCGGGGCCTCTGCCGCCATCGCGCAGTACGCAAAGAGCTGGACGGCCTTTCCGCGCTTGCCGTCCAGCAGGTCTTCCTCCCATGTCGCCTTCAAACTGACCTCCTTCTGCTCCACCTTGCCCGTTTTGTAGTCGACGATGCGCAGCACGCCGCCCTCCCGCTCCACCCGGTCCGCTTTGCCTTTGAGCGTCAGCGGTCCGAACCCTTCGGGGCCGTCGAACGTGCGGCTCATCTCTTTTTCCAAATCCAGCAACGTCCGCACCGCACCATCCTCAATTTCAGCGAGTTCCTGCGCGATGAGTTTGCGTACGGTGGCTTCTGCCAGCACCAGACTCAGGTAATTCTCGCCGGACTGCGTGAAAGCCGCGTTGAACTCGCTTGCCGCCGCCGCAGCGAGCAGTTCCGGAAGCCGGTCGAGGATGCGCTTGAGGTCATCCGCCGTCACCACCCGGCCGACCGCATCCTTCAGCCCATGTTCGAACACGTAGTGGACTATGGAGCCGAAGGTGCTGGCCGCGATGTGTTCCTCGAGATCCCGCGGTTCTCTAAGTCGCAACAGATAGGAATACAAGAAGTTGCGCTCACAGGTGAAGAGGTTGTTCAATGCGGACGGGCTCGCTCCCCGCGCTGCCCAAGCCCGCAAACGCTCCCGCATCGCCTCGCTCCACTGCAACGGCGGAATGGCCGGTCGCGGCCCCGGAAGCGGCGGCGCCACGCCCACCCGCTCGAGGGCGAGTGCCTTCCCCCCAGGCCGGAACGACCGCTGGAGCTGAGCGATGTACCGACTCGGCTCGGAAGCATCAAGCTCCGCCAGGTACACGAGGTGCACTTCGTCGCTCGCATGCAGCAAGCGGTAGAGCGAATAGGCAAAGGCGGCCTCGCGCTCGTGCCGCATGGGCAGGCGGTGGGCGGCCCGAAGGTCTGCCGGGATGAAGCTCTCGTCCGGAGCGGTACGCGGCAGCGTGCCTTCGTTGCAGTCGAGCACGAAGACCCGGTCGAAGTCGAGTCCGCGGGTTTCGATGAGGCCCATGACCTGCAGGCCGTCGTCGGGGTCGCCCAGCAGGTCGATGCGCACGGGCGCGAGCACCGTGAACACCAAATCGCGCACGTCTTCTGGCCGGGGAAAGAGGTCGGGCGTGCGGTGGACAAACCGGGCCGCCACCTCGATTGCCCGCGCGGCCGCATCCATCCCCGCCCGGACCAGGGCATCCGTCTCGTCCCCGTCCATCCGCGCCCGCCAAACGCCGACCCACCCCCGCAGCGCCTCCACACACCCCAGTCCGTCCGCGGTCCGCAAGGTCCCGAGTTCCGCACAGACCTGGGCAACCGGCCCGCTGGAGAACGCATCTAACTCGCTCGGCCGCATCCACGCCCAGTGGCCCTTCGCCATGGTGGCCAGCACCCGCGTGGCGTCTGCCGCGAACTCAGGATGGGGCGGCACAGCGCGTACCACCGCATGCCCCAGGAAGTCCCGCAGATCGGCGTGGTAAAAAGACGTCCGGCTGCGGAAGACCATGCGCAAGGCGAGGTCGAAGAAATCGCGCACCGGGGTTTCGGCAAGCGACAAGCCCATCGTGACGTTGAGCGAGCGCGGAGCTGCGTCGCCGCCGAGGCTGTCGAGCACCACGGAAAGCGCGGCACCGTCGGGCAGCACGACCGCCGTGCGGTCGCGTTCTTCCGGACTGAGCGCTTCGAGCGTGGCGCGCACGTACGTGGCCGAGTAGAGGCGGCTGCTGCAGGCGGCGGTGACGATGCGGGGAGGACGTGTTGCGAGCCGGTCGGGCAGGGACGCCACGTCGGCAGGCCGCATCCACCGGCGGAGTTCGTGTCCGGCCTCGAGGGCGGCGTCCGCCACGTAGCTGCGGTCGGCGTCCCAGTGCCAAACCAGCCGGCCCGTCGCTTCCACCCGCGCGAGGTACCCGTGTTCTGCGGGCGTGAGTGCGCCGAGTCCGGCGACGTGGAGCCGCTCGAAGCCGTCGGTGGAACCGGATTCGGCGGCGCGTCGTGCCGTCCATCCCGCAGGACCGCACCCGGAGTCGGCGTAGCGGCGGCGCGTGGCCTCGTAGAGGGGGAGGAGCATTTCCCAGTGGGCGAGGGCCTCGGTTTGGACGGGCGTCAGCCCGGCAGGATCCGCAAAGCTCCACGCCTCTATCTCCTTGATATCACACAAATTGCGGAACACATTTCGCGCATCCAGCAGGTGGTGATCGACGGCATTGAAATCGCGCAACGCCGTGTCCGCCCACCGCGAAAACGGCAAAAACGCAGCGTGCGAGGCATAGCCCGCCTCCTTCCACGCGCTGAACAAATCGCCCATCGCCTCGAGGCTGTCCATCGGCAAGGTGCCCGCTGCGTCGGAGAGCAACCCCTGCAACGTGGTCAGCCGCGGCAACCAGGCCCCAGGACCGGCAAAGCCGGCATAGGCTGCCCGAAACCGGATCATCGCCCGCGCGCTCGGAAGCACCACCACAGTGGTCCGAGGGGAGCCCGCGGCATGGACTGCTTCTGCGACGCGGTAGAGAAAGTCGCCGGGCCGAGGGGTATGCGCCATCAGCCCCGGAAGGTAAGGCCGGACCGCAGGAACGCGAAGAATTCGCGCCGTCCTTCCGCGGAGACCACGGCATGCCGCATCCATCCCCACGCCGTCGCGGGGGCTGCAGGCACGTCAGGGGACTCGACGGCAGCGACCGCCACCGGTTCTGTGGGGATGCCCGTTTCTTCGAGCAGGGTGGAGAGGGCGTCTGCTGCGGCAAATCGTTCACGGGCGCTGCGGAAGTGGCCGATTTGTTCCTCGAGCAGGCCGAGGTTGTTGATGCTGATGGCGTCGGTGGGGTCCAGGGCGATGGCTTGGCCGTAGTCCTCGCGCGCTCCGTCGAAATCCTTGATGGCCTGCCGCATCCACGCACGCGCCGCATACCGGTAGCCGTAGTCCGGTTGCAGGGCGATGGCCCGGTCGAGCGCCGCGAGCGCTTCCGGCAAGCGCCCACCGTGAAAGAGCGCGACACCGTAGTCGTTCCATACATCCGGGTCCTCAGCGCCCAGGTCTGCTGCCAGCGCCGCCAGCCGATTCAATTCCGCACTTTCCGCCTCCATATCCCCAAATTTACGGCCCACATCCGAACTTCGCCCCGTGTCCGAATTCACTTTTCCCCAGTACCGTACCCTCCTCGGGACGGGCGTCCTGTACGCCGTCGAAGGTCCGCAGCGGATGGTTGAGCTGCGGCCCCGAACGGGCGGGTGGTGGCGCACAGAGGTGGTGGCCCGGGAGTGGCCCGAGCAGCTGCTCATCCGGGAGGTGATGGCTTGTGAAGAGGGGCGGTATGCGGTGGTTTCGGAGGCGGAATGGGTGCATGCAGCGGCGGAAGGGGAGCGGGTGGGAGATGCCGTTTTGCCGGGTTCGCAGGGGAGGTCTGAGGTCACACCGGTCGCGGATGTGGACCTCGCGGGGCGCACGACGTTCGGCGTTCCTGCGCGGGCGGCGTGGGCGGTCGACGTGCACAGCGACGGCGAGGTGCGTGCGGCGTTGCGGTGGGCTGCGGAACGCGGCCTGCGCGTGCTCGTGCTCGGTGGAGGATCAAATGTGCTGTTTCACAGCGACTTCGAGGGGCTGTTGGTCTTCAACCGCATCGCGGGAACGGTCGTGCTTTCAGACGACGGGGACCGTGTGGACGTGGCGGTGGGCGCAGGCGAACCGTGGCACGGACTGGTGGTCGCAGCGGCGGAGGCCGGCTGGGGGGGCATCGAGAATTTGGCCCTCATCCCCGGCAGTGTGGGCGCCGCCCCCATGCAGAACATCGGCGCCTACGGAGCCGAAGTCCGCGAGACCATCGCGTGGGTAGAGGCCATCGACCGGGAACAGCTCGGAATCAAGCGATTCACGCCGGAAGAATGTGCGTTCGGCTACCGGGAGAGCTTCTTCAAGCAGGCCGGCCGCGACCGGTGGGTCATCGTGCGGGTGGGCTTTCACTTGCGCCGCTCTGCGCCGTTGCGCACCGGCTACGGGGACATCGCGCGCGAGCTCGCCGGCACCCTGGATCCCCGGTCCACCGATGTCGCAGCAGCCGTCATCCGCATCCGCCGGTCCAAACTCCCCGACCCGGCCGTCCTCGGCAACGCCGGCAGTTTCTTCAAAAACCCCGTCCTCTCTGCGGCCACGTTTGCCACGCTGCACAGCGCGTTTCCCGAGGTGCCCCATTGGCCCGCCAGCGACGGCTCGGTCAAGGTGGCCGCCGGGTGGCTCATCGAGCAGGCGGGCTGGAAAGGCCACGACCGCGGCACCCACGGCGTGCACGACCGGCAAGCCCTGGTGCTCGTCCACCGCGGAGGCGCGACGGGGGCACAGATCTGGCAACTTGCCACGGACATCCGGGCGTCCGTGCGCGAGCGGTTTGGCGTGGACCTCGAGCCCGAGGTGAACCAAATCGGCCTGTCCACCCCCGCGGTGGCTCAGAATTCCGCGCAGGGGAAGTAGCGGGGAGCCGTAGGACGGCCGCGCTGCACCCGGGACCACGCGTACTTCAGGACGAGTTCGTGGCTTCCGCCGGTCGTGTTGAGCCCCAGTGGGCTAACCGTGAAATCGTAGCTGTAGCCGATGCGCCAGGTGTCCTTGCCGTAGCCGAGGATGACGCTCAGGGCATCGACGTCCGTCGAGCCCTCGACCGAATGGCCGAAGGGCAGTCCCCGGTACCACACGCCGACGCTCAAGGGACGGGTGTCGTAGTAGAGCCCGAGGTCCATTTGGTTGAACTGTTCCTGGGTGATGTAGTTGAAGGCAAACACCATGTCGGGCCGGTTCCGGCGGCGCATCGGATCGCCCACCTTCATCCGGAACCCGCCCGAGGTCGAGGTCCGGATGCCCATGGGGTCGAAGTAGCTGGCGTTGAGGCTTTCGTCCGGACGGTTGACGTGGTCCGCGGAGAAGCCGACCCAGCTGCGCTTGCCGAAGTAGACGAAGCCTGCGCCGAGGTCGACATAGGTTTGGGCCGCGCTCGGCGGCGCCTCGATGCTGGTGGCCGCCCCGCCGCGCACGAGTTGGTCGCTAAAGGTCAGGCGCGACATGTCGATCGAGCGGTTGCCGAGGGCGGCTTGCAAAGCGGGCCGAATGCGCCGCCCGCCACCGAGTGGAATTTCGTAGGCATACTGGAAGGCCGCCCGCGCGTTGCGCAGCGCACCCGACCCGGCGAGTTCGTTCGAGAACAACACGCCAAATCCCGAGCGGATGTCCCGCTGGTACCAGTCGTGGGCCACGTGCCAACCGGTGTACGCCTGCGGCAAGGCCGACCACTGGTTGCGGTAGGCAGTGACCAGCCGCGAGTGGTCCGAAGCCCCAGCGTATGCGGGATTCAGCGACGTCGGGATGGCGTTGTATTGGGTGAAGCGCATGTCTTGCGCAACAAGTGCCGATCCGACCCCGAGGGCGCAAGCGGCGGCGAGGAAGAGAGATTTCATCGGTTGAGTCGGTTCTGATTACTGGAGGATGACCATGACGTCACCCGACTGCTGGACTTTGCGTCCGTCGCTGAAGCGCGCGGTGGCCTTGTAGACGTAAACGTCCTGGCGCACGAGGCCTTGCTCGGTGTAGCCGTTCCAGCCGATCATGGGATCACGGGACAGGAAGAGCATTTCTCCCCACTTGTTGAAGATCATGAGTTCGTAGTCCACAATGCCCGCATGCTGCGGATGGAAGACGTTGTTGTCGAGGTCGTCGAGCTGGTACGAGCCGTCGCCGCGGTCGGTCGGATCCGGCGTAAAGGCCGTGGGGAAGGTCATGTATCCCCCGGTGGTCGCGATTACCGCGTCGCGGTGTACGAGCGTGGAACTGCAGCCGAGTTCATTCGACACGGTCAGTTGCACCGTGTACGTTCCCGGCTCGCGGTACGTGTGGGTCGGGTGCTCGAGGTTGCTGGCGTGGCCGTCGCCGAAGTTCCATGCAAAGGAGGTGGCTCCGTCGTCGCTGAGGTTGACGAACACGACCGGCTCGTTTGGCGCGATCACCTGGTCGGGCGTGAAGGTGAAGGCTGCCGCCGGCGTCGGGAAGACCTCGACCGTAGCGTACTGGATGACCTCTGCTTCGTCGCCCGAGTGGCCGAGCGCGATCAGACGGACATTGTAAACCCCGGGTGTTTCGTAGACATGCACCGGGCTGGATTCGGTGGTCATGGCGCCGTCGCCAAAGTCCCAGAGGTAGCCCGTTGCGAACGTGCTCTCGTTCGTGAAGCTGACCGACAGCGGGGCACAGCCCTCGCCACCTCCCGTGAATGCCGCCGTGGGCACCGGGGGCAGGATGGACACCACCTGGGTCGCGGCATCACCGCATTGCCCGGCATCCACGTCAAGCGTGATGCTGTACGTGCCCCACGTCGGGAAGCTGTGGGTACCCGGATCTGTTGCCGTGGAGGTGGTGCCGTCGCCGAAGAACCACGTCGTCACAGCGCCCGCCGTGCCCTGCGACAGGTTGTCGAGGGTGACGGTGCCGTTCGGCCAGGTTTGGATGTACGGTCCGACGCTGAATTGGGCGAACGGCATCGGATTCACATCCACCCCGACGAGCACCGTATCCGCGCAGCCCGAGGCCGACGTGGCCACGAGTTGTACGGGGAATGTCGCAATGCCCGTGGTGAGGTTCGTGAAGGTGTGGGTGGGATGGGCCTCGGTGGAGGTGGTGCCATCGCCGAAGTCCCACGCATAGCTCACCGCTCCTTCGGACTGGTTGATGAAGGCGGCGTTCAAGGGTGAGCAGCCTGCTGCCGGTGCATCAAACTCCGCTTCGATCACCGGCGACACTTCGATGGCGAGCGCATCGGAATCCGTGCAGCCGTGCTCGGTCGTGACTGTCAGCGTCGCCGTGTACACCACCGGATTCGAGGAGGGGTTGTAGTAGACGTGGTTCAGGTTTGCATCGGGTGCGGTCGACGTGGTTCCGTCTCCGAAGGCCCAGAGGATCTCTGCCGCCCCGCTGCTGTGGTTGCTGAACGACACCTCGAGGGGATAGCATCCGGTCGTTTCGTCGATGACCGGCATGGCCTCCGGGCGGCCCCAAACCAGCACCTCCGCCACCACCGTATCTGCGCACCCGTAATCGTTCATGGCCAGCAATTCCACTCCGATGGCCTCATCGCTTGCTCCTGACGCTTCGAACACAACGGTCGGCTCGCTGGCATTTGAAACCGTTCCGTTTTCAAACGTCCAAACGAAGTAGGTGGCCTGCGTGGACAGGTTGCCGAACTCCGCCACGAGCGGCGAACACGTGGGCTCTGGCACGTCGATTCCGGCCACCACTGCGGGCAGAACCAGATGTTCGACTGTCAGGCTATCTGCACAGCCGTAGGTGTTGATGGCATGTTGGGTGATGGTCACAGGGGTCACCTCTGTTCCAGTCGAAAAGCTCACCACATGGTGTCCCGGTCCGGTCGGCGACCAGGTCGGCGTGCCATTGCTGAAGCTGATGGTGACCGTGCCCTCGGCGGAGCTGTTCAGGTCCACAGGAGTTCCTGCACATGCCTGGGTTGCATCGAGATGCAGTCCCACTGCGGGCACAGGCCATGCGACGACCTCAAACGAAACCTCATCGCTGCACCCGAAAGCATTGGTCGCAGTAAGCGTTCCCGAGAGGGTTTCCGGCTCATTTCCTGCGGTAAGCTGAACGGGAAGGGAAGCTCCGGAAGTCGTGTTACCGCCATCCACCGCCCAGCTCCATGCATTCGCCGCAGCCGTGCCAGCAATCAGTGCCGTGGAGAACGGTGAGCACCCGGCGAGAGTTCCGCTAAATGAGGCCTCCGCAGCGGGCCGCACCATGATTTCTGCCGAGGCTACGTCGCTGCACCCGAGTGCATCTTCCGCGACCAAGGTGACGACATAGGTGGCGGGAGTGGATCCCGCGGTGAAAGCGTGGTGTGGATCGCTCTCGGAAGCCACCCCCCCGTTTCCAAACGACCACGTGAAGGTGTCTGCATCTACGGAGCCGTTCGTAAACTGGACGTTCAAAGGACTGCATCCGCTGATTTCGTCTGCATCGAAGGCGGCAATCGGCTGGGGCAATACGCTAACATCCGCATCTGCCCGCGCCGTGCACCCGTGTGCATCGGTTCCGTGAAAGGCTACCTGAATGGTTTCTGCGGTGCCGGTGGTGTTGGGCCAAACAAGTTCTCCCTCCGGCCACAGTTCCGTGCCTTCCGAAGTTGCTGTCCAGTAGCCTTCCGTTGCGCCAGCCACGGCGGGAAGCTCCCACACAAGAGGCGAGCACACCGGATTTTCAGGCACTTCGAAGGCAAACACGGGTGCAGGATATACCGTGATGGTATGTTCTACGGACGCTTCGCATCCCAGCGCATGCCATGCCGTTGCCATTGCAGTATAGGTCGTCGCGCCAGTTCCAGCCGTGTAGGTATGGGCCACGGCTGCATAGGGGGGTCCGGCATGCATTTGGCCATCGCCGAAGGTCCAAGCAATGCCGTCGGCATAGTGGCTCAGCGGGGTGAACACCACTTCCCACGGTCCGCAGCCTTCTGCCCCGGACGTGTACAGTTGCAGATCGGGCTGGGGAAGTACCTGCACTTCTTGCGAATGCGTTCCCTCGCAGCCGTACGCCGATGTTCCGGTGAAGGTGACCACAAAGGTCTCCGCCTCATCCGTCGAAGTCGTCCACGTGTGCTGGAGGTCTGTACCGGACGTGCCATCCCCATAATCCCATAGGCCGTTCGTCGTTGCAGGAATTTGCGGGAGCTCTAATTCGAACGGTGAACAGGTGGCATCCTGTGGCAGGTCGAAGGCCACGTTGGGTACCGGGTACACCGTGATGACCTGGGTGTGGGTGTCCGTGCAACCGAGGGCATCCCATGCGGTCACCGTGACCGTCCTCGTGACGGGGTCAGTCCCCGCTTCGAACGTATGGGACTGTGATGCTGCACCGGTATCCGCAGTGGTACCGTCACCGAAATTCCATTCGAGCCCGTCTGCGAGGTAGGCGACGGGGATGAAATCGACTTCCAGCGGGCCACAGCCTTCCGTTACCGATGCGGACAGATCGAGCGTCGGTTGCGGCCGAACGCTCACTTCTTCGGAATACGACCCCGGGCAGCCGAAGGCAGTCGTTCCAGTGAATGAAACGGTGTACGTTTCGAGGTCGCCCGTGGTGTTCGTCCAGGTATGCACCGGGACAGAGCCGGTGGTGCCGTCTCCGAAGTTCCAGGTGCCCGTTGCTGCTGCCAGCGGCGTGCCTTCCCACACAAACGGCGAGCACACCGGGGCTTGCGGAACCGCGAAGGAGAAATCGGCCTCGGGCCAAACCGTCACGACCGCCGATTCCTGATCGACACATCCTTGCGCATCAGCGGCCATCAAGGTCACCGTCCAACCGGTGGGCTGCGCCCCGGCTGCAAGAACAACCTGCGGAACACCTGCACCGGCCGAGGTGGCCACTACGGGAGTGAGTCCCGACCCCGCTTCGGGCATGAACATCCAGCTGCTCATGTCGGTCCGTTCGCTCGTGTTCGTCAGTACAGGTGTCCACGGGGCGCAGCCGGTGAGTCCTGCGAAGCTGAAATGCGCTTCCGGCTGCGGCTTGACGAATACCTGCTGGTGCCCTGTTCCGGTGCAGCCGTGGGCCGACGTCCCCGTGAAGGTCACCATGTACGAAACCGTCTCTTCCGTCTCGTTCGTCCAGCTGTGCGATGGCGTGGCGTCGGTGCTGCTCATGCCGTCACCGAAGTTCCAAACCCCGCCCGTCGCCCCGGCGATAGCGGGAAGGGTAAGCTCCACAGGCGAGCAGCCGGTGCCGTTTTCGAGGGTGAAGGGGAACGTAGGCTGCGGCGCGACCGTCGTGTTCCACGTCTGGTCCGCTGTGCAGCCCAAATCGTGGGTCACCGTCAGCGTCACCCCGACCGTTTGGGGAACATCCCCTTCGACCGCAAAGGTGTGCACGGCATCGGTTGTGCTTGCGGTCGTTCCGTCGCTGAAGGTCCACGCCGAGGCGTCCGCTTGGGTGCTTGTATTCGTAAGGATGAGTTCCACCGGCGAACATGTGCCTGAAATCGCCGCACTGAAGGAAGCCATGGGCTGGGGCAGGACGGTGACCGTTTCCGCATGGGTATCCACACATCCGAAGGCAGAAACTCCACTGAAAGTAACCGTCCGTGTCAGGGCGTCTGCGCCCGAATTTGTCCAGCTGTGAACCGGTTGCTCCTCTTCTGACACAGCACCGTCACCGAAATTCCAGTGGAACGAGGCCGCACTGAAGATGGGCGGCATGGTGAGTTCTAAGGGCGAGCAGGTCGGATCTGCCGGCAAGTCGAATGCAAAGTTGGGTTCCGGGAACACGCTGACCGTGACGGCCGTCGTGTCGTGGCATCCGTTTGCAGCGAGGGCGACCAATTGAATCGAACGGTACTGCAGGAAACCGGTGGTGTTATCGAAGGTCAGTGCTGGCGTGGTGGCCGTGCTGGTCCCTCCCGTGCCGAAGGTCCACGCATAGCCCGTCGCACCGACCGAGGTATTTGCAAGGCCCACGTTCAGCGGGGCACATCCGGCTGTAGCTGCCGTTGTGAAGCCAGCGACTGGGGAGGGGAGGGCAGAAACTTGGGTGGTCGATGTGGCCGTGCATCCGTTTGCATCGGTTCCTGTTGCCGAGACCGTGTAGGTGACCGGAGCAGTCGGACTGCCCTCGAACAGGTGGGAAATGGAGGCGGCGTCGATCGCGTTCAACGCCGGGGTGGATGAGCCGTCACCGAAGTTCCACGCGACCGACTGCAAGGGGCTA
>JBIIRP010000009.1:0-21465 GCA_044341475.1 Flavobacteriales bacterium | reverse complement strand
GACGCGGTGCGGGTGCGGGACGTGCACCGCTCGACCGAGGTGGTGGCCGATGTCGTGCGGGCCGATGCGACGGGGAGGCACCTCGCGGGGGTGGACGGTTGGCCGGTCGATGGGCGGGGGGTGGCCGCCGGGGATTCGCTCGTGCTGCACGGGCTGCCGGGGGAGGGTTGGAGCTGGACCCATGCGCCGGTGGCGCCGCGGTTGCCGGCCCCGCCGTTTGCGTCGACGCGCAATGCGGCGGATACCCTGGACTTCGTGGAGGCGATCCGGCTGACGGCCGACGCAGAGGGCAAGGCGGTGTGCGTGGTCGCGCCCGGGCTGAACGTGTTCGTCAGCGACGCGCCGGGAAGCCCCGAGGTGCGAGCGGTGGGCCGTGGCCGTGAATTTCCCCACATGCGGAACGTGGTGGACCTGGTGGAAGCCACCCGGTACATCCTGTCGCGGTCGGAATACGAGCGGATGCGGGAGGCCGAGGACATCAAGGGGGAGTTGGATCGGTTTTGGCTTGCGTGCACGGAAGATCCCGTGCGCGCAGCCCAACTCATCGCCACCTACTACGCCCGGGTCGAAGAAGCGAATCTCTACTTCTCCGGGCTCCGCGACGGCTGGCGGACAGACCGCGGCATGGTGCATATCGTCTTCGGTGTACCGACCCGGATCCGGACCTCCCCCGGCGCGGAATGGTGGATTTACGGCGAAGAAGGCAACGTCAACACCGTGATTTTCAGATTCAATCACGAGTCGACACCGTTCGATGACACCGTTTGGGTGCTCGACCGCTCCGTCCAATTTCGCACCGCCTGGGACCGCATGGTCACCGCATGGCGCACGGGCCGCATTCAGGGCGATTGATGAGCGCATGCTCTGCAAGGCTGCCGTTCCGGCCTACCTTGCAGGCCAAACCCTCGCCGCATGCCCCGCCCCGACTTCTCACTCGACTTCTCTCGGCCGGAGCGCCCTGACCGTCCGCAACGCTCGGACCGGTCTCCTGCTGACCGCGGCGGCAATCCGGGCGGCAACCGCGGCTCCCGTCGCCCCCATGCGCCCCGGCCCTCGGGCACTCCGGCGCCCTTTGTAATGGGTTGGCATTCCGTGGCCGAGGCACTAGACGCCGGCAAAGAACTCCAGCGCGTCCTCCTCCAACGGGACGAAAAGGGCGAACGTACCACCGCCCTCCTCAAGCGCCTCCGCGACGCCGGCATCCCCGTCGCGCGCGTCCCCCGCGAAAAACTCGACCGCGTCACCCGCAAGGCCCACCAAGGCATCATCGCCTTCCTCTCCCCCATCACCTACGCCCCCCTCGACGAACTCGTCTCGGGCGCTTTCGAATCCGGCACCCCTCCCCTCTTCGTGGCCGTCGATGGCGTCACGGACGTCCGCAACCTAGGCGCCATCGCCCGTTCTGCCGAGTGCTTCGGTGCCACCGGGCTCATCGTACCTGCCCTCGGCTCCGCCCCCATCCAAGAGGACGCCATCAAGGCCTCCTCGGGCGCACTCCTCCGCATCCCCGTCGCGCGCGTCGCCACCCTCGAAGCTGCCCTGAAGGACCTCCAATTCCGGGGCATCCGCGTCGCCGGCCTGACCGAAAAATCCGAACTCGATCTCAACGACGCCCTCCTCGAACGTCCGCTGTGCATCGTCCTCGGTGACGAGGAAACCGGCCTGTCCGCCGCTGTCCTCGCCCGGTGCGACGACCGCTACCGCATCCCGATGACCGGAGCTACCGCCAGCCTCAACGTCTCCGTTTCCGCCGGCATCGCCCTCTATGCGGTCGCGGTCGCAGCGCTCAGCCCCGGAAGTTGAATCCGCGGTAGACCCCCGCGTCGCCCAGTTCCTCCTCGATGCGGAGGAGCTGGTTGTACTTCGCCACCCGATCCGACCGGCTGGCCGAGCCTGTTTTGATTTGGCCGGTGTTGAGCGCCACCGCAAGGTCCGCGATGGTCGTGTCTTCCGTTTCGCCCGACCGGTGGCTCATCACGCTCGTGTAGCCTTTGCGGTGGGCCAAACTCACCGCCTCGATGGTCTCAGTCAGGGTGCCTATTTGGTTGACCTTCACTAAGATCGAGTTCGCAATTCCCTCCTCGATGCCCCGGGTGAGCCGCGCGACATTCGTCACGAACAGGTCATCCCCGACGAGCTGAATACGATGGCCTAACTGCTGGGTCATGGCCTTCCAGGCCGCCCAATCGTCCTCTGCGCATCCGTCTTCGATGCTCGCAATCGGGTACCGGTCGCACCATCCGCTCCACCATCCCACAAGCTCCGCCCCAGTCATCCGGCTGCCGTTGCTTTCAAAGGTGTAGAGTCCCGTTTCCGGGTTGTAGAATTCGCTGCTCGCGGCATCCAGCGCGATGACCACGTCTTCGCCCGGCACGTATCCGGCCTTTTCGATGGCGGCTAACACCACCTCGATGGCTTCCTCGTTCGAGGCCAGGTTCGGGGCAAATCCGCCCTCGTCCCCGACGTTCGTGCTGTGGCCCTTCGATTTCAGAACAGCCTTGAGGTGGTGGAAGATCTCCGTTCCCATCCGCAACCCGTCGGTAAAGGTCTCCGCCCCTACGGGCATGACCATAAACTCCTGGATATCAATCTTGTTATCCGCATGGCTCCCTCCGTTGAGGATGTTCATCATCGGCACGGGCAGGGTGTGTGCGTTGACGCCCCCGACGTAGCGGTACAGGGGCAGACCCACCGTTTCTGCGGCAGCGTGGGCGACGGCGAGCGAAACGCCGAGCAGCGCATTCGCTCCGAGCTTGCCCTTGTTCGCCGTACCGTCGAGTTCGATTAGGGCGGCGTCGATGGCCCGTTGGTCGGTGACATCCATGCCGTTCAGCTCATCGGCAAGCACCTCGTTGACGTGTGAAACGGCCTTCGCCACCCCTTTGCCCATCCACTCGGGTTCGCCGTCGCGGAGCTCGACCGCTTCGTGCATGCCCGTGCTTGCTCCGGAGGGAACTGCAGCCCGTCCGACATCGCCGTCGGTGGTTACGACCTCTACTTCGATGGTCGGGTTGCCGCGTGAATCGAGGATTTGGCGCGCGTGGATTTCGTCAATGTAGCTCATGGTCGAGAGGGAATCGTGGGAATGAAACGGGAGGTTCAGGTGGCTCAGGCAGGGACGGCCACGTGGCGCATGGATTCAACAAAGCGGTCGAACAAGTACCTGCTGTCGTGCGGACCGGCAGACGCCTCCGGATGGTACTGCACGGAGAACACGGGCAGCGTGGCATGGGCCATCCCCGCTACGGTGCCGTCGTTCAGGTGGCGGTGGGTCTCCCGCAGATGCGGATGGGCCTCAAGACCGGAGCGGGAGACGACGAAGCCGTGGTTCTGGGCGGTGATTTCGCACTTGCCCGTCTCCAGGTTCAGAACCGGGTGGTTCACGCCCCGGTGGCCGTTGAACATCTTCTCGGTCGTCAGGCCTTGGCTGAGTGCAAGGATTTGGTGGCCGAGGCAGATGCCAAACACCGGACGGCCACTCGCGACCAGGTGCTTTACCTCCTCCACCACGTCCGGCATGGCACTCGGATCTCCTGGGCCATTGCTCAGCAAGATGCCGTCCGGGTTCCAGGCCAGCAGATGCTCCGCAGAGGTATTCCAAGGAAAGGTCCGCACCTGGCACCCCCGCTCGAGCAGGCAGCGCACGATGGCGTGCTTCACGCCGAGGTCCAGCACGGCCACGCGCATGCCCGTTCCACCGAATTGGGGTTCCCAGTCCCGCTCAACCGGCGCTGACACCTCGCTACTGAGTTCAAGTCCCTCCATCGAGGGGACTGCTGCAAGCAGGGCACGCAGCTCCTCCTCGGGCGTTCCGTCGCTGCTTATGATGGCGTTCTGGGCGCCATGCTCACGGATGTAACGGACGAGCGCCCGTGTGTCCACGTCGCACATCCCTACCACCCCATCGCGCTCGAGGTAGTCCTGAAGGGTGCCTGTTGCGCCGGGTCGACTGGCGACACGCGAGAAATTCCGTGTCACCAGACCTGAAATTCGAACGGCGTCGGATTCCACTTCTTCCGGATGTACCCCGTAATTCCCCACATGGGCCGTGGCCATGACCAGGATTTGGCGGTGGTAACTCGGGTCCGTAAAAATCTCCTGGTACCCGTACATGCCTGTATTGAAGGCGATTTCTCCCGTGGTAGTACCGATGGCCCCAGCCGAAAATCCGTCAAAACGCTTTCCGTCGGCCAAAATCAATACCGCAGGCACCTTGCTTTCGCGGTCTCGTCGCATGCTGCAAATGTACCGCTGCCCCTCCATACCGAACGAAAAAAGCCGCCCTTGTGGGACGGCTTTTTCTTCACAATCGGTGATTCAGGATCAGGCCTCCGGTTCGGCTTCTTCGCCCGCAGCTGGAGCTTCCTCAGCCGCAGGCGCCTCATCCGCTGTTTCAACAGCTTCGGGAGCCGCTTCCACTTCGGGAGCCGCTTCCACCTCGGGAGCTGCTTCCACTTCGGGTGCAGCCTCAGCTACCGGAGCCTCTTCCACCGCCGGAGTTTCCTCGGCGGCCGGAGCTTCTGCTACCGGTGTCTCTTCCACGGCGGGCGCGGCTGCTGCGGCAACAGGAGCTGCTGCGGCACCCTCTACGCGACCCCCTCCGCGGCGCGACCGGCGAGAACGCTTCTTCTTCGCTTCGTTTCCGTAAATCGTGTTGAAGTCCACGAGCTCGATGAGGCACATTTCTGCGTTGTCGCCTAACCGGTTGCCGGTGCGAATGATGCGGGTGTAACCGCCTTCACGCGTGGCAACTTTTTGGCCAATCTCACGGAACAACTCCGTCACCGCGTACTTGTTGCCTAACGCCGAGAACACCTCGCGGCGGTTGTGCGTCGTATCCTCCTTCGAGCGGGTCACGATGGGCTCCACGAATTTGCGGAGCTCCTTCGCCTTCGCAACCGTGGTCACGATGCGCTTGTGCTCGATGAGCGAGCAGGCCAAATTAGAGAGCAGCGCCTTGCGGTGTCCCGTCTTCCGACCCAAATGGTTGAATTTCTTATTGTGCCGCATGGCTTCAGTCCTTGTCCAGTTTGTACTTGCTCACATCCATACCGAACGTGAGGTTCTTATTCTCCACCAAGTCCTCGAGCTCCGTGAGGGACTTCTTGCCGAAGTTCCGGAATTTGAGCAGGTCGTTCTTGTTGTAGGAAACCAAATCCCCGATGGTATCGATGTCGGCCGCCTTCAAGCAATTCAACGCCCGGACACTCAAGTCCATGTCGCTGAGTTTGGTCTTGAGGAGCTGGCGCATGTGCAGGCTCGACTCGTCGAACTCCTCCACTTCGACACGCTCTTCCATTTCGAGGGAAATCCGGTCATCCGAAAACAGCATGAAGTGCTGGATGAGGATTTTGGCAGACTCCTGCAGCGCATCTTTCGGATGGATACTACCGTCGCACTCGATTTCGAGCACCAGCTTCTCGTAGTCCGTCCGCTGCTCCACCCGGAAGTTCTCGACATCGTACTTCACGTTCCGAATCGGCGTGAAAATGGAATCGATGGCGATGGTGCCCAGCGGCATCTCGTCTTGCTTGTTCTCCTCCGCTGGCACGTAGCCCCGGCCCTTGCCGATGCGCAACTCGAGGGTCAGGCTTGCACCTTCGTCCATCGTGCAAATCACCAAATCCGGGTTCATCACCTGGAAGGCACTCGTGAATTTGCCGATGTCACCAGCGGTCATCGCACGCGATCCAGAGACGGTGACCACGACGGTCTCCCCTTCTGCTGCTTCGATGTGGCGCTTGAAACGCACTTGCTTCAGGTTCAGGATGATGTCCATAACATCCTCCCGCACGCCCTTTACCGTGCTGTATTCGTGGTCCACGGTATCGATGCGCACGCTCGTGATGGCAAAGCCCTCCAGGGAGGAGAGCAGAATCCGACGCAGTGCGTTCCCTACCGTAATCCCAAATCCCGGCTCCAGCGGACGGAATTCGAAGCGACCCTTGAACTCCGTAGAGTCCAACATGATCACCTTTTCGGGTTTCTGAAAATCAAGAATGGCCATGGTGATGGAGGTTCAGGGATTACTTCGAGTACAATTCGACGATGAGCTGCTCCTTGATGTTCTCCGGAATCTGCGTGCGGGCAGGCACCTGGATGAACGTTCCCGTCATCGTGGCTTGGTTCCAGTCTAACCAATCGTGCGACTGGCGACGGCCTCCGAGCGAGTTCTGAATGACCGGCAAGGACTTGCTCTTCTCGCGGACACCGATGTGGTCTCCAGCGCGCAAGCGGTACGATGGGATGTTCACCACATTGCCGTTCACCGTGATATGGCAGTGCGACACGAGCTGGCGAGCCGCCCGACGGGTCGGAGCTACGCCCAACCGGAACACCACGTTGTCCAAACGGCTTTCGCACAGCTGGAGCAAAATCTCACCGGTGATGCCTTGGCGAGCGTTTGCCGTGGCAAACAGATTGGAGAACTGCTTCTCCAAAATGCCGTAGGTGTGCTTCGCCTTCTGCTTCTCTGCCAACTGGACAGAGTACTCCGACTCCTTCTTACGCCGGCGGTTGTTGCCATGTTGACCTGGGCCGTACGGGCGGCGATCAAGGGCTTTATCTGGTCCGAAAATGGCTTCGCGGAAACGGCGTGCCACTTTCGATTTGGGACCACGGTATCGTGCCATGGGGGTGTCTCTTAGGGATTCGACGAAGGAGGATTAAACGCGGCGACGCTTCGGGGGACGGCAACCGTTGTGCGGCAACGCGGTTACATCGATGATCTCAGTGATCTCGATGCCCATGTTGTGGAGCGCACGCATGGCGCTTTCGCGGCCAGCACCCGGTCCCTTCACGAAGGCCCGGATTTTCCGGAGCCCTAATTCAAAGGCCTCCTTACCACAATCCTCTGCCGCCACTTGGGCTGCGTAAGGTGTGTTCTTTTTGGAGCCCCGAAAGCCCATCTTTCCCGCACTCGACCACGAAATGACCTGGCCGGTGTTGTTCGTGAGGGAAATGATGATGTTGTTGAAGGACGTGTGGATGTGCGCCTGTCCGACGGAATCCACAACGACTTTCTTTTTCTTCTTGATGTTCTTCGCCATCGTCGAATGAAGTTTGAGGTGGTCAACTTCCCTCGCGGGAAGCCAAATTCAGGAATTACTTCTTCTTGTTTGCAACCGTCTTCCGCTTGCCCTTCCGGGTGCGGGAGTTGTTCTTCGTGCGCTGACCCCGGAGCGGCAAACCGTTCCGGTGGCGGATCCCCCGGTAGCACCCGATGTCCATGAGGCGCTTGATGTGCGCACCCACTTCCGAACGGAGCTCACCTTCTACCTTGAATCCGGTAGCAATGCCAGTCCGGATGGAGGCGATTTCGTCGTCCGTCCAATCCTGAACCTTCTTGTCTTCCGAAACACCCGCGTCCGCGAGGACTTTCGCCGCCCGGCTCCGGCCGATGCCGAAGATGTAGGTCAGCGCGATGACACCGCGTTTGTTCCGCGGAATGTCGATACCAGCAATACGTGCCATATGCGATGGATTTCTACCGAATTGCCTCAGCCTTGACGCTGCTTCAACTTCGGATTCTTCTTGTTGATGACATACAAACGGCCCTTCCGGCTGACAATCTTGCAGTCAACGGAGCGCTTCTTCAGGGATGCACGGACTTTCATGGTGCGTTTATTTCTTGTATCGGAACGAGATCCGGCCTTTTGACAAATCGTAGGGAGACATTTCAACCTTCACGCGATCGCCCGGGAGGATTTTGATGTAGTGCATGCGCATCTTCCCGGAGATGTGGGCCGTAATGATATGCCCGTTCTCCAGTTCCACCCGGAACATGGCGTTCGAGAGCGCCTCCAGGATGGTCCCGTCTTGCGTGATGGACGTTTGTTTCGCCATTCAGTTCAATTTGGCTTTCAAGCCGTTTCGTTGATTTAAAACCTTTTCAATTTCATCAAAACTCGAGAGAACTTCTGCGCGTCCTTCACGTACGACGATGTCGTGTTCGAAGTGCGCACTCGGCTTGCGGTCGGCAGTGACAATCGTCCATCCATCTTTCTCCTGACGTACCTCTTTTCTTCCGAGGTTAATCATGGGTTCGATGGCCAGGACCATGCCCTCTGCTAACTTCAATCCGTTGCCTCGCCGTCCGTAATTCGGTACCTCCGGGGCCTCGTGGAGCTCGCGCCCTAACCCATGCCCCACCAGTTCCCGAACAACTCCGTACCGGTGCTGTTCCGCCCAATCCTGGACGGCATAGCCGATATCGCCGATGCGATTGCCTACCGTTGCGACAGCGATGGCCCGATCGAGGCATTCCCGGGTTACCGTCAGCAACCGAGCCACCTCCTCCGACACCTCGCCTACGGCAAACGTGTAAGCACTATCGCCGTAGAAACCGTTCATCAGCACCCCGCAGTCCACAGAGACGATGTCCCCCTCCTGCAGCGGACGGCTGTTCGGGATACCGTGAACGACCGCCTCATTGACGGAGGTGCACAAGGAGTTCGGGAAGCCCCCGTACCCTTTGAATCCCGGAACCGCACCGTGGTCCCGAATGAACGTCTCCGCCACCGCATCCAACTCCAAGGTGGTGACCCCAGGTCGAATATGCGCTGCTACAGCGGCAAGCGTTCTCCCTACAAGCAAAGAACTCAGACGGATGAGCTCGACTTCTTCAGCCGATTTCAGTTGAACGACCCGAGCCGAACCCATCCCACGTTTCCCGTTAGCCTCCGATTCCGCTCACAGGTGACTGTGCGCGGCCCCGGATGCGACCGGCCTTCATCAGGCCGTCGTAGTGGCGGGACAGCAAATGGCTCTCCACTTGCTGCAACGTGTCCAAAATTACCCCCACCATAATCAGCAGCGAGGTACCGCCGAAGAAGATGGCAAACTGTTGCACTTTCGTCAAACCGAGGCTAAAGACGATGGCCGGCAGGACTGCGAGCAATCCCAAAAACACCGCACCAGGAAGGGTGATGTTCGAAAGCACACGATCGAGGAATTCCGCCGTCGGCTTCCCAGGTTTCACGCCAGGAATGAAGCTATTCTGGCGCTTCAGATCGTCCGCCATCTGATTCGGATTCACTGTGATGGCCGTGTACAAGTACGTGAACACCACAATCATCAGGAAGAACAAGATGTTGTACCAAAGCCCGTTGAAATCGCTCAAGCTCTGGAGAACTGAACTGTCCTGAAAGGTCTCGCTCTGGGTGAGGTACAGTGGAACAAACATGATGGCCTGTGCGAAGATGATGGGCATCACACCGGAGGCATTCAACTTCAAAGGGATGAAACTGCGCGCTCCCTCGCCCTGCGGGAGATGGGAAGCGCCTGTTTGCAGTTTGGCCATTTGGATGGGCACCTTCCGAATGGCTTGCACCATCGCAACGCTTGCTCCGATTACCACGAGCAACACCGCAATCTCGACCAGATAGAAGAACAACGATGCCTGGGTGAACTCCTGGACCAGCGCTGCGGGGAAGGTGGCGATGATGCCGACCATGATGAGCAGCGAAATGCCATTGCCGATGCCCCGGTCCGTAATCCGCTCGCCCAGCCACATGATCAACAACGTCGAGGCGACGAGAATCACAACTGCGCTAAACCACCAGAAAGCACTTGGATCCAACACAGCTCCTGGAACGGAAACCACGGTCGACGCCAAATAGCCCGGCGCCTGCACCAGGGTGATACCGATGGTCAAGAACCGCGTCCACTGGTTGATGCGCTTGCGACCGCTTTCTCCTTCCGCCTGCATCTTCTGCACTGAAGGCACCGCAATGCCTAACAGCTGAATGATGATGGACGCGGAGATGTACGGCATGATGCCAAGCGCAAAAATGGACGCCCGGGTAAACGCCCCGCCCGTGAACAGGCTCAAAATGGTGCCTAAACCCGACTGATCCGCTGAGCTGAGCTGGGCAGCGAGTACATCGCTGTTCACCCCGGGCAACACAATGAAAGAACCCAGTCGGTAGACCAGAATCAAACCGAGGGTGATTCCGATTTTACGACGAAGTTCTTCGTGGTTCCAGATGTTCTGGATTTGCTTGAAAAAGTCACGCATGGTTGACGCCGATTAGAGTTCTTGCGTCGACCCACCGGCCGCTTCGATAGCCGCCTTCGCAGTTGCCGAGAATTTGTGGGCTGCGACGGCTACACCTGCTTTGATTTCGCCCCGGCCCAAAATCTTGACCCGCTCCTTCTTCCCGACAAGCCCGTTTTCCACGAGCACATCAAAGCTGATGGAGGAGAGCGATTTGCGCTCAATGAGCTCCTGCAGGGTATCGAGGTTGATGCCCTTGTATTCGACCCGGTTCGGGCTCGTAAAGCCGAACTTCGGAACGCGGCGCTGGAGCGGCATTTGACCGCCTTCAAAGCCGATTTTGCTCTTGTAGCCGGAGTGCTGCTTCGCGCCCTTGTGACCACGTGTCGAGGTGCCTCCGTGACCGGAACCCTCACCGCGACCAACTCGCTTGCGCTGCTTCCGGGATCCCTCTGCGGGTTGCAGATTGCTGAGATTCATGGGATGTGCTGGTTGGGAGATTAAACGTTATCCACTTTCAACAGGTGAGACACCTTGCGCACCATGCCCAAAATTTGGGGGGTCGCTTCGTGGGTCACCGGCTGATGGAGTTTCTTGATGCCCAAAGCCACAATGGTGGCTTTCTGGCGCGCAGGACGCTTGATGGCGCTGCGGATTTGGGTGATGGTAATCTGGCCCATGGTGACTGGCTTAGCCGTGGAACACTTTGGAGACCGACACGCCGCGCATCCGAGCAACCTCATCCGCACTGCGCAACGCCTTGAGCGCGTTAAATGTGGCTTTCACCACGTTGTGCGGGTTCGACGAGCCGAGTGATTTGGCCAAAACATCCTTGATGCCTGCGCTCTCCAACACAGCACGCATAGCGCCACCGGCGATGACACCCGTACCCGCAGACGCAGGACGGATGAGGATGTGCGCACCTGCGTACCGCATCTCCTGCTCGTGGGGAATCGTGCTGCCGACGAGTGGAACAGAAATCATGTTCTTCTTCGCGTCGTCGATGCCCTTTTGGATGGCAGTAGCCACTTCGCGGCTCTTACCTAACCCGTGGCCCACCCGGCCCTTCTCATCGCCCACCACCATGATGGAACCGAACGAGAACGTACGTCCGCCTTTGGTGGTTTTGGCCACCCGGTTGATACCCACCAAGCGTTCCTTCAAATCGGGATCGCCCGTGCGGGGTTGCTGTTGCTGCTGGTCGCGGCCTTTGCGTTGTTGACGTTGTTCCATAAGTTCAGAAGTTCAAGCCACCCTCCCGGGCCGCATCTGCCAATTGTTTCACACGCCCGTGGTACAGGTAGCCGTTCCGGTCGAAGATCACGGCATCGATGCCTGCATTCTTCGCACTTTCAGCCACTTGCTTCCCTACCCAAGCGGCCTGCTCGAGTTTGGTCATGCTCTTCACCGCATCCTGGCCCAACGACGTCGCTGAAGCCAACGTACGTCCCGAAAGGTCATCGATGACCTGGGCATAAATCTGCTTGTTGCTCCGGAATACGGAAAGGCGCGGACGCTCCGCGGTGCCCTGCACCTTTCCACGTACCCGACGCTTGATGCGCTCCCGCGCAAAGGTCTTATTCGTTCCCATGGCTTATTTCGATGCAGTTTTACCGGCCTTGCGGCGAATGACCTCACCCACAAACCGAATCCCCTTCCCTTTGTAGGGCTCGGGCTTCCGGAAGGAACGGATCTTCGCCGCCACCATTCCGATCAGCTGCCGATCATGGGACATCAGAGTAATCGTCGGATTCGAACCCTTCTTCGTTTCCGATTCCAACTTGATTTCCGTGGGCAGCATCATCACAATGGGGTGGCTGTAGCCCAAAGCAAGCGTCAGTTCTTGTCCGGCCGCACTGGCCCGGTAACCGACACCGACGAGCTCCATTTCCACTTTGTACCCTTCAGTGACTCCCTGGACCATGTTCGCAACGAGTGCACGGTACAGTCCGTGCTTCGAACGGTGCTCCTTCTCATCGCTCGGACGCGTGAACGTCAGAACGCCATCCTCCTGCACCACCGTGATGGCCGGATCAATCTCCTGGGTGAGTTCGCCCTTGGGGCCCTTCACCTTGACATTGGTGCCATCCACCGTAACCGTCACTCCGGACGGGACAACGATGGGGGCTTTGCCTATACGCGACATGGCTTAAATGCTCTGGATCTCAGTAAACGGTGCACACCACTTCTCCGCCGATGTGCATGGCGCGGGCTTCTTTATCGGTCATCAGCCCCTTCGAGGTCGACACGATGGCAACTCCCAGTCCATTCAATACGCGCGGCAACTCCTCCGCACCGGAGTACTTCCGGAGACCTGGAGAGCTAATGCGCGTAATCTTGGTGATTGCTGGGCGCTTGGTTTTCGAGTCGTACCGAAGGGCAATTTTGATGGAACCCTGCGGACCTTCTTCCACAAACTTGTAGTTCAGGATATACCCTTTGTCAAACAGGATACGCGTCATTTCCCGCTTCATGTTCGATGCAGGGATTTCCACGACCTTGTGACCGGCAGCTTGTGCATTCCGGATACGGGTCAGGTAATCGGCGATAGGATCGGTGTACATGCGAATGTGCTACTACAAGGGTGGATTACCAGCTGGCTTTTTTCACGCCCGGAATCTTTCCGAACAGAGCCATTTTACGAAACAACACGCGGGAGATGCCGAATTGGCGCATGTATCCGCGCGGACGACCTGTGACCAAGCACCGGTTGTGCAGACGAACCGCTGCGCTGTTCGGGGGAAGCTTCTGCAACCCCTCCCAGTCGCCAGCCGCTTTCAGTGCTGCGCGCTTTGCCGCGTATTTGGCCACCATGCGAACGCGCTTGCGCTCACGGGCCTTCATGGATTCTTTTGCCATCTCAGTTCTTCTTGAAGGGGAAGCCGAATCCTTCCAACAGCGCTTTGGCCTCCTCGTCGGTGCGCGCAGTGGTGACAATAGTGATGTCCATCCCGTTGAAGTGCTTCACCTCGTCCAGGCTGATTTCCGGGAAGATGATCTGCTCCTTCACGCCGAACGTGAAATTGCCGCGTCCATCAAAACCCTTTGCCTTCACACCCTGGAAATCCCGGGTACGTGGGAGGGATACCGCGATCAGACGGTCGAGGAACTCATACATCCGGTCACGACGCAGGGTGACACGTGCGCCGATGGGCATGCCCTTCCGCAGCTTGAAGTTCGACACGTCCTTCGTGGACAGGGTCGGAACTGCCTTCTGGCCAGCCACGCGAGACATCTCTTCGACAGCCTGTTCAACGATTTTCTTGTCCGCAATGGCTTTGCCCAAACCTTGGTTCAAGCAAATTTTCTCGATGCGCGGAATCTGCATCATGGAGGTGTATTCAAACCGCTCCTTCAGCTTGGGGGCGATTTCCTCCACGTACTGGGTGTGGAGACGAGGTACGTAGCTCATCACTTCAGATCCTGATTCGATTTCTTCGAGTAGCGGACGAGCTTGCCTTCCGCGTTGCGCCGCCGGCCCAAGCGGGTCGGCTTTCCGGTGGCATCTACCACCATCACATTTGAAATGTGGATGCCCGCTTCGGTGCTCACGAGTCCGCCTTGCGGATTCGTTGCGCTCGGCTTGACATGCTTCTTCACAATGTTCACACCGGCAACCGTGACGCGGTCGGACTTCCGATCCACCGTGAGAACCGTACCTTCTTTGCCCTTGCTGCCTCCAGCAATGACCTTGACGGTGTCTCCTTTTTTGACTTTCAGACGCTTAAACATGGCCTGGGAATCAGAGCACCTCCGGTGCAAGTGAAACAATCTTCATGTACTCTTTCTCCCGGAGTTCACGGGCTACCGGACCAAAAATCCGGGTTCCACGCATCTCCCCCGCGGCATTCAGCAGGACGACTGCGTTGTCATCAAAGCGGATGTACGAGCCATCCGCACGACGCACTTCCTTCCGGGTGCGCACGACGACTGCCTTCGAAACAGAGCCCTTCTTCACGTTGCCCCCGGGGGCTGCATCCTTGATGGCCACCACAATGGTGTCACCGATGCTGGCATACCGCCGGCGGGTTCCGCCCAACACTCGGATGCAAAGGGCTTCCTTCGCTCCGCTGTTGTCCGCGACCCGCATCCGGGATTCTTGTTGTATCATGGCTAATTCCTTCTATTCTCAAAAATTACTTCGCGCGCTCCACTACTTCCACGAGACGCCAGCACTTGCGCTTGCTCAGGGGACGTGTTTCCATGATGCGCACGGTGTCGCCGACATTGCAGGTCTCCTGCTCATCGTGCGCCATAAACTTGCTCGTCTTGTTCACGAACTTGCCGTACTTCGGGTGCTTCTCTTTGCGCTCGACGGCCACAACGATGGACTTATTCATCGCGGTAGACGTTACCACGCCGATCCGCTCCTTGCGCAGGTTGCGCTCAGCGGCTTGGGGGGTTTGTTCAGTGGTCATCCTTGATTCCGTCCGTTGAGTTCTGTGAGAAGACGGGCGATGTCCCGTCGCTTGTTCTTGATGACCGTTGTGCTTTCGAGGCCGGCCACAGTATGGTTGAACCGCAGGCGATCGTACGCTCCGCGCTCCTGGGCAATCCGAGCCGCCAAATCAGCGTCGGACAACTGCCGGATTTCAGTCATTTTCATCACTCTGCGTAATCAGGGCGTACGACAAACTTGCACTTCACAGGCAGCTTTTGTGCCCCCAAACGCAACGCCTCTTCAGCGGTAGCGAGTGGAACCCCATCCACCTCAAACATCATCCGGCCAGGACGCACAGGGGCAACCCAATGGCTCGGAGCGCCCTTGCCCTTACCCATACGGACTTCCGCTGGCTTTGCAGTGATCGGCTTGTCTGGGAAGATGCGAATCCACACCTTGCCTTCCCGCTTCATGAAGCGGTTGATGGCGATACGGGACGCTTCAATTTGGCGAGCCGTGATGAAGCCTATCTCCAAAGACTTGATTCCGAAGGAACCGTATGCGATGGATGCCCCACGCTGCGCGTTCCCCCTGACCCGGCCTTTCTGCTGCTTCCGGAATTTGGTACGTTTCGGCTGTAACATGATTTCTCAGCTCTATCAGTTGCGCGGGGTACGACGACGTTGTCCTGCCCCAGCTCCACCCCCACCCGGACGGCGATCCGCTGCCGGTCCACCTTGGGGACGGCGCTCCGGGCCTGCCGGCTTCTTCGGCGCGGGAATCGGGCTCAAATCCCGCTTTCCGTAGACCTCACCCCGGCAAATCCAGCACTTGATGCCGATTCGTCCGTAGGTGGTGTGCGCCTCTACGATGCTGTAGTCGATGTCCGCACGGAAGGTGTGGAGTGGAATACGACCCTCCTTGTACGATTCAGAACGGGCGATTTCCGCTCCGTTCACACGACCAGCAATATTCACTTTGATGCCCTCAGCACCCATGCGCATCGTTCCGGCAATGGCCATCTTGATGGCCCGACGGTGGGAAATCCGCGCCTCGATTTGGCGAGCGATGCTCTCGGCAACCAGCCGCGCATCCATCTCAGGACGCTTGATTTCGAAGATGTTAATCTGGATCTCCTTGCCCGTGAGCTTCTTCAACTCCTCGCGCAATTTGTCCACCTCTTGTCCGCCTTTGCCGATGATGACACCCGGACGCGCCGTGCGGATGGTCAACGTCACCAGCTTCAGGGTGCGCTCGATTACGATGCTGCTCACGCTCGCCTTCCGCAAGCGTGCCATCAGGTACTCCCGGATTTTCTCGTCCTCTACCAGCTTCTCGCTGTAGTCCTTTCCTCCGTACCAATTGCTATCCCATCCACGGATGAAACCGAGACGGTTGCCGATGGGGTTTGTTTTCTGTCCCATAATTACTTGACGGAGTCTACGATGATGGTCACGTGGTTGCTGCGCTTCCGGATGCGGTGAGCACGCCCTTGGGGGGCCGGCTGGAGCCGCTTCAACATGCCTGCGCCATCGACTTTGATTTCACGGACCACGAGAGAGGATTCCTCCGGCCGTGCGCCGTTGTTCTTCGCTTCCCAGTTCGCGATTGCCGACCGGAGGAGTTTCTCCAACCGGTTCGAAGCCTCGCGGGCACTGAATTTCAGGATGCTCAGCGCTTGGAACACGTCCTTGCCCCGGACAGTGTCCGCCACCAGGCGCATCTTACGCGGCGAGGTCGGGCAGTCATTCAACCGCGCGATGGCCGTGCTCTTCAAATCTTCCTTCCGCCGATCCGCGGCGTTGCGTTTGCGTTGTCCCATGGTATCAGCGCTTCTTGTCCTTTTTATCGGCGTGGCCGCGGAAGGTCCGTGTGGGGGAGAACTCGCCCAACTTGTGACCGACCATATTCTCTGTCACGAACACCGGAATGAACTGGCGTCCGTTGTGAACAGCGATAGTCAGACCCACGAAATCCGGGGTAATCGTGCTGGCACGTGACCATGTCTTGATCACGGCCTTTTTGCCGGATTCCTGCATGGCGTTCACACGAGCAGTCAGCTTGTAGTGTACGAACGGGGGTTTTTTAAGCGAACGGGCCATAACGATTACTTCTTCCGGCGTTCAATGATCAACTTCTTCGAAGGCTTCCGCGGGTTACGCGTTTTGCGGCCTTTTGCCAACAGGCCCTTCCGGGACCGCGGATGTCCGCCTGAAGACCGGCCTTCACCACCACCCATCGGGTGATCCACCGGGTTCATCACGACACCCCGTACGCGTGGACGACGGCCCAACCAGCGCGAACGACCTGCTTTACCAGAAATCTGTTGGTTGTGTTCTGAATTGCTCACCGCACCGATGACCGCCATGCAGGAGGTCAAAATCATGCGGGACTCACCGCTTGGTAGACGCAGAATGGCATACTTGCCGTCCCGGGCATTCAATTGAGCGTACGAACCCGCACTGCGGGCAATGGAAGCCCCTTTCCCTGGGTACAACTCGATGTTGTGGATGATGGTACCCAGCGGAATGTCCGACAAGTACATCGCATGGCCCACATTCGGCGTGGCCTCCTTCCCGCTGTGAATGGTCATGCCGGGGCGAAGACCTGCAGGAGCGATGATGTACCGCTTCTCGCCGTCGGTGTATTCCACCAAACAAATCCGCGACGTGCGGTTCGGATCGTACTCAACCGTCAACACCGTCGCCGCCATGTGCTTGTCGCGCAGGAAGTCGATGATGCGGTACCGGCGCTTGTGACCACCGCCGATGTAGCGCATGGTCATCTTGCCGTCCTTGTTCCGTCCACCCGACTTTTTAATCGGCTCGAGCAGCGGTTTGTGCGGAGTCGACGCGGTCAACTCCTCGAATTTCGCCAACACCCGGTGACGCATGCCCGGGGTGACTGGATTGAATTTACGGAGTGCCATGTCTTACAGGTTGTCGTAGAAGTCGATGGACTGGCCTTCACCCAAACGGACGATGGCCTTCTTGTAGGAGGATGAACGGCCACGCACCACACCGGTCTTCGTGTACCGCTGGCGGGCCTTGCCGTCCACACGAACGGTACTGATGCCGGTCACGGTCACACCGTACTTCTGTTCGATGGCCTTCTTGATCTCGATTTTGTTCGCACCGAGGGCCACGACGAAACCGTAGGCATTCGTCCGGTCCGTGGCTGACGCCATCTTCTCCGTAATCAGGGGCTTGATGAGGATGTTCTGCATGACCTTCCTTTATTTCAGCATGCCCTCAAGAACCTCATGCGCGTTGTCCACGAAGAGGAGGGTGTTGCAGTTCATGATATCGTACGTGCTCAGGTCCGAAGCGACCATCACCCGGTGCTTGGGGAGGTTCCGGGCGCTCAGGTAGACCGCATCGTTCTGCGCGGGCAACACGACCAAGGTCTTTGTTGAAGCGAGCTCGAGGTTGTTCAGAATCGCGAGCAAATCCTTCGTCTTCGGTGCCGACATCGCGATGGATTCCACGACACGGATGCTCTTTTCCATCGCCTTCGTGCTCAGGGCGCTCCGACGCGCAAGCTGCTTCACCTTGATGTTCAGCTTGTGCGTGTAATCGCGGGGCTGCGGGCCGAAAATGGTGCCTCCACCGCGGTACAACGGGTTCTTGATGCTACCGGCACGTGCTCCGCCCGTTCCCTTCTGCTTCTTCAGCTTCCGAGTCGAACCGGATACGACACCACGGTGCAACGTATCGTGCGTTCCCTGGCGCTGTGCGGCCATGAACCGCTTCACATCCAAATACATCGCGTGGTTGTTCGGCTCGATGCCAAACACCTCCGCTGCGAGTTCAACCGTCTTGCCGGTCTTGTTCCCGTCTGTGCTGTAAACGCTCAGTTTCATCACGCGTTCGGCTTGCGGATTACAACAAATGCACCCTTGTGGCCCGGGACCGCGCCCTTCACCACGAGTACGCCTTCTTCCGGCAGAATCCGGACCACTTCGAGGTTCTCAATCGTCACGCGGCTGTTCCCCGTTTGACCGGCCATGCGCATGCCCTTGAAGACACGTGCAGGCGTAGAAGCAGCACCTACAGAACCGGGTGCACGCAACCGGTTGTGCTGACCGTGGGTCGACTGACCTACACCGCCGAAGCCGTGGCGCTTCACCACACCTTGGAAGCCCTTACCCTTCGAGGTGCCGATGACGGAGACAAACTCTCCCTCGGTGAACACGTCCGAAACGCCGAGCGCATCGCCCGGGTTGAGGTTCTGGCTGAACGCCTTGAACTCCACAAGCTTGCGGAGCGGCGCGACGCCGGCGCGATTGAAATGGCCTTGCATGGCCTTCGAGGTGCGCTTCTCAGAGCGCTCCCCGTAGCCGAGCTGAACAGCTTCGTAGCCGTCCTTCTCAAGGGTACGTACTTGCGTCACGACGCAAGGACCAACCTCTAGAATCGTGCATGGGATATTCTTCCCAGCGGCACTGTAGATGCTGGTCATACCTACTTTCTTCCCTATGAGTCCGGGCATGGGTGGGTGTGTATCAGTGGGGGGTTAAACAAAAAAGAACCGACTGTCAGACTTTGATTTCGACTTCAACACCGCTCGGCAACTCGAGTCGCATGAGGGCATCGACCGTTTTCGCAGACGAGCTGTAGATGTCAATCAACCGCTTGTAGGAGTTGAGCTCGAACTGCTCACGCGACGTCTTGTTCACGTGCGGCGAACGCAACACCGTGTAAATGCGCTGGTGGGTCGGCAGGGGCACGGGACCGCTGATGACCGCGCCCGTCGCCTTGACGGTCTTCACGATCTTCTCTGCAGACTTGTCGACGAGGTTGTGGTCGTACGACTTCAGCTTGATGCGAATCTTCTGGGTCATGGGATTCGGGTATGCCTTAGCGCTTGGACGCTTCAGCGATCACTTTTTCTTGGATGTTGTTCGGTGCCTCACTGAAGTGGCTGAAGCTCATGCTCGACGTCGCACGGCCTGAAGTCAGGGTCCGCAGATCCGTCACATACCCGAACATTTCAGACAATGGAACCTTCGCGTTCACCACCGTTTTGCCGGCACGCGCACCCGTTCCTTCGATGATGGCTCGGCGCTTGTTCAGGTCACCGATGACATCGCCCATGTTCTCGTCCGGCGTCACCACCTCGAGCTGCATCATGGGTTCCAGGATCTTCGGCGTGCACTGGCGCACTGCATTCCGGTAGGCCATCTTCGCCGCGAGTTCGAACGAAAGCGCATCCGAGTCCACCTGGTGGTAGCTACCGTCGATGAGTTCCACAGCCATGCTGTCCATCGGGTAGCCCGCGAGCACGCCATTTTTCATGGACTCTTCGAAGCCCTTTTGGATGGCCGGAACGAATTCTTTCGGAACGTTCCCGCCCTTCACCGAGTTCGTGAACACCAATCCTGGCTTTTCCGGCTCCGGTGATGGACCGATTTTCACGATGATGTCGGCGAACTTACCACGGCCACCGGTTTGCTTCTTGTAGACTTCGCGGTGGTCCGTCTTGCCGAAAATCGCCTCCTTGTAGTTCACCTGGGGAGCACCTTGGTTGCACTCCACCTTGAACTCGCGACGCAAGCGGTCGACCAGGATTTCCAGGTGAAGCTCGCCCATGCCTGAGATGACCGTTTGGCCATTCTCTTCGTCCGTGCGCACCCGGAACGTCGGATCCTCTTCAGCAAGCTTGTACAGGCCATTCGACAGCTTGTCGAGATCTGCCTGGGACTTCGGCTCGATGGCGATACCGATAACCGGCTCGGGGAAGCTCATGCTCTCCAGAACAATCGGATGGCCCTCGGCACACAACGTATCCCCGGTCTTGATGTCCTTAAAGCCCACCACTGCACCGATGTCACCTGCTTCCAGCTCGTCGATGGGGTTCTGCTTGTTCGAGTGCATCTGGAAGATCCGAGAGATGCGCTCCTTCTTCTCCGACCGCGTGTTGATGACGTAGGAACCTGCGGGGAGCACGCCCGAGTACGCGCGGACGAAACACAGGCGACCGACGAACGGGTCCGTTGCAATCTTGAAGGCCAGGCCGCAGAACGGCTCCGAATTCTCCGGCTTCCGCGTCTCAACACGGTCCTCGTAATCCGGGTTCTTGCCTTCGACAGCACCGATGTCCAGCGGCGAAGGCAGGTACATCATCACCGCGTCCAACATCGTCTGCACCCCCTTGTTCTTGAAGGACGATCCACACAGGATGGGCGTGATTTCCATGGCGATGGTGCCCTTCCGGATGGCCGCAACAATCTCTGCTTCCGTCAGGCTGTCCGGATCATCGAAGAACTTCTCCATCAGCGACTCATCCTGCTCGGCGGCAGCCTCGATGAGCTTTGTGCGGTATTCTTCAACCGTCTCCTTCAAATCGTCTGGAATCGGAATCTCCCGCCAGGTCATGCCGAGGTCCTCTTCGTTCCAGATGAAGGCTTTGTTTTGGACCAAATCCACCACCCCCTTGAACGTCTCTTCCGCACCGATCGGAACCTGCAACGGCACCGGACGGGCACCGAGCATTTCCTTGATCATGCGCAAGACGTTGAAGAAGTCGGCACCTGAGCGGTCCATCTTGTTCACGAAGCCGATGCGCGGGACATTGTACTTGTCCGCGAGGCCCCAGTTCGTTTCCGACTGCGGCTCCACACCCGACACCGCACAGAACAGGCCCACTGCTCCGTCGAGGACGCGCAGCGAACGCTCCACCTCCACCGTGAAGTCCACGTGGCCCGGGGTGTCGATGATGTTAATCCGGTACTGTTCGTTCCGGAACTTCCAGAAGCAGGTCGTCGCAGCAGACGTGATGGTGATGCCGCGCTCCTGCTCCTGCTCCATCCAGTCCATCGTCGCCGCACCGTCGTGCACCTCGCCGATTTTGTGCGAAATACCGGTGTAGTACAGGATACGCTCGGTCGTCGTCGTCTTCCCGGCGTCAACGTGGGCCATAATGCCGATGTTGCGCGTGTAGCGGAGGTCTCTCTTAGCCATGGTGGGGTGCGTTAGGAGCTAGGAATCAGAAACGGAAGTGAGCGAAGGCCTTGTTCGCTTCCGCCATGCGGTGCGTGTCCTCCTTCTTTTTAAACGTCGCTCCTTCCTCTTTGGAGGCAGCAATC
>JBIIRP010000092.1:0-6573 GCA_044341475.1 Flavobacteriales bacterium | reverse complement strand
AGCGGATTCGAACCGCTGTAGCAGCTTTTGCAGAGCTGAGCCTAGCCACTCGGCCATCGGACCACGGGAGCGCAAAGATACGCATTTCTAGGCCAGAAGTTGCGGTTCGCCGCGGTTCAAATGCACGGCAGTACCTTCGCGGCATGCGCAATCCCCGGGCGTGGATCCCGAATGCATTCACCTTAGGTAACCTGCTTTCCGGGGTGGGTGTGGCCATCGGCCTCATCGAAGGGGCGGAGGCGTGGGTGCTGCTGGTGCTGTGGGGAGCGGGCTTGCTGTGCGATGTGGTGGACGGGGCAGCTGCGCGTGCGCTCGGGGTGGCGGGACCGCTTGGGGTCCAGCTCGATAGCCTTGCGGACGCGGTGACGAGCGGCGTGGTGCCGTCGCTGGTGGCGTGGGTGATTGCGCGGGAGGTTTGGCCAAACGCGCCGCAGGCGCTGGCGGCGGCGGGCCTCACCATGGCTGCGGCCGCAGCGTACCGGCTTGCCCGGTTCAACGTCGCTGCCGCGGCTCCGCCCGCCGCTACCGCCCACGGATTTACGGGACTGCCCGCTCCTGCCGGGGCCGTTTGGTGGATCGGAACGTGGTCCATCGCAGCAGCGGGGGGGCCGGATACCGCGGTCGGCGTGGCGTGGGTGCTGGGGGTGACGGCCGTGCCGTGGGCGATGGTGTCGCGCTGGCCGTTGCCGGATTTCAAGGGGTGGGGCAAGGATGCCGCATGGGACCGGTCGCGCCGGCGCTTGCTCGGGGTTGCTGGAGGGGTGCTCAGCGGGACGGGGATTGCAGTGGGTGCGGGAATGCCAGTGTGGTGGGGAGGCGTCGCAGTGCTTGCCGTGTTACTTTTGTATGCGGTTTGGAACGGGGCCGGCCAGCTGGCTGGGCGGTTCCGGACCCGTTAACTCCTACATCCCCTGAATCGCCATGGAATTTACCGCTGAAATCGATGTGATGCCGCTGCCGGCGCTGCTGGATCCACAGGGCAAGGCCGTTTCGAATTCCATGAAACACATCGGATTGCCGGAAATCGGCGAGGTCCGCGTGGGCAAGCACATCACGCTGAAAATCGACGCTGCGACGCGTCAGGAAGCCGAAGCAAAGGTGGACGAGGCCTGTGCGAAACTGCTGGCGAACCCCATCATGGAGCGCTACGCATTCCGCGTCGTCGAGGCGTGAAAGCGGCGTTGCTGGCGGGCATCGCGCTGGTGCTCGTAGGCTGTTCCAGCCAAGTCCTCATCACCAGCACGCCTTCCGGGGCCCGCGTGAAGCTCGACGGGGTCGAAGTGGGCCGCACGCCCTACGTGCACCGCGATGCCAAAATCTCGGGATACTCGCTCGGCGTCCAGCTCGAGCATCCGGACCACCGGCCCCACCAGGGGGTGATCCATAAGGTGAAGAGCGTCAACGTCGGTGCGGCCATCGGCGGACTCGTGGTGTGGCCGCTGTGGGCGTGGGTGCTGGGCTATCCGCCGGTTTGGCATGCCCAGTTGCAGCCCGTGGTTCCGCCGACTTCAGGCCCTGTACCGGCTGCCCTTCCTGCACAGTCGAGCGCGCCGGTTGCCGATCCTTCAGGGGTCCAAGTGACCCTGCGTCCCGAGGAGCACCGGGGCATCCGGGATGTGTTCGTGGTGGCCTTGAGTGCGTCCACATGTCGGGGAGCGGGCGATCCCCTCGCGCTCGAAGAGCTTGCGGCCGTGCGGTTGCTGCGCCATTACCGGGTGCTCGAGCGGCGTGCCCTCGACGCGCTGCTGGCGGAGCAGCGGCGGACTATGGACGGCCTATACGAGGAGTCCGGTGTCGTCCAAGCGGGCTCGCTGGCCGGTGCCCAGGCCGTCGTGCTGCTCCGGGAATCGTGTGTCGGGGGCCGGTCGTTCCTCAGCGCGAAGCTCGTGGCCTGCGAAACAGGGGCACAGGTGTGGGCGGCGACGTCGGAAGGCGGGGCGCTTTCCGAGCTGCTCGACGCGGTCGGTCGACGGGTAGCCGAGCTTCCTGCTCCCTGATTTTCACCCGAGTGCGTCGAGCGCTCGGCCCAAATCCGCCAGCAACTCCTCTACCGGCTCTAACCCGACGCTGAGCCGGATCATCCCCTCGCTGATGCCCAAACGCTCCCGGTCTTCCGCCGGAATCGCGCTGTGGGTGGTGCTCGCCGGGTGGGTGGCCAGCGACTCGGTGGAACCCAAGCTCACCGCAAGCCGCACCGTCTGCAACGCGTCGAGCACCGCAAAGGCCGCTTTCCGGCCACCGGCGATTTCGAAGGCGAGCATGGAGCCGTGTCCGGTGGTTTGGCGTGCCTGGATGTGGGCGGCCTGTGGGTCGCAATCGAGGGGATGCACGGACCGCAACCGCACCACGCGGGGATGGGTGCGCAAGAACGCGAGTACCTCAGCCGCTTGCTCCTGTTGTTTCATCACCCGAAGCTCGAGCGTCTCCATGCTGCGGGCTAGAAGCCACGCGGAGAACGGTTCGAGCACGCCGCCCAGCAGGTGGCGCAGGTGCCGGACCCGGTCGGTGCTCGCCTTCGCGCCGGAACACGCCCCGGCCACGACATCGCTGTGCCCGCTGAGGTACTTCGTCGCCGAATACAGTACGAGGTCCGCTCCGAGGTCTAACGGGCGCTGCAACAGCGGCCCGAGGTAGGTGTTGTCGACGAGCACCTGGATGGGATGATCGGGCCGTTCGTGGGCACGGGCCCATGCCACCGCGTCGGCGATGCTGTGCACGTCCATGGTGGGATTTCCAGGAGTTTCGAGGTACAGGACGCCCGGCAAGCCGGCATCTTGTTCCAAATCCCCGACCTCCGCGAACCTCCGCACCGGGATGCCCCATTCCGGCAAAACGGTCGAAAACAACCGGTCCGTTCCGCCGTACAGCGATCCGACGGCCCACACGGGCCGCGTCGGGCTCGACCAGGCGAGCACGGCCGTGGAAATCGCCGCCATCCCGCTGGAAAACAGGCACGAATCCTCGGCCCCGTCGTACGCGGCAAGCCGTTTTTCTGCTACCTCGAGGGTGGGGTTCGAAAGACGGCTATAGATGTAGCCTTCGACCGGTTCCCGAAGGCCTTGAGACGCTTCGAAGTGGGCTGCTGCCGCAGCGGCCGAGGGGAAGCAAAAGGTAGAAGCCAAATGCATCGGCGGCTTCACCGCCCCACCGCCCTCCGCGGGATCATACCCTGCAAACAGCGGAGCAGTCGAGTGGAAATCCATGCCACAAAGATGACGTAGATTTCGGCGATGTCTTTCAGTCTTGAATCGCCGCGATGCCCGGGAGCACCTGGCCTTCGAGGTATTCGAGCATCGCCCCGCCGCCCGTCGAGATGTAGCTCACGCGGTCGCTCAATCCCGTCGCGGCGAGCGCTGCCAAACTGTCTCCGCCCCCCACAAGCGTGAAGGTCCCCGCCGCCGTCGCTTCCGCGAGCGCCTCGGCCACGGCACGTGTCCCTCCTGCGAACCGTTCCCACTCGAACACCCCCATGGGCCCGTTCCACAGCACCGTACGCGACGACAGAATGGCCTCCGCGAACGCCTGCTGGGTCTCCGGCCCGATGTCCAGGCCCATCCACTCGTCGGGAATCGCGGCGGTGGCCACAAGCTGCGCAGGCGCATCGGCGGCGAAGGCCTCGGCGGCAAGCGTGTCGTGCGGGAGCATCAACTGGGTGCCCGCTGCAGCGGCGCGGGCGAGGATTTCGCGGGCCTTCGGGACGAGCTCGGGCTCGACGAGGCTGGTGCCCGTGGTGCCGCCTTGGGCTTGGATGAACGTGTAGGCCATCCCGCCGCCGATGATCAGCCGGTCTACCGTGCCGATGAGGTGCTCGATGATGGCGAGTTTGGAGCTGACTTTTGCGCCGCCGATGAGCGCCGTGAGCGGGCGTTCTGGCCGCGCCAGGACCCGGTCGAGCGCCTCGATCTCAGCCGCCATGAGCAGTCCGAAGGCCTTGTCTTCTGGGAAGAACCGGGCGATGACCGCAGTCGAGGCATGGGCCCGGTGCGCAGTTCCGAAGGCATCGTTGATGTAGAGGTCGCCGTTTTCCGCGAGTTGGCCTGCGAAAAACTCGTCGCCCGCTTCCTCTTCCGGGTGGAACCGCAGGTTTTCGAGGAGGGCGATTTCGCCGGGCTGCAGCGACTGCGTGACATCGAGGGCTTTGTCGTCGACGCAGTCGGGAGCGAACGCCACCGGGACATCGAGCAGCCGGGCCAAATGCTCTGCCACCGGCCTCAAGGTCAGCGCCGGAGTGACGCCCTTCGGCCGGCCGAGGTGGCTCATCAGCACGACGGAAGCACCGCCGTCGAGCAGTGCCCGGATGGTGGGCAGTGCGGCGCGGATGCGGGTGTCGTCGGTGATGTGGCCGTCCGGGTCTTGGGGGACGTTGAAGTCGACGCGGACGAGCGCGCGGCGGCCTTCGAGGTCGAGGTCAGAGAGGTGCATGGTCAGGCGAACAGGGAGGCGAGGCCTACGCGGGATTCGACGTGGGCCGCGAGCTCGGAGATGGGGATGCGGATCTGGGTCATCGTGTCGCGGTCGCGCACTGTGACGGCCCGGTCCGTGAGGGAATCGTGGTCGACCGTGACGCACAGCGGGGTGCCGATGGCGTCCTGGCGGCGGTAGCGGCGTCCGATGGCGTCCTTGTCGTCGTACTGGACGTTGTAGGCGAGGCGCAGCGGGCGGAGCACCTCTTCTGCGAGCTCGGGGAGCCCGTCTTTCTTGAGGAGGGGGAGCACCGCCACCTTCACGGGAGCCAGGGCGGGCGGAATGCGCAGGACGGTGCGCTCTGAGCCGTCCGCCAGGGTCTCTTCCGTGTAGGCCGCGCTGAGGGTGGCGAGGAAGAGGCGGTCGAGGCCTACCGAGGTTTCGACCACGTACGGGATGAAGCTCTCCTGGGTGTCCGGATCGAAGAAGCGGAGCTTTTTGCCACTGTACTCCTCGTGCTGGCGCAGGTCGAAATCCGTGCGGCTGTGGATGCCCTCGAGTTCTTTGAAGCCCATGGGGAACTCGAATTCGATGTCGCTCGCGGCGTCGGCGTAGTGGGCCAGTTTGATGTGGTCGTGGAAGCGGTAGCGGGCGTCGCCGAGGCCGAGGGCTTTGTGCCAACGGAGCCGCTCCTGCTTCCAGTACTCGTACCACTCGCCTTGGGTTCCGGGCTTGACGAAGAACTGCATCTCCATCTGTTCGAACTCCCGCATGCGGAAGATGAACTGGCGGGCGATGATCTCGTTGCGGAAGGCTTTGCCGATTTGGGCGATCCCGAAGGGGAGCTTCATCCGCCCGCTCTTCTGCACGTTCAGGTAGTTCACGAAGATGCCCTGCGCCGTTTCAGGCCGCAGGTAGACGATGCCCGACTCGCCGCTCACGGCGCCGAGTTCCGTCTTGAACATGAGGTTGAACTGGCGCACGTCCGTCCAGTTGCGGCTGCCTGTCTCGGGATCCGTGATGCCCAGTTCTTCGATGAGGGCTTTTACGCTGGCCAAATCGCTGGCCTCCATGGCCGCCTTGAACCGGGCGTTGATCGCATCGATTTCCTCCTGCCGCCGCAGCACCTGCGCATTCGTGGCGCGGAACTGGGCCTCGTCGAAGGCGTCGCCGAAACGCGCTGCCGCCTTCTCGACGTCTTTGCGGATTTTGGCCTCGATCTTCCCGATGTGGTCCTCGATGAGCACGTCCGCGCGGTACCGCTTCTTCGAGTCCTTGTTGTCGATGAGCGGGTCGTTGAAGGCATCGACGTGGCCGGAAGCCTTCCAAACCGTGGGATGCATGAAAATCGAGGCGTCGATGCCCACGATGTTCTCGTGCATCCGGACCATGGCCGTCCACCAGTACGACGCGATGTTGCGCTTGAGCTCGGCCCCGAGCTGACCGTAGTCGTACGCGGCGGACAGGCCGTCGTAGATTTCACTCGAGGGGAACACGAAGCCGTACTCTTTCGCGTGGCTGATGACTTTTTTCAGGAGATCGTCGCTCATGGGGCGCAAAGGTAGCGCGGGCTACCTTCGCACCCATGTCGCAGCCACCGCGTGTGGGCCTGTTGGGCAGCGGGAGCTGGGCCACGGCCATTGCAAAAATGCTCCTCACGAACGTCAGTGAACTGCACTGGTGGGTGCGCAGGGAGGAGACGGCCGAGTATTTGGCCCATTATGGGCGCAATCCCCACTACATCCAAAGCATTGCGTTCCCGCCCGCAGCACTCCGCGTCACCACCACCATGCAGGACGTGGTCGACGCCTGCGATGTGCTCATCGTGGCCATTCCGTCGGTGCACCTGCATGCCACGTTCGAGGCACAGCAGCCCCAGGGCATGTCGAATAAGGTGATTTTCAGCGCGGTCAAAGGGATGGTGGTGGAATTTGACAGCATTCCCGCCCGCTACCTGCACAAGCAGTTCCACATCCCGTACGAACGGCTGGGCCTGATCGCTGGACCGTGCCACGCCGAAGAGGTGGCGCGCGAAAAACTGAGCTATCTCACCGTGGCCTGCCCGGATGCCGCCCGGTCGCGCATGCTCGCCGACCTCTTGACCACCCGCTACATCCGGGTGGCGGTATCGGAGGACGTGTTCGGCACCGAGTTGGCCATGGTGCTGAA
>JBIIRP010000091.1:0-6594 GCA_044341475.1 Flavobacteriales bacterium | reverse complement strand
GGTGGAGGTCGCGTCGTTCGGCGAGACATCATCTTGGACGCTCGAGGAGGGGTTCTCGCTCTCGTCCATTCCGCCAGCCGCAGGATCGAATCCGAAATCCGCTAATCCGACGGACACGAATTGCGTGCCGAGCGGGGGATCGGGAACTTCAAAAAAGGTGATGAATGCCCCTGCAAGCAGCACAACAGCGAACAGGGCGACCGTGATAGCCGCCGCACGCCGTTCGTCGCGGCGCTGCTGCGCAATGCGGGCCGATTCAAGCACCGGATTCATGGTGTCAGGGGGCAGCAGCCGGAGTAGAGACCGGTGACGCCCCGAGCATCACCTTCCAGTTGTTTGCCTTCGCCATGCCGATGACCTCGACGGTCGAACCGGTGGGCACGCTGGCGTCCACTTCGAGGTACATGATGGTGTTTTCCGTCTCGCCCATGCGAGCAGCAATGAGCGCTTCCAGGTCTTCGCGCGGCACCCAGCCGCCGTTGAGGTAGTAGGTGCCGTCGGCCTTGATGCTGAGCGTCAGCTTCGGGGTGACGGCCGTCGTGCCTTTGGCCTTCGGCAACTCCACATTGACGCCATTCGACGCCATCGTGGCGAGGATGAGGAAGAAAATGAGCAGGAGGAACACGAGGTCCGTCATGGACGCCATGTTGCCGCCGACCTCGATTTTCGTGCGTTGCCCGAGGTTCATCGCGTGGGTTCTTCGAGGATGTCGAGAAACTCGATGGACGTGGCCTCCATCTGGTTGATGACCTTGCTGACCTTGCTCACGAGGTGGTTGTATGCCACGTAGGCCAAAATGCCCACGATCAAGCCGAAGACCGTGGTGATCATGGCTTGCTTCGTTCCAGAGCTGATGTCTTCGACGCGCACGGTGCCAGCGGCCTCCATTGCCACGAAGACCTGCACCATGCCGATGACCGTTCCGAGGAAGCCGATCATGGGCGCCGCGCCGGAAACCGTAGCGAGCGCGGGAAGGTTCCGTTCGAGATTGTAGACCTCCAGCTTACCGATGTTCTCGATGGAAGTGGAAATGTCCTTCAGGTCCTTGCCGATGCGGCTGATGCCCTTGTCGAGCATGCGGGCCATGGGGGTGTTCGAGGTTTGGCACAGGTTGCGGGCGGAGGCGAAGTTGCCCTGGCTGATGTGGTCGCGCAACCTGTGCATAAAATCCGGAGCCACCTGGCGCGCCTTCCGGATGGCCATCGACCGCTCGATGAATACGTAGACAGCCACGACGGACATCAAGGCCAAAGGAACCATGATGTACCAGCCGCCGACGAGGAAGAGGTCGAGGAGGTTGATGGAATCGGTGGCGGGAGCCGCCTCGGCAGCCACATCAGCGGCGGGAATTTGGAAGAGCATGTGCGTCAGATTCGGAGATTCAACGCAAAGGTGCGCGGAATTATGCGCACGAACGGCCCCAGAAATCTCCGCTTATCGACCTGCTCCCGTGGACAACCGATTCCTGCCGACTCAGGCGAACATCAGCCAGTAGCAGGCAATCCCCCCGAGGTAGCCGAGCGCCGCGAGCAGGCTCACCCGGCGCAGGTACCACACGAAGTCGATTTTCTCCAGTCCCATGACGGCCACACCTGCTGCAGAACCGATGATCAGGATGGAACCGCCCGTCCCGGCGCACAGGGCTTGGAGTTCCCAGAAATCTCCGTCCTGCACGAACAAAGCGTCCCAAGCACTTCCCGCGGCCATCGCCTCGGTTGCGATGGGATACATGGCCTTTGAAGCCGCCACGAGCGGCACGTTATCGACGATGGCGCTCAGGAATCCGATGGCCGTGTTGATCGCATAGACGTTACCAAACGTGTCACGGAGCCAGGTCGCTGCGGCCAACAGGTGGCCCACCTCCTGCAACGCCGCCACAGCAAGCAAAATCCCGAGGAAGAACAGGATAGAAGGCGTATCAATTTTGCGCAGTACGGCAAGCACACTTACCCCCTGACCTGCAGAAGTGTCTTTGTTGCGGTGCATCCGCTCGGTCACCACCCACATCACGCCGAGGGCGAGCATCATGCCCATAAACGGCGGCAGGTGGGTGACGGTTTTGAAGACGGGCACGAAGAGCAAGCCGCCGACCCCCAACGCGAGCGCAACATTGCTTTCCCACCCGTGGATACTTCCCTGCTGCGATTCGGCTGCAACTTCCGGCCGTTGAACATCCCCCTTCAAGCGGAACGTCAGCACCGCGAGCGGCACGAGAATCACGACAAGCGACGGCAGGAACAGCGCTGAAATGATGCCTTCGGTAGACACCTGGCCTCCGATCCACAGCATCGTCGTCGTCACATCGCCGATGGGTGACCAAGCACCACCCGCATTCGCAGCGAGCACCACCATTCCCGCAAAAAACCAGCGGGTCTCCTTGTCGGCAATGAGCTTGCGCAACAAGCTGACCATAACGATGGCCGTGGTCAGGTTGTCGAGCACCGAGGACAGGAAGAAGGTGAAAAACGTGATGATCCACAGCAACTTGACCGTATTCGTCGTTCGAATCCGGTTCGTAATCACGGCAAATCCGTTGTGCGCGTCGATGAGCTCGACGATGGTCATCGCACCGAGCAAGAAGAACAAGATGCTGGCGATCTCCTGCACGTGGTGCAGCAAGCGGTGTTCGAAAAATGCCTTCACTCCTCCATCTCCTGCATGGGCAAACTCTGCGGCAAGGTGGGCGGGCGGACCGTCCGAACCGAGTACGAACAGGGCCCAGCACAGGGTACCGGTCAACAGTGCAGAAGCTGCTTTGTCGATGCGCACCGAGTGTTCGAGTGCAATGCAGGCGTAACCGAGAACGAAAACAGCGATGATGGCGAGTTCCATACCCAAGCAAGTTTACCGGACCGGACTTCGGCTCGGCGGGCGAAAGGTCGGGGGTTCTCCTCGAATTTGACCTGCGAGGAGCTGGAAAATCTCCGCTCAGGCGCGCACCCCGAGGCGGTCGAGGGCCACGCGGTAAGCCGCAGCCGTCAGTCCCGTGCGTCCCGTATGGACCGCGTGCACCTCCTCGAGGGCCCGCCGGATGGTCTCGGAGGTGTCGGCGAAGATGGCCGCATCCCGCATGTCCACTTCCTCGTCGCTCATGAGGTAAGCAAACACCCGTGCCATGCCGCAGTTTGCAATAAAATCCGGTATGCACGCCACCGCGCGGTCCGCCTGCTCAGCGGTTTCGCCGTAGAATATCGCCGCATCGGCGAAGGGCACATTTGCACCGCTGGATACGAGTTCCAGTCCGGCTTTTGCCATCCGCTCCAGTTGGTCTCCGGTGACGAGGCGCGACGCGGCACACGGCAGAAATACATCCGCCGGCACATCCCAGATGCGCGCATTGACCTCCTCGAACGAGAGGACATCCGCGGCGACGAGGGAATTGCCCGTTTTCGCAAGGAACAACTCCGTCACCTCCTCCGGTGCGAGGCCTTCCGGACGGATAATGCCGCCCACGCGGTCGATAATGCCTACGACCACGGCCCCGGCCTCGCTGAGGTAATACGCCGCCGCCGCGCCCACGTTGCCCCAGCCCTGCACGATGACGCGCTTGCCTTCGACCGAACCGCCCCACAGCGCGTAGTAGTGCCGCACGCTTTCGGCCACGCCATAGCCCGTAATCAAGTCAGCCACACGGAATTTGCGGGTCGTGTCGGGGGTAAACTCGAGGTCTTCCACGACTTGGCTTACGCCCTGACGCAGGTTGCCGATGCGGCGGACCTTCCGGGCCTCCTCCGGGTGGAAGTGGCCTGTGAATACGCCTTCTTGCGGGTGCCAAACGCCCCACTTCTCCGTCAACGGAATCACCTCGTGGATTTCATCGACGTTCATGTCCCCGCCCGTGCCGTAGTAGCTCTTCAGCAGGGGCGCCACGGCCCGATACCAGCGCTCGAGAACGCCCCGCTTGCGCGGATCCGACGGGTCGAAGCAGATTCCGCTCTTTGCGCCTCCGATGTGGGGACCGCTGACGGAGAACTTGATTTCCATGGTCTTCGCCAAACTCACCACCTCGTGGCGGTCCAGGCGCGGGTGCATGCGCGTCCCCCCGCCGGCCGCTCCTCCGCGGAGCGAATTGATCACCACCCACCCACGGGCTTCCGTCTCGGGGTCTTTCCACTCGAACACGATTTCCGGTTCGCGGTGCTCGTAAGCGTGTAACAGGTCCTTCATGGCGCTGATCAGGGGCGCAAAGATAGGGTGCCCCACAGGGCTCCCCCTACCGTCGCCGCGCCGGCCCCGGTGACGCTCGGCCATGCGGTCGGTTCGCCGAGCGCCCGCAGCAGGCCGAGGAACGCGAAGGCATGGGCTTCCTTGCCGTCGATCAGCTCCGGGCCGGGCAGGACCGCGGCGAGGGGCGGACCCGCGAGGCCGGGGGAGGGCGGCGCCGTGAGGAGGGCGAGGAGGTGGAGATTGCGGGCGCCGCCGCCGGTGATGAGGGTGCGGGCGCCGCCGGCGTCGCGGCGGATGGCTGTGGCGATGAAGCGGGCCGCTGTGGCCAGGGCGTCCTGCGGGGCGAGGGACGGCGGGATCAGAGGGAGCACTTCGGCTTCGAGCCACTCCCGGCCCAGGCTTTTGGGGGCGGGGGAAGCGAAGTAGGGAAGGGCGCACCAGGCGTCGTAGAGGGGGGGCGACCAGGTGCCGGCGGCGGCCCACGCGCCGTCGTGGTCGTACGGGGCGCCGAGGCGCGCGGCGAGGCTGTTCAGCAGGAGGTTGCACGGGCCGATGTCCCACGCGACGCGCCGGTCGCTGGCGTCCTGCATGCTGATGTTTGCGAAGCCCCCGAGGTTCAGGCAGGCGGCGAAGTCGGAGAAGAGCAGGGCGTCGGCGAGGGGCACCAGGGGAGCCCCTTGGCCCCCGGCAGCGACATCGAGGGACCGGAAGTCGCACACGACCGGCAAGCTGCCGACGGCCAAATGAAAATGCGCCCCCGAGGCAAGCTGGCCCGTCCATCCAGCGGCGGGCCGGTGGAACACGGTTTGGCCGTGGAAGGCGACCACGTCGATGCCCGTCGGGTCCACCCGCAAACGGACCTGGTCGCCGCACCACGTGCTCCATGCCGCCGCAGTAGCGCACCACTCCTCGGCCGAGGCAGCCGCTAATCCGGCAAGCCGAACGCGCCACTCTTCCGGGAAGGGCACGCCCTCGAACTGCTCAAGGGACGCCTTCCAGGACCCGTCGGAAAGGCGCGTGAACTGGGAAACAGCGATATCGAGGCCGTCGAGCGAGGTGCCGCTCATCACCCCGATGGCGCGGTACGTCCGTTCAAGTCCGAGGGGGCGCTGCATCGTATCTTTCGGGCCAAATTACTCGACGGCAATGAACCTCGAACTTTCGGAAGAGCATTTGGCCGTGCGCGACGCCGCACGGGATTTCGCCCAAAACGTCCTCAAACCCGGCGTCATCGAACGCGACCGCGACCAGCGCGTTGCCCTCGACGAAATCCACGCCCTCGGCGAACTCGGCTTCATGGGCATGATGGTCCGGCCGGAATACGGAGGATCGGGCATGGACACCCTGAGCTACGTGCTGGCGATGGAAGAGCTTTCGAAGGTCGATGCCTCGGTCAGCGTGTGCGTAAGCGTCAACAACTCGCTGGTATGCTACGGTTTGCAAGAGTTTGGAAGCGATTTCCAGCGGGAAAAATACCTCCGACCCCTCGCATCCGGTGCAGTCGTCGGGGCCTTCTGCCTCTCTGAGCCGGAAGCCGGTTCCGATGCCACCTCACAGCGGACGACCGCGGTGCGCGACGGCGACCACTACGTCCTCAACGGCACGAAAAACTGGATCACGAACGGCAGCACCGCGAGCACCTACCTCGTCATCGCTCAAACGAACCCCGAACTGGGCCACCGCGGCATCAGCGCCTTCATCGTCGAACGCGGCATGCCCGGCTTCATCGTCGGGGCGAAAGAGGACAAGCTCGGTATCCGCGGCTCCGACACCCACACCCTGATGTTCCAGGACGTGCGTGTCCCGGTCGAGAACCGCATCGGCGACGAAGGCTTCGGCTTCAAATTCGCCATGAAGACCCTGTCCGGCGGCCGCATCGGCATCGCTGCCCAGGCCCTCGGCATCGCTTCAGGCGCCTACGAGCTCGCCCGGGCGTACGCGCTCGAGCGCAAGGCGTTCGGCGTCGAAATCGCGAAGCACCAGGCCATCGCATTCAAGCTGGCCGACATGGCCACACAGATCGAAGCCGCGCGCCTCCTCGTTTGGAAAGCGGCGTGGTTGAAGGATGCGCATGAAGACTACGATTTGGCCTCCAGCATCGCAAAACTCTACGCCTCCGAAGTGGCCATGCGCCAAACGGTCGAAGCAGTCCAAATCCACGGCGGCTACGGCTACGTGAAAGAATACCACGTCGAGCGCCTGATGCGCGACGCGAAAATCACCCAGATCTACGAGGGCACCAGCGAAGTCCAGCGCATCGTCATCTCCCGCGCCCTCCTCTCCTAACCTCGTCCCCAACCTCAACCTCAACCTCAACCTCAACCTCAACCTCAACCTCAACCTCAACCTCAACCCCAACCTCAACCTCAACCTCCCACTTCCCGGTTCCGGGCATCGAAAACCCGGTCCTTGCCTCCGCTCCGCACC
>JBIIRP010000090.1:0-6595 GCA_044341475.1 Flavobacteriales bacterium | reverse complement strand
GAAGCCGCTCGGCCTCTTTCGCCGCGGCATCCGCCGCCTTGCGCTCGGCCGCGAGACGGGCCGCTTCTTCGTCCGCCGCTTTCTTCGCCGCCGCAGCCGCAGCCGCATCGGCCGCTTTCGCCGCGGCATCCGCCGCCTTGCGCTCGGCCGCGAGACGGGCCGCTTCTTCGTCCGCCGCCTTTTTCGCCGCCGCAGCCGCAGCCGCATCGGCCGCTTTCGCCGCATCCGCTGCTGCCTTGCGAGCCCGTTCCTCCTCGAGCTGCTTGCGCTCTTCTTCCTCAGCTGCCTTCCGGGCTGCGGCCTGAGCTGCCGCGTCTGCAGCAGAAGCAGCGGCCTTTTCCTCCTTCGCGATGCGATCGAGGCGACCCGTGGGGTAGCTCTCAGACGGTTTCAGGTCGAGGGCCTTGCGGTACGCGGCTTTGGCCGCCTCCCAGTCGGATTTTGCGAAGGCCGCGTCTCCTGCGCCGATTTGGGCCGCGTACTTCGCATCGAGTTCTGCAGCAGCGGCCGCGGCGGAGGCAGAAGCAGCAGCAGCGGAGGCAGAAGCCGCCGCAGCAGCAGTGGCCTTGTCGAGCTCCGCCTGGCAGGCGGCGGCCCGCTCTTTCGGATACGGCTCGGTCGGCAAAATGCGTCCAGCCTCTTCGTACGAGCCCTTTGCTTCCTTGTAGGATTTGGCCTTGAAGGCCTTGTCTGCCTGGGCAATCAGCGTTTCGTAGCGGGCCGTTTTCTCGGCCAAAGCCGCCGCGGCAGCCGCCGCATCGGCCAGCATCCGCTCGGCATCCGCTTTCCGGGTCTTCGGGTACACTTCGGCAGGCTTCATGCCGGAGGCGGCACCGTAGGCTTTCGCAGCCTCCGCGTACTTCGCCGCTGCAAACAAGGCATCGGCATCGGCAATGGCCTTCCGGTAGGCCTCGTCGGCAGCCAGGGCGGTACGTCGGGCTTCCACCCGCTTGAGGCCATCCGCCGGTTCTGGTGCAGTGGGCTTGAGCGCAGCGGCCCCTCGGAACCGCTCCGCAGCGGAGTCGAGTTTGTCTGCTTTGAGGTCGGCTTCAGCCGCCTTCAGTGCATCCTGGAACTTCTTGTCTGCAGATGCTGATGCAGCTTGTTCGTCCACCTTTGCCTGGGCCTGCTTTTGCAGCTGCAAGGCTTCTGCATCGTCCGGGAAGATGGCCAGCGCGGCGGTGAAGTCGGTCAAGGCCTGGTCCCACTTCGAAGCGGTCATGGCCGTTTTGCCTTTGGCCAGCAGCGCGGCGAAATCCTCGCGCATTTTTGCCAAATCGCCCGCCATCCGCGCCACCCGATCGAATTCCTGCTTCACCTTATTCCGCATCCGTTCCGTATGCGAGAAGTCGAACGCGATGGTATTCTTGATCGGGTCAAACGACGCTTTTCCGTAGTAATCCTCGAGGATGGCGGTGTTGAATCCATCGACTAACTTGAAGAGCGACATGGGCATGTCCAGCCGGAACCCGCCCTTCAGGTCCTCTGGCGGCACCTTGCTGCCGTCCACCCGGATGCGTTTGACGCCGTAGCCCGCGTACGTGAAGGAGAACACGTAATCGTGGCGCAACGGCAACTGGAAGTCGTACGCTCCCTTTGCATCGGTTGTCAACGCATCGAAGGGTGCCCCGTCGCGGGTCACGGAAACCTCGACCCCAACGAGCTTTTTGCGGTCCGCCTCATCCGTAACGATGCCGGCGACGTTGAGGATGTCATCCTGCGCTGCAGCAGGAAAGACGCTGGCCCACACCGCACAAACGACGGCGAGCACACGAATGGCGGTGGAAATACGCACGTGCATGGTGAACTTCGTCATCCTTCAAACGTAAAAGTATGGCATTTAGTTATTGGGAAGCGCGGACGTGGCTCGAGGACCTCGATCTTCTCGTCGTAGGTGCCGGAATTGTGGGCATGTCAGCGGCTTTGCATACGCGACAGCTGCATCCCGAAGCACGGATTGCGGTCGTGGACCGCAGCCCATTTTCCGACGGTGGAACAACTCGAAATGCGGGTTTTGCGTGCTTCGGGTCGCCCGAGGAGCTTGCCGCCGACCGCGCCTCGATCGGGGATGCGGCCGCCGCCGACCTCGTTCGCCGCCGTCTCGAAGGCCTCACCCTGCTGCGCTCCTTGCTGGGCGACGACCAAATCCGGTACGCCCCCACCGGCAGCTATTCCCTCCTCCGCCCCGGCACCCCGCCCCCCGACCTCACCGACCTCAACGCTTGGCTCGCCCCGGTCACCGGCCGGCCTGACACCTTCCTCCCCACTCCACCCGCTCCCTCACCGCCCGGCATCGCGCCCCACCTCGCCCACGGCGCCGTCTTCAGCCCCCTCGAAGGCCACCTCGACACCGGCCGCCTCGTGGCCCGCTTCCGCTCCCTCCTCCACACCGCCGGCATCCCCCTCCTCCACGGCCTCTCCGCCTCCTCCATCCGTGCACACCACGACCGCCCCACCCTCACCCTCACCCCAAACTCAAACTCAAACTCAAACTCAAACTCAAACTCAAACTCAAACTCCATCTCCCCCCGCAACCTCCTCATCGCCACGAACGCCTTCGCCGCTCAACTCCTCCCGGACCTCGACGTTCGGCCTGTTCCGAATCGGGTGCTCGTGACTGCCCCGATTCCGGGCCTCGATTTGCGCGGCACCTTTCATATGGATGCGGGCTACGTCTACTTCCGCGAGCTCGACGGACGCGTTTTGATCGGCGGCGGCCGCCATTTCCCGGAGGCGGCCGGCGATGAAGCGGGTGATGCCGTTCGAGCACGCCTCCTCCGCGAACTCGGCGAATGGGTTCCCGCGGCACGTGGTGTGGGAGTCGATTACGATTGGACCGGGCTGCTCGGGATCGGCAGCGACCGCACGCCCATTGTCACCACTGTGCCCCACATCGCAACGGGCGTCATCGTCGCCGTCCGGATGGGCGGGATGGGCGTGGCGATCGGTGCGGGGGTGGGGATGGAAGCGGCGGGGTTGGTGAGGGGGTGAGGTTGGGGACGAGAGCGAGAACGAGAACGAGAACGAGAACGAGAGCGAGAACGAGAGCGAGAGCGAGAGCGAGAGCGAGAGCGAGAACGAGAGCGAGAGCGAGAGCGAGAGCGAGAGCGAGAGCGAGAACGAGAGCGAGAGCGAGAGCGAGAGCGAGAGCGAGATTGAGGGCGAGAGCGAGGTTGAGGACGAGCTGTAGTTCAAACTGCCAACTCCAAACTGAAAACTCCCAACTAGCGGCGCAGCCGCGAAAACTGCAAACTAGCCGCGCAGCGGCGAAAACTCCCAACTAGCGGCGCAGCCGCGAAAACTCCCAACTAGCCGCGCAGCGGCGGAAACTGCAAACTAGCCGCGCAGCGGCGGAAACTGCAAACTAGCCGCGCAGCGGCGAAAACTCAAACTCAAACTGCAACTCAAACTGAAACTGCAACCCTACCCCCCTCCCCTCCGTATGCCCCGCCAAATCAACCCTCCAACCGATGCGGCATTTTGCATTCGCCCTCGCAGTTTCTCTCCTTGTCCCCGGCATTTGGGCCCAGTGGTCCGTAACGTCTGCGGCAGGACCTTCCGGTTTTGTAGGTGCCATGCATGCTGAGAACGGCATGCGCGTGGCCCCCACCGGAGCACTGGCAGCGTCCCTCGAGGCTTCAACGCCTGTGACGGAATGGCTGCATGTAACCACCCGGGCCGGTGTCGGCCGGATGGGATTGTCGGCTGCAGATCGAGCGCTCGAGCGCAGCCAGTTCAGCACCGCTTCGGCGGGCTTGCGGTTCCAGCCGCTGCAGTCGAAGACGCGTCGCTTGAACCCGTGGGGTTCTGCGGGACTCGCCGTCGTGGTGCAGCAGAATGAAATGGATTTGACGAATTCGATGGGCCAGGCGTACCACTTTTGGTCAGACGGCTGGATCTACGACATGCCGGAAAATCATCCGGAAGCGGCCGACTATGCCCGTCGCATCTCGCGGGATTATGCCTACGAGAGCTCCTCGCTGCGGGACTATGCCGTCGCGCTGCCGGTTCAGGCGGGCTGCGATGTGCAGTTGACCGACGCGTTGTACGGCCGACTGGCGTACACGGTGCTGCTCGGACCGGAGTCTTCGCTCAATCCGCGGGCGGAAGGAGCGGACTACTTGCACACCACGGAGTTAGGCATCGGCATGAACATCAGCAGCATCGCTGAAGCAAGCCGCCGCCGCGCTGCGTCAGGCCGTCCTACCGGGTTTGCGGATGCAGACGGGGATGGAATCCGGGACCGCAAGGACCGCTGCCCCGGCACGCCGGATGGCGTTACCGTGTACGTCGACGGTTGCCCGACGGATGCCGACGGAGACGGTGTGGCCGACTACCTCGATGCCGAGGTGTTCTCGCCTGCAACGGCCCAAGTGGACCTCAACGGCAGCGTCCACACGGCGAGCGAATGGGAAACCCTGCTCGCACCGAAGGCCTCTTCCGAGAAGCCGGTTGTGGCGTATGCACGGGTCGAATCGGAAGATCCGGCGGCTCCGACCGTTCGGACGACAGCAGTGGATGCGTCGGGAACGACAGCGTCTGAGCGGGCTTTGGCCGCGGAAGTGACGAACGAAGGCGGCAAAAAAACGAAGGAGAACGCCTCTACCCCGGCCACGACGGCCACGGCGTCGACGCCGCAGGTCAAGGCTGACGCATTGATTCTGTCGCCCGTGCCTCTGGGTGCGCACCCGGCATTGTGTCCGCGCTACCGGATCCAACTCGCGGAATCGGTGCGGGATGTGGACGCTGATTTGGTCAGCCAAGCCCTGAAGGAAGGCCTGATTAAGCCGGTTTTTGACAACAGCGGTCAACTGCGATTCAGCACGCTGCCGGTGGCAAGTGAGCAAGAGGCTACGCGCCAACTCGCTGCTATCCAAGCCTATGGATTCCCGGCGGCCTTTGTGGTCGGCGACTTGAACGGACGCCCGATGGGCATCCAGGAAGCTCGGCTGCTCGAAGAGAAGATTTTGCTCGACAACGCGGCCTCGATCCCGGACGTCAACCTGTCGGAAGACTGAGCCACGGGCATCCGCCGGGCAACCGGTACACTATATCTCCTGAAGGGATCGGCGCTTGCCGGTCCCTTTTTCATTCAACCGCTCGGCGATGGCCTCGGCCACGCGGATGCCGTCGAGGGCGGCGCTGAGGATACCGCCGGCGTAGCCCGCGCCCTCGCCGGTGGGGTAGAGTCCGTCGACGTCCGGGTGGGTCAGTGTGGTGGGGTCGCGGGGGATGCGGACGGGCGAGCTGGTCCGGCTTTCGGGGGCGAGGAGGACGGCGTCGGGATGGAGGAAACCGGGCATGCGGCGGGCGAATTCGGCGAGCCCGGCGGCGAGGGGGCGGGCAATCGCGGCGGGGAGGACGTCCCACAGGTTTACGGGGACGGCGCCGGGGAGGTAGCTGTGGGCCGGCAGGTCCCGCGAGGGGCGGCGGGCGAGGAAGTCGACGAGGCGCTGCGCGGGTGCGGTTTGGCCCGGGGCGCGGCCGGTCTGCTGGGCAGCCGCGTCGTGGCAGGCGCGTTCGACAGCGGCCTGGTATTCGAGAGCTCCGAGCGGCCCGGTGAACCCGGCCGCTTCCCAAACCCCCGCATCGATTTGCACCACCATCCCGGAATTCGCGAACGGATTGTTCCGCTTCGAGGGCGACCACCCGTTCATCACGACCTCGCCCGGGGACGTCGCGCACGGGGCCACGATGCCGCCCGGACACATGCAAAAGCTGTGCACTCCCCTTCCATCTGCCTGACAAACAAGGCTATAGGCCGCCGGGGGCAGGTAGTCGCCGGTTTCGCCGTGGTACTGGATCCGGTCGATGGCCTCTTGGGGATGCTCGATGCGCACGCCCAGCGCGAAGGGTTTGGCTTCGAGCCGGATACCGGCATCGTGCAGGAGGTGGAAGACGTCGCGGGCGCTGTGGCCGGTGGCGAGGATTACGTTTGAGTTTGAGTTTGAGTTTGAGTTTAAGTTTGAGTTTGAGTTTGAGTTGGAGTTTGAGTTGGAGTTTGAGTTTGAGTTTGAGTTTGGGGGGGTGAGGTGGGGTGTGTGCAGGTTCGTGAAGTGGGTGGATTTTAGGCGGCCGTGGGCGACTTCGAGGCCGGTCAGGCGGGTATGGAAATGCACGCGCGCGCCCGCACGCTCGAGGGCTTCACGCAATGCCGTAATGATACCGGGCAGTTTGTTCGTGCCGATGTGCGGATGGGCCTCGACGAGGATGTCCGGGTCCGCGCCGAAGTGCACGAGGTCGCTGAGGGCGGCCCGCAGGTCGCCGCGTTTGTGGCTGCGCGTGTACAGTTTGCCGTCGCTGTAGGTCCCTGCGCCGCCTTCGCCGAAGCAGTAGTTCGAATCGGGGTCGACCTGGTGTTCGCGCGTGATGCGGACCAAATCCCGCCTGCGCTCCCGCACCGGGGCACCGCGATCCACCAGGATGGGCCGGATGCCGCGCCGCACAAGGGTCAGCGCAGCGAAGAGGCCGGCGGGTCCCATGCCCACCACGAGGACTTCCGGTGCGCCGTCCGGGACGGGAGGCAATTCCGCGAAGGGAAGCGGGTCGAGGGGCAGCGGGTGGCCCACCGGCACCGCCTCGACCGTCAGGACGG
>JBIIRP010000089.1:0-6661 GCA_044341475.1 Flavobacteriales bacterium | reverse complement strand
TCGTGTCAAACGCCGAGTTGTGGGAGAAGGTGCAGTCCATCCGGGAGCGGGTGCCGCGGCTCGAGGGGGTGTATACGTTCGAGGTGGTGGAGGGAGCGCCGAGTTGGCGGGAGGTGCTGGTGCGTGCAGGGGCGGCGGAGCAGGATGAGGTCCTGCGGCGGGCAGCGGCGGTGGGCGAGGACGATTTGGCCACCATCATCTACACCTCGGGGACGACCGGCCGACCGAAAGGGGTGATGCTCAGCCACAAGAACATCGCGAAAAACGTGGCGGTCAGCATCGAGCGTCTGCCGGCGGTCGATTACTCGAAGGACTACCGCGTGCTCAGCTTCCTGCCGGCGTGTCACATTTTTGAGCGCATGCTCCACTACTTGTATATGTATGTAGGGGCCCAAATTCACTTTGCGGAAAGCCTCGAAACGGTGAAGGACGACCTCGCGGCGACCCGTCCACACATGTTCACTGCAGTGCCGCGCCTGCTGGAGAAGTTCTACGACGGCATCACGGCAAAGGGCGCAGCTGCAGGCGGGGTCAAGGCGAAGATCTTTGCTTGGGCGGTGGGCCTGGCGTTGCGCTGGGAGCCAGACGGTGCGAACGGCCCGCTCTACACCTTCCAACTCAATATCGCGCGCAAGCTCGTCTTCGACAAGGTCAAGCTCGCGCTCGGACTCGAGGAAATCCAAGCCGTGGCCTCCGGCTCCGCGGCACTTGCGCCCCGACTCGCCCGGTTCTTCAACGCCGCCGGCATCCCGGTCTACGAGGGCTACGGCCTGACTGAAACGTCGCCTGTGGTGTCGGTCAACACGCTCAACCGTCCCGGCATGCTGCGTGTGGGATGCGTAGGCAAGCTCGTCGAAGGGGTGGAGGTGCGGTTTGCAGAAGACGGCGAAATCCTGGTGCGCGGCCACAACATCATGCAGGGCTACTACAAAGAGCCGGAGATGACGGCGGATGTGCTGAAGGACGGGTGGTTCCATACCGGCGACATCGGGGTGATGGAGGGAGGCTTCCTAAAGATCACGGACCGCAAGAAGGAGATGTTCAAAACGTCCGGCGGGAAGTACGTCGCGCCGCAGCTGCTAGAAAACGCCATCAAGGCGTCGCGGTTCATCGAACAGGTCATGGTGGTGGGAGATGGGCGGAAGACGCCGGGGGCGCTGGTGGTGCCGGATGCGGCGGGGATGCAGGTTTGGTGCGAGCGGCACGGGCATCCGTTCCCGGGCCTGGCCGGTATCGCAGACGATCCCGTGCTGGTCGCCCGCATCGCAAAAGACGTCGAAGACCTGATGGAGCCTTTCGCTCCGTGGGAACGCGTGAAGCTCGTACGCGTGTTGCGCGTGCCGTTCACCATCGACGCCGGGGAGCTGACGCCGACCCTGAAGCTCAAGCGCAAGCCCATCGCGGAGCGCTACGCCGCAGAGATCGACGCGCTGTACGCCGGATGATCGACGCGCTGGTGGCGGCGGATGTGGCGGTGTTTCGGCTGCTGAATACGCCGTGGCCAGGAGGCGACACGGCCATGTGGTGGGTGAGCTTGACCCGGACGTGGATTCCGCTGCAGGCGGTGCTGGTGTGGAAGGTGTGGCAGTGGGCGGGGGGGCAAGTGCGGCGCTTTGCAGGCGCGATGCTCGCGGTGGCGGTGTGCATCGGCACGACGGACGCGGTGTCCTCACGCATCCTCAAGCCCGGCGTGGAACGCTTGCGGCCTACCCACGACCCGGCGCTCGCAGGGACGGTGCATGCCGTCGTGCCGCCCGGGGGGACGACGCCGTACCTCGGAGGACAGTACGGATTCGTGTCGTCGCATGCGGCGAACACGGCCGGGGTGGCGGTGCTGGTGGGCGGTTGGCTCGGGGCCGCGTGGCTCTGGCCGCTGCTGGCGGTTTCGCTTCTCATCGGGTACAGCAGGATCTACCTCGGTGTTCACTTTCCGCTCGATGTCCTGTGCGGCATGGGACTCGGGGCGGCCACGGGCGCCGCAATCAGCTACCTACACGCCCGCATCGGAGCGGTTCAGAGCGGGAGGCGGTCATGACGGGGTGGTCGGCGGCGGCGGTTTTCTTCGGCGGCGGGCTGGGCAGCGTGGCCCGGTGGGCCCTCGGGGAGGCGTGCGCGCGCTGGTTCCCGGGATACCCGCTCGGGACGTTGCTGGCAAACGTTGCGGCCACCGCGATGCTGTGTGGATTCCTGGTCGCGGCGGGTTCCGGCAAAGTGCCGCGGACGGCCGTGCTCTTCGTGGCGGCGGGGATATGTGGCGGATTTTCAACCTTTTCGACGTTTGCGGCGGACACGTTGCGGCTGGCCGAGGAGGCGGGGTGGGCGTGGGCGGCGGCGAATGTGGCCGTGAATGTGGGCGGGTGCCTCGCCGCGGGGGCGTGGGCGGCGGCGCTCGGCCGGCAGGCGTAACTTGGGCGCATGAAGCAACTGGTGGTTCTGGCCGCGGCGTGGGCGGCAGTGAGCTGTGCACCGTCCGGCCAGGTGGCCGCGCAAGCGGGTGCGGAAGGGGGAGCGGCGGCAACGGATTTGGGCAGCCGGCCCGCCCTGGTGGTGGGCCTGACGGTGGACCAAATGCGGATGGACTACCTCTACCGGTTTTGGCCGTACTTCGGCGAAGGCGGCTTCCGCCGGCTCGTCGAAGGAGGCTTCCTCTGCGCAGACCACCACTTCGGCTACGCCCCTACGTTTACGGGGCCCGGGCACGCCTCGATTTTCACGGGCACCACCCCGTCGGTCCACGGCATCATCGGCAACGACTGGTACGACCGGGCTTCCGGCGCGAGTGTGTACTGTGCCGCGGACACGTCGGTACGCGGGGTCGGGACGGCGGACCCGCTCGACGCCGAGGGCCGCATGTCGCCCCACCGAATGCGCACCACCACGCTCGGCGACGAGCTCAAGCTGGCCTTCGGCCGCCGTCCGAAGGTCATCGGCATCAGCCTGAAGGACCGCGGCGCCATCCTCCCCGCTGGACACGCGGCCGACGCGGCCTACTGGTTCGTGGGCAAGGACCTCGGCGCCTTCGTGACCAGCACGCACTACATGGACCGGTTGCCGGATTGGGCGGCCCGCTGGAACGCGGCCTCACCGGCCCAGCGCCTGCTCGACGCCGGATGGTCGCCGCTGCTTCCCGATTCCGCGTACGGCGTGTCGTGGCCGGACAACACCCCGTACGAGGGCAAATTCAAAGGCGGGGTTCGGGCGGCTTTTCCCTACGATTTGAAGGCCCTGGCCGCTGCAAACAAGGGCTTCGACCTCCTGAAGGCGACGCCGGGCGGCAACACGCTGCTCGTGGACTTCGCCCTGGCCGCGGTGGCGGGTGAGGGACTCGGCCGCGATGTGTGGACGGATGTGCTGGCGGTGAGCTTTTCGACGCCGGACTACGTGGGCCACCAGTTTGGTCCGCACGCCTGGGAAACCCAAGACATCTACGTCCGGCTCGACGCGGAGCTCGCGCGCCTGTTCGCCGGGCTCGACGCGGCGGTGGGCGCCGGGCAGTGGACCTGCTTCTTGACGGCCGACCACGCCGGGGCGACGGTGCCTTCGCTCGCCGCTTCGGAGGGCATTCCGGCGGATTACTGGAAGCCGGGCAACCTGCGCGACCGCATGGATTCGACCCTGAAGGCCGTGCACGGGCCAGGCGACTGGCTGCTCAGCTATTCGAATGACCAAATCTTTCTCAACCGCCCCCTCATCGCCCAGCGGGGTCTTTCGCTCGCCGCCCTCCAGCGGTCCGTAGCCGAGTGGGCCCAACTCGAGCCGTCCATCCATGCGGCCTACGCCGCCGCCGACCTCGTCGCGGGGTCCGGGCCGGATGCGGTGGTCGACCGCCTGCGGCTCGGGCACCAACCGGTCCTTTCGGGCGACGTGGTGGTGGTGCCGCTTCCCGGCTGGATCGATTACGGCCGCACCGGCACGACCCACGGGTCGCCTTTTGCCTACGATACCCACGTCCCGTGCATCTTTTACGGGTGGGGCGTGGAACCTGGCGTGACGTACGAGCGGACCCACATCCACGACATCGCCCCGACGGTTTCCGCTCTCATTCACAGTCCGTTGCCTTCTGGAACCACCGGCGCGGTCATCGAAGACCTGTTTGACTGACATGATTGAACTCGACGTTCGGCGGGGCCACGGTCCGGGAGGACCGGAGCTTCGGGTGGAGGCGGTGTTTCCGCTGCGGGAGGGGCCGTGGGAGGTGGCGTTGCCGTGTTGGCGGCCGGGGCGGTACGAGTTTGGCAACTTCGCGCAGTACGTCCTTTCGATGGAGGGCCTGGGGGCCGACGGGGAATGGGTGCGGCTGCGGAAAGCGAGTCTGCACCGGTGGCAGGTGCCGGACGGGGTGGCCCGCTTTCGGTGGCGGTTCCATGCCGGCATCCTGAACGCAGGATCGACCTACGTGGGGGAGGAGGTGCTGTACCTGAACCCGGTGAATTGGGTGCTCTTCGATCCGGACCGGCTCGGGTTAGGGTACCGGTTGGTGTTGTCGGACGTGCCAGAGGGGTGGGAAGTGGCGACGGCGTTGCCCCGCGACCCCGACGGGGTGTGGGTGGCGCGTGACCTGCAGCACCTCGCGGACGCCCCGGTGCTGGCGGCGCCTGCGCTGTGGCATGGGGAGTACGAGGAGGCGGGGAGTGTGTTTCACGTTTGGGCGTACGGGGCGGTGCCCCGAGAGCAAAAGCGCTTCATCGCCGACCACCAGCGCTTCACGGCGACCATGATCGCCGCGTTCAACGGGCGCTTCCCGGAGCCGGCCTACTATTTTCTCTACCTCTTCCCGGAACTCGATGTGCGCCACGGCGTGGAACATGCGGATTCGACGGTCATCGTCCTCGGCCCGCCGGACCGCGTGGCGACGGAGGAGGGCTACGAAGAGCTGATTTCCATCGCCTGCCACGAGCTGTACCACACGTGGAATGTCAAGCGTTTGCGGCCAGCGGAGTGGCTCCCTTATGACTTCGAGCGGGCGGTTCCGAGCCGTCTCGGCTATGTCGCGGAGGGGGTAACGACGTACATGGGCGACCTGTTTCTGTTCGAGGCGGGCTGCATCGACCGGCAGGCCTGGGACCGCCGTTGGGCCGAGATGCTCCGGCGTCACCGCATGAATCCCGGGCGGCTGAACCTTTCCGTGGCGGATTCGGGCTTCGACACGTGGCTCGACGGCTACATTCCGGGTGTCCCGGGCCGCAAGTCCTCCATCTACATCGAAGGTGCAGTGCTCGCCATGCTGTGCGACGTGCGGATCATGCAGGTCACCGCCGGCCGTGCGTCCCTCCAAACCGCCATCGCCCTCCTCCACGACCGGCTCGTCCCCGCTGGCCGCGGCCTTACCGAAGACATCTACTGGGCCACCCTCGACGAGGTAGCCGGCCGCCCCGGCACTACCGCCGACCTGCGCCGCCGCTTCTGCGACGGCTGCGAGGACACGGCAGAAGAGGTGGCGGCGGCGATGGCGTGGATGGGGTAAGCGGCGCTGTGCGCCGCAGGACGAGGTTGAGGTTGAGGGCGTGTGCGGCTGCGCCGCAGAACGAGAACGAGAACGAGAACAAGAACGAGAACGGCTGTGCCGCGGTGGGCTGGTGGTACCCTTGTTTTTTTTTATGGTACTATGTGAAGCAAAGTACCTTGTAAAGATGTAGATTTGGGCCATGGCAACCGAGAATGTGCGGGCCCAAATGCGGAAAGGGGTACTGGAATTGTGTGTGTTGCGGGTTTTGGGCCGCGGAGAGGCCTACACCTCAGACATCCACGATACCCTGTCGGCCGCTGACATGCTGGTGGTTGAGGGAACGCTGTATCCGCTGCTGACGCGCATGAAAAATGCCGGCTGGCTCACGTACCGGTGGGAAGAGTCGCCGTCCGGGCCGCCGCGCAAGTACTACGCCCTTTCGGCCGAGGGGGAGGCACTGCTCGCCCGGCTGAACGGGGAGTGGGCAGCGTTCGTTGCCGCCGTGAATTCGCTTGATGCCCCGCCGGACGAGGGTTCGGCAACAACCACAGAACCATGAAGAAGACTGTTGATATTCAGTTAGGTGGATTGCTGTTCCACCTCGATGAAGACGCGTTCGTCCGGCTGTCGGAGTACCTCGACCAGCTCCGTAGGCACTTGGCGGCGACGGAGGGCCGCGAAGAGGTGCTTTCCGACATCGAGGCCCGGATTGCCGAGCTGTTTCGGGAGCGGCTCGGGGCGGGGCGGGAGGTCGTCGCGCTGGCGGACGTCGAGGAGGCGATGCGGCGGTTAGGGGCGCCCAGCGAGTTTGGCGAGGCTGCCCCTGCGGCAGAGACTGGCGGGGAGCCGTCGGAGCGCAAGCGCTTGTACCGCGATGGCGAAGACCGCTTGATCGCTGGGGTCTGTGCTGGGCTGGGCCACTACTTTGCGGTCGATCCGGTGGTGGTGCGGATTGCGTTTGTGCTCTTCGGGTTCGTTACCGGGGTCGGGGTGGTGGCGTACCCCGTGCTGTGGGCGGCGATGCCGCGCGCGGTGACAGCGGCCGAGCGGCTGGCGATGCGCGGTCGACCGGCCACCTTTGAGAACATCCGCCGCGCTGTAGAGGAGGAGGTCAGCGGACTTGAGGGTCGGCTACGTCCTCCTGCGCGCCGGGCGGTGGAACGGGTAGGGGAGGTGGTCAAGGCGCTGGTGCGGGGGACGCTGCGGGTCGTGGGG
>JBIIRP010000086.1:0-6712 GCA_044341475.1 Flavobacteriales bacterium | reverse complement strand
ACACGTACTCGCTCGTGGCCACAGAGCTCGGGGTCCACGCGTCATCGTACTGCCAGAACGTGCTCTCGAAGGGGCTGTCCGTCAGGCCCACTGCCGGATCGAGGGTGTACATGCGGGTCTCGAATTCGATGTCTCCACCGCCCGAGTTGGGTCCGAACCGGACGGTCATGCCGTACGCCATGGAGCCCTCGTTCGCCATGGTGTAGTAGTTGCCGAAGCCACAGGGGTTGAAGAGGCCCGCAACGTCGCTGTCTTGCGGACGGAACTCGACGTCGAGCGCCGTTTCGTCGTCGTGGCCGTATTCGTCCGTGCTGTACACAATGGACTTCTCGAGCACGTTGTCGTTCGGAGTTTCATCCGCGTTCGCAGAAGCAATCGTGGCGCGCAGCAGGTACTCGCCTACTTCCGTCGGCACCCATCCGGTCGGGATGTAAATCGTGTCCTGCGGATTCGACGGGCAGTTCGCTGCGTTTGCGAAGCTGGACACGGTACCGAGGTTTTCGACGGTCGTGCTGAGCACCGCACCGGTAGCGTCCAAAATCTCCACGGTGATGGTGGTTTCGTCTTGGTTCGCGTTGCCGCTGTTGCGGTACAGCACCCCGGCTAACAATCCGCCATCCGCTGCCGTGGTGGCCTGCTCGAGCGGGGTGACGCGGTATTCGAAGATGTTGTAGACATCGCCGTTCGTGACCTGAACCACCGAAAGGTCGTTCTCGACCGGGTTCTGGGACACGATGACATCGTCGATGCCCCAGTAGTAGTGGCTATAACCGTCTCCCGTTTCCGGTGCCTGCAGGTACGAGAACCGAATCTTCACCTGCGACGACCCCGCAGCGACACACGAAACGTCCACGGACGTGGTGAGCGGATTCGCAGAGGCCGTGTTTGCGGACTCGATGAAGGTTCCGTGGCCTTCGAACGTCGTCCAGGTCAGTCCTCCGTCCCCAGAAACTTCGAGGAAGATGGGGGCATAGGGATAGCAGCAATAGCGGAAGTACTGTTCCCAGGTGACAATGACTGAAGCCGCATTTGACAAATCGATGGTCGGGGAGGTAAGGCTGCCTTCGGTGTTTTCAAACCCGTCAGAAATCGGGGTGTTGAAGTAGTCGCAGTCGAAAATCATCCAGCCGTCTGCATCCGAAGAGGAGTTCAACGACGGGATGTTCGTCGAAAACTCTCCCGCCGGTGGCTCGACACCTGAAGCGGTGCCGTCGGCATAGAAGCCATCTCCGGCCGCATCAACGTACTGCCAAATCAACCCGTTGCCCGTATCCTCCGCTTCCCACGGCCCGAAGCCGTTGTTGTTGCCGGCAAAGCCGTTTGCAAAGTTTTCCGAGAACAAGATGGTCCCGCCGCGCTGGGCGACGAGGTCATAGGCAGAGACCGTAGGTTCCGTGCGCAGCGGAAGGTCGATCGAGGACAGGGGTGCCGGGCGCCGAGCGAAGTCGTGGCGTTCCGTCAGGCGTTGGCCCCACGCGGAGCCCGCAAGCAGCATTCCGGCAAAGGCGATGTACAGGTGCTTCATGGAATTCAGTGTGTTCAGGGCGGGAAATTACGCACACCTCGCGTTTTCCCTCCACAAAAAAAGGGCCCCGTTTCCGGAGCCCCTTGTGCATTTCGTTTCAGAGCGCTTACCGCACCGAGAGGCGCTGGGTCGACGGTTGGCCGTTCACGTACACCGTGCAGGTGTAGATGCCGGCGCCGAAGTCCGCGAGCGCGATTTCGCTGCTGTGGTAGCCCGCCGCGAGGGTGCCGCGGTCGAGCAGGAACACCTCCTTGCCTGTGATGTCGCGCACCGCGATGACCACGTCCGCCACTTGGTCGAGGCGGAACTGGATGCGGGTCGCGTCTGCGGTCGGGTTCGGGAAGGCCGGGAACACCTCGAAGCCTTGGTCTGCCGTGCGCTCAGCGACGGAGTTCACCGCGTTCGGGTTCAGGTTGAGGCGGACCATCGGGGTCTCATTCGTGTAGTACCAGTCGTACGCGTCGCCCGAGCCGAACGGACCGTAAACGAAGCTGGTTTGGTCTTGGGTGTACTTGCTCTCCCAGATCTGCACGTTCGAACCGCCGTAATGCTCGAAACCTGCGCCCACGAGGTCGCCTGCAGCCGCCGTGTACGGCTCCTCAAGCACGAGGGTGTACCACAACACTTCTGCTTCGGTACCGTCGTTCGTGCTGGCGTCGACGAGTTCGAGTTCTGCTGAGCTCACCAGCAAACCGCCGTACTGCTCCACGAGGAAGTTTGCATCCGCCCCGTCGAACAAATGCGCGATGATCGGCGTGCCGTTCTCAGAGCCTTCTGCGATGGCCACATCGATGGCGTAGATGGTGAGGTCGTTGAAGATCTGCATGGGGTTGCAGGCGATGAAGTCGTCCGTGCCGTCGCCGGGGAAGAGGCCGAGCATTTGGCCGTTGTCGCGGCCGAAGTGGAGGTCAGACACCTCGACAGACGCAGAAGCGCTGTTGTTGCCCGGGTTCTCATCCTCGAAGTCTGTAGCGACAGCGGCTGCCAAATCGTAGGTGCCCACACCGCCCAATGTGTACGTCACGCGCAGGGTATCGCTGCCCTGGTAACCGAGGGTCACCGCATTCGACGTACCTGCATCCGCGCCGTTCACCGTCAACGCCATGGCCGTGCCCGTCTGGTCCTGGTAACCTACGTTGTACACCTTCGCAGCGTAATCGAGGTCGATCACCTGGCTCTCCGCCCACACGCCGTACTCGTAGATTCCAGAGGTTTCGTAGTCGGTGTACGAGGTGTAGGTGTCGATGCGCACGTCGTTTGCCGGCGTCTCGTACACCGAGATGTCGTCGATTTCCCAGCTGTAGCCCCACGTTCCGACCCAACGGAAGCGGATCCACACCGTGCCCTGGCCACCGGCCACTCCGGTGATGTCGAATTCTGCGATTTGGGGGTTCGTGGTCTCGTCTGTCGTTTCGAACGACGGGAAGACCTCCCAACGGGCCTGGACAGGGCCGTCGCCGTAATCCACAAAGCCATCCGCCTCAGCCACGGTGGTGACATCCGGCCAGGTGACCCCGTCGCGCGACACCTCCACGAGGCACTTCTCGCTGTCGTCCGATGAGCCGTTGTCCCAGCAGCGGTAGCGGGTCTGGAAGGCCACGCTCACGTAGGGGAACGCGCTGCAGTCGATGGCGTTCGCGGTTTGGAACCACGCATTCTCAATCCACGATGCGCTGTAGTTCGCATCGGCACCGAAAAGGTCCGAATCCACGATGATCCAGCCGTCGTTTGCGGTCGTCGAGTTCAGGTCGCTCGCCGCGGAACCGTCGCCCGTGCCGCCTGCCCACTGGTTGTAGGGGCCGGTCGGACCTTCGTCCGTGCACGAGAAGTTGATGTCGATGCCCTCCCACGGCTGGTCCGCCTGGTCAGCGGCGTTGTCGAATACCCAGTCGCTGCAGTTGGCCGTAGCGCAGGTGTTGGACCAAATTTCAACGCGGTTCGCCCCGGCTGCAGCTGGGGTTTCCACGGCGGATACGCGGCGGAGCTGCGCGTCCTTCATCGGTGCGACAGGTTGACGGCCCTGTGCCGCCACTCCGGATGCCAGACCTACCGCGATTGCGGCAAAGTACAGGTGCTTCATAGGAAGAGAATTGAGGTTGATTTTGCGGCAAATATAGAATACCGCAGGCGTCCCTTCCCGCTTCGAACAGGTGGGTTCCGCACCGGGCTGCGTGGAAAACCTCAGGCCTCCTCCACTTCGGCGTACGCCGCGAGCGGCGGGCAGGTGCACACGAGGTTTCGGTCGCCGAACGCGTTGTCCACCCGAGCCACCGAGGACCAAAACTTCCGTGCGCGCAGTCCGCTGACCGGGAAGACCGCCTCCTCTCGGGAGTACGGGTGCGACCAGGTCGACGCGCAGGCTTCCTCCGTGGTATGGGGAGCCATGGTCACGGGATTATCCATGCGGTCTGCGCGGCCTTCCTCGATGGACCGGATTTCCTCGCGGATGGCGAGCATCGCCTCCGAGAACCGGTCCAACTCCTCGAGCGATTCGCTTTCCGTCGGCTCCACCATCAGGGTCCCAGCGACCGGCCACGACACGGTGGGGGCATGGAATCCATAGTCGATGAGACGTTTGGCAATATCCATCACTTCGATGCCAGCAGACTGCTTGAATGCACGGCAATCGAGAATCATCTCGTGCGCGACTGTGCCATGGGTTCCGCGGTACAGGATCGGGTAGGCCCCCTCGAGGCGAGCCCGCAGGTAGTTCGCGCTCAGAATGGCGACCTCGGTGGCTTCGCGCAGTCCCTTTTCCCCGAGCATCTTGATGTAGCCGTAGGGGATGAGGTCGATGAGCGCGCTGCCGAACGGCGCCGAGCTGATGGCATGGATGGGCCGGTCGCCCCCCGTGGCCTGCACCACATGGCCCGGAAGGAAGGGCACGAGGTGTGCCGCTACGCCGATCGGGCCCACTCCCGGTCCACCGCCGCCGTGGGGGATGGCAAACGTCTTGTGCAGGTTGAGGTGGCACACGTCCGCGCCGATGAGTCCGGGGCTGGTCAATCCCACTTGGGCATTCATGTTCGCGCCGTCCATGTACACCTGGCCACCGAACAGGTGCACGAGGCGGATAATCTCCTGCACGCCCTCCTCAAACACCCCGTGGGTCGAGGGATAGGTGAGCATGAGCGCCCCCAACTCGGCTGCATGCGCTTCTGCCTTTTCGCGCAAATCCGACAAGTCGACGTTGCCCTCCGCATCGCATTCCACCACCACGACCCGCATGCCAGCCATCACCGCACTCGCGGGATTCGTTCCGTGCGCACTCGACGGAATCAGGCACACATCGCGGTGGTCTTCGCCGCGCGCCGCGTGGTAAGCGCGGATGACCATGAGGCCAGCAAATTCGCCCTGAGCACCCGAGTTCGGCTGCAGCGAAACCCCTGCAAATCCAGTGACTTCCGCCAAATCCGCACACAGCGCCTCGAGCATTTCCCGCGTACCCTCGGCTTGGTCCGGCGGACAGAACGGATGCAAATCGCTGAATTCCGGCCACGTAATGGGGGTCAGCTCGGTCGCAGCATTCAACTTCATGGTGCACGATCCCAGCGGAATCATGGCGTGCGTGAGCGACAAGTCCTTGTTTTCCAAATACTTGATGTACCGCATCATTTCCATCTCGGAATGGTAGCGGTTGAACACCGGGTGCGCGAGGTAGTCCACCTCGCGCCAAAGCGAACCCAAGAAGGCCTCGTCCGCGCTGTGTCCCTGCACCGGCGACACCCCGAATAGGGTGCACAAATCACTGAGGTCAGCCGAGGTGGTGCGTTCGTTGAAGGCCACACCGACGTGGTACCCGTCGTCCTCATACCGGAGGTTGATGCCGAGCGCCTCCGCGCGGGCCCGAAGCGCAGCGACCCCATCTGGCCCCTCTTCCACCCGGATGCGCAGCGTATCGAAGTAGCGCGGGTTCACCTGCACGAACGCCGTGCTTGCGCGCAAGGCTCCATCGAGCGTGCGGGCTGCCCCGTGGATGCGCTCGGAGATGGCCCGGATGCCCGCCGGTCCATGCCAAACGGCGTACATCGACGCCATGACGGCGAGGAGGCTTTGGGCCGTGCAGATGTTTGAAGTGGCCTTGTCGCGGCGGATGTGCTGTTCGCGGGTCTGCAACGCCATCCGGAGCGCAGGTGCGCCGAGGCGGTCCTTCGACACACCGATGATCCGGCCCGGGAAGTTCCGCTTGTAGGTGTCTCGCGCTGCGAAGAAGGCCGCATGTGGGCCGCCGTATCCCATGGGCACTCCGAACCGCTGGGTGCTGCCCACCGCCACGTCGGCGCCGAGGGCGCCGGGCGACTTGAGGAGGGCCAGCGCCATAGGGTCGGTGGCGACGATGGTTTGGATCGCGCGGGCGCGGAGGGCCGAAATCAAGTCCGTCACATCTTCTGCGGTGCCGTCCGCATCGGGCACCTGGAGAAGCGCCCCGAACACCCCGTCACACAGGTCCTCCCACGCCCTGCGCGGAGCGACCACCACCTCCACCCCGATGTACTTCGCCCGCGTCCGCACCACATCGAGCGTCTGCGGCCATACTTTTTCGTCCACGAGAAAGCGCACGCTGCCCGCGCGCTCCACCTCCTTCGGCCGGCAGGCGTACACCATCGCCATCGCCTCCGCTGCTGCCGTGCCTTCGTCGAGCAGCGACGCGTTCGCCACGTCCATGCCGGTCAGGTCGCAGACGAGGGTTTGGAAGTTGAGAAGCGCCTCGAGCCGGCCTTGGGCAATCTCCGCCTGGTAGGGCGTGTAGGCCGTGTACCAACCCGGATTCTCGAGCACATTCCGGCGGATGACGGACGGCACCTCGACCGGGTGGTAGCCCATGCCGATGAAGGTCCGCAGCACCCGGTTTTTGCTGGCGATGCCCCGCACGTGTTCGAGGTAAGCTGCCTCGGTCATGGCCGGGGCGAGGCGCATGCGTTCGCGCAGCCGGATGCTCGCAGGAACCGTCATATCAATCAGTTCCGCGACCGACTGGACCCCGATGGTCCGAAGCATTTCCGTGTGGTCCGCGGTGCGTGGGCCGTTGTGGCGCGTGGCGAAGCTCGAGTGCTGCATGGTAGGGCAGGTTTTTCAGTGGGCCAAAGATACGCCCTCCTCACCCCGCGACGTCGTAGTTTCGGCGGCATGAAGGACGCCGTCAACACGGCTCTCGGCCTCGCCAAATGGCCCCTCGCCCTCTGCTCG
>JBIIRP010000085.1:0-6767 GCA_044341475.1 Flavobacteriales bacterium | reverse complement strand
TAGGGGGTGGTTTGGGCCAGTGCCTCGGCACTGCCAAACAAAGCCACACCAAGAGCCATTGAAACGAAGATGGAGCGCATGTGCGGAGGGGTTTGAACGAAAGATAAGGCGCGCTCGTCGGATTCAGACCCGGTAAACCCGGTTTAACACCTCCCAAAAAGGCACAAAAAAGCCGGCGCAGTGGCCGGCTTATCCCGTGTTCCCCGACCAGGACTCGAACCTGGAAAAACGGAACCAAAATCCGGTGTGTTACCATTACACCATCGGGGAATCGAGCGGGTGCAAAGATAAGCATTCGCCTGCATCTTTAAAACCCCGCCTCCGGGGATACCTTCGGGCCATGGATGTGCGGAATCTCATCGGCGGCCGGTCGGTCGCGGCGGCAGATGGCGCTTGGCTCGACCTCATCGAGCCGGCAACAGGACAGGTGTATGGACGGGCGGCACGGTCGAACGCGGCGGACGTTGAAGCTGCGGTGCAGGCGGCGCAGGCGGCCTGGCCGGTTTGGTCGCAGATGTCCCTCGAGCAGCGGGCGGCCTGTCTGACGAAGTGGTCCGAACTGGTGCGCGATCGCGCCGAGGAGTTCGCGCAGGCGGAGTCGCGGGACAACGGGAAGCCGGTGGGTTTGGCCCGGGAGGTGGATATCCCACGGGCGGAGCAGAATCTCGCGTTCTTCGGCAGTGCGGTGCGCCACTTTGCCAGCGAAGCCCACCTCCCGGCCGGCCCCACGCACCTCCACTATACGCACCGCAAGCCCATCGGGGTCGTCGGCTGCATTTCGCCGTGGAACCTGCCGCTGTACCTGTTCACGTGGAAGATCGCGCCGGCGCTGGCCATGGGCAATTGTGTGGTCGCCAAACCGTCGGAGCTCACCCCCGTGACGGCTGCGCTGCTCGGGGAGTTAGCGGCCGAGGCAGGCCTTCCGCCGGGCACCATCAACATCGTGCACGGTCTCGGTCCTGAGGCGGGGGAAGCCCTGGTTCGCCACCCTGGGGTGAAGGCCATTTCTTTTACGGGGGGGACGGCGACGGGCGCGCACATTGCCCGGACGACCGCCGACCGGTTCATCAAGCTCAGCCTGGAACTGGGCGGCAAAAACGCCGCCCTCCTCTTCGACGACTGCGACTTCGACGAGGCCGTCCGGACCACGGTCCGCTCCTCCTTCGCGAACCAGGGCCAAATCTGCCTCTGCAGCTCCCGCATCCTCGTCCACCGCTCAATCTACGCGCGGTTCCGCGACGCCTTCGTCACCCGTGCCGCCTCGCTCGTTCCCGGGGACCCCTGCGAAGACGGTACGCGCATGGGCGCCCTCGTCTCGGCGGCCCACCGCGACAAGGTGCTGGGCTTCATCGACCGCGCGCGAGCTGAAGGCGGGACCGTCCTCTGCGGCGGCGGGGCTGCCTCGCCCCCGAACACGCGATGCGCCGGGGGCTACTTCGTCCAGCCCACGGTCATCGAAGGTCTGGGTCCCGACTGCGATGTCAACCGGCAGGAGATCTTCGGACCGGTCGTGACCCTGCAGCCGTTTGACGACGAAGCCGAGGCCCTTCGGCTTGCAAATGCCAGCGAATACGGCTTGTCTGCAACGGTGTGGACGCGCGACCTCACCCGGGCCCACCGCGTTGCGGCGGCGCTGGAAACGGGCATTGTGTGGACGAACTGTTGGCTCGTTCGGGATTTGCGGACGCCCTTCGGTGGGGTGAAGTCGTCGGGGGTCGGACGCGAAGGAGGGTGGGAGGCGCTGCGGTTCTTTTCAGAGCCGCAGAACGTGACGGTTGCCCTCGGTTAGGCCTCGCTCCGCAAGGTCTGCTTGCAGCCGTTCGTCAAGAACCAGGCGCACCGCAGGTTGATCCACGACGTGAACCCAGCAATCGCGCGTTCAAATGCGTTCATCATGCGGCAAAGGTACGAAAAAACCGCAGTTTATTAACATTTTGCGGTTGAAAACCCAGCGTGCCGCCGTCCGCAAGGCTTCGGAACTTTCCGGCATGAAGCGCATTCTTCCTTTTTCTGTGGCCGTGGCCGGGGTACTCTCGCTGTTCAGCTGCGTCGGCCCGCAATCGTACGAACAGTTGGCGGCGACAAACGACAGTTTGGTGACTGCGAACACGCGAATGGTAGCGGACGCTCGGCAAGCAGCCCTTGCGAGCCAAGAGTTGGAGGGACGCATTGTTACGCTCGAGAAAGCGAATGCCCGCATGGCCCGGGACACGGCGCGCTACGGCATCGAAGCGCGGGAGGCGGGCGAAGAGCTAGCCCGGCTCCGGGAACTCAACGAGGCGCTCTCGGCCCAGGGTTCCCAGGGGCTCGCCGCGCTCGCCGACGAAAACCGCAAGCTGCTCGAGGGGGTCATGAAACAGCGGGCAGAATTGCAGCAACAAGAAGACGCCCTTCGGCGGCTTGAGGCCGATTTGAATGTCCGGAGCGCGGAACTCAACGAGCGGTCACAACGGGTGGAGGAGCTCGAACAACTCCTGGCTTCACGCGATGCTGCCGCAAATGCGCTACGGCAGCGGGTCGCCGATGCCCTGCTCGGCTTCAAGGACCGCGGACTGACTGTCGAGCAGCGCGACGGAAAGGTCTATGTCAGTCTCGAAGCTAAACTCCTGTTTGCTTCCGGGAGCACCGCAGTGGAACCCGAAGGCCGCAAGGCCCTCGAGCAGCTTGCGAAGGCCGTGGCCGGTTCGAAGGACCTTGAAATTGTGGTCGAGGGCCACACGGATACCGATGCCCTGCAGTCGCCCTCGCATCCACGCAACAATTGGGAATTGAGCGTTTTGCGCGCCACGGAGGTGGTGGGGATTTTGACCAAATCGGGCGCCGCCATCGATCCGACGCGCCTCACCGCTGCTGGCCGCAGCGAGTACCATCCCGTGGATCCGGCGAACAAGGCGAAAAACCGCCGCATCGAAATCGTGCTCGCACCCAAACTCGATGCGCTGTACGACCTGATTCGGACGGAGTAAGGTGCCTGAGGGGCTTACTCGATCGGGAGGATGAACGAGCCGAGGGAAATCGTCACGTTCGCTCCGGTTTCATCGACCATCGACCCGCTGAAAGTGCCGACGACGATGCCACCGGCCTCGGGGAGGATGTAGTCGATTTCGACGTTCACTGCGCCGCCGTTCGCGGTCGAGTATTGGTTCCCGCCCACCGCGGTGTACACGCCGACGGAGCCCGGTGCGGTCGAGGGAGCACACTGCACGACGGCTCCGGTCACCCATCCGACAAGGGCAGGTTCTGCGAGCGTGAAACCGATTCCTGCGGTGGTTACCGCAAGACCCGCGATGGTCAACGTGCCGTTGCTTCCGAGCGTAGCGGTCGCCTCGAAGTCAGCGACGATGGTGGTGCCGTTTGCCTTCCAGGTGAGGAGGGCTTCGCAGTCGGGGCAGGTGGAACCGCCGCAGTCGATGTAGAGCTCATCACCGTCGAGCAAACCGTTTGTGCAGTCGCCGTTCGTCGCACACGGGTCACAATCTGGGCCGCCGCAGTCAATGCCGATTTCGTCTCCGTTCATCAGGTCGTCCACGCAGCTCGGGCACACCTCGCAGTCTGGACCGCCACAGTCGACGCCTTCTTCGAGGCCATTGAGCAGTCCATCACCGCAGAGTTCGCCGCAGGCAACGCCCGTCGTTCCGCCGCAGTCGATGCCGGTCTCGCCCGGATCGAGCACGCCGTTGAAGCCCGGTGCGCAGGGCTCGCATTCGCCGCCGCAGTCCACCCACTGTTCGCCGAGCAGCACGTCGTACTGGCCGTTCTCACAGGGATCGCAGGCCGGGCAGATGGGACCTCCGCAATCGATGAGTTCTTCACCGTTGTTCAGGATGCCATCGTAGCAGTTGTCGGGGATTTTGTTGTCCTCGTTCAAACACCCTGCAAGGACGAGCGCGCAGGCAAACGAAAACGCCGCAGCCAGGCGGCGGGAAACGGAAGGAAAGGTTGTCCGGTTCATGTGGTGGCGAAAGATAGGGCGGACAGGGAAACCGGGGGCGTTTTTTTCCGTACTTGGAACCACAATGAAAAATGTTCCATGGATTGCTGGGCCGGCGCCTGATCCGCAGGTGGTCAAGCGTTTGGTGGATGACGCCGGACTGTCGCCGTTGGTTGCTTCTCTGCTCGTGAGGAGGGGAATTACCACGCGGGAGGATGCCATCATGTTCATCCACCCCGAGTATTCGGAACTGCACAACCCCGCGCTGATGGCCGACATGCTGAAAGCGGCAGAGCGGTTGCAGTCCGCGGTCGAAGACGGCGAGCGGATCCTCGTGTACGGCGACTACGATGTCGACGGGACGACGGCCGTGGCGCTGGTGGCGAGCTTTCTCGAGGGCATCGGGGCGACCGTGCAGACCTATGTGCCGCACCGGTACGAGGAGGGGTACGGGGTCAGCCGGGAAGGGGTGGCGTATGCGGTGGACCAAAGCATAACGCTCATGCTCACACTCGATTGCGGGACGAAAGACTTTGAACCGCTCGCGGCGGCAAAGGCCGCAGGAATCGATGTGATCGTGTGCGACCACCACCTCCCGGAAGCCACGCTCCCTGAGGCGTTTGCGCTGCTGAATCCGAAGCGTCCGGATTGCAACTATCCGTTCAAAGAACTCAGCGGGTGCGGTGTAGCCTTCAAGCTCATCCAGACCCTGGCCAGCCGACTGGACTTCCCGGAAGGCAACATTTTTGCGGAGCTCGATCTGGTGGCCATCAGCATCGGGGCGGACCTTGTGGATGTCCTCGACGAGAACCGCATCCTGGCGTCGTTTGGGATGAAACGCTTGCGCGAGATGCAGCGGCCGGGCATCCATGCGATGCTTCGGGCCGCAGACATCCACCAGGCGCCGCGCTCCATCCGCGACATTTCGTTCACGCTCGGCCCGCGCATCAACGCCGCCGGCCGCATGGGTCACGCCAAACGCGCGGTGGACCTCCTCATGGAAAAGGACGAGCAGGTGGCCATGCAGCAGGCCCGCGAGCTGGAGGACATGAACCGGTTGCGCCGCGACGTCGATGAATCGACCACGCGTGCGGCGATTGAGCGGCTGGAGGCGTCGGATCCGGATGCCTTTTGCAACATCGTGTGGGGCAAGGAATGGCACCGGGGTGTTGTGGGCATCGTAGCCAGCCGTTTGGTCGAATACCGCCACAGGCCGTCTATCGTGCTCTCGGAAGAACAGGACCTGCTCATCGGCAGCGCCCGCTCGGTCGAAGGGGTCGACATCCACCAGGCCCTCGAGCAGTGCGCAGACCTGCTTGATCAGTTCGGCGGACACCCGATGGCAGCGGGACTGAGCCTGCGCAAGGACAAGCTGCAGGCGTTCCGCGACCGCATCCAGCAGGCGGTGGGTGCGCAGCTTGCAGGCCAACTTCCGAACCCAGAGGTCCGCTACGACATGGAAATCGAACTGCGGGACCTGACCCGGGAAGCCTTCCGGCAGCTCCAGCAGCTCGAACCTTTCGGTCCAGGCAATCCGGCTCCGGTTTTTCTCGCCACCGGCTTGCATGGCGTCCGGCCGCCGCGGACCGTGGGCGCGAAGGGACAGCATCTCAAGCTCACCCTGCAGTGCGCCAGCCGCACGGGCATGCCCATCGACGCTGTCGGGTTCAACATGGGCCACAGGCTGAGCGAAGTGCGGAACTGGAAGCGCCTCGATGCCGTGTTCACCGTAGTCCAAAACACCTGGAGGGACCGGGCATGGCAAACGCGCATCGAACTCAACCTTCACCTCATCGACTTGCGGCAGGCGGAAGCGGAGTGATTACCGGAGAATCGCGGTGCCGAAGTAGGCGGCCAGCGTGCGGACTTCCCGGTCGAGGGCCATTTTGATGGCCAAAACGTCGCGCCACACCTGTTCGGCCTCGGCGTCCCCCGCCTCCACGCGCTCCCATGCGGCGGTCAGCTCGGCATCGAGCGCCTGTGCCGTGCGCTCTTTTTCATCGAGCAGCATCAGGTGGAGACTGTCGTGCAGGGCCTTGTCCAGCCGGTCGTGCTCGAACTCGGGGTAGATCCCGTGGCGGAGCGTCCAGTTCGGGCTGACCTCGTAGCGCACCGTGGCTACGTGGGCCACAAGTGAAGAAACAGTGCTGTCCGTGTGCCGCATCCAGGATTCGGCCGCCGGGAGCTCACCGCGGTCCATCGCCTCGCGGTAGGCCTCGACGACGGCCGCGCACGCGGAATCTTGGAAGGTACATCCCTGGCTGTCGAGCAGGTGGACGGCGAATTCGGCAAACGGCACGTCCACAGGGTCGCCATCTTCTACGGGTGCACTGACGGTGCGGTCGCCGTAGAGCAGCAGCAGCCGCACGAGGTCTTCCTCGATGACCGCCCGGCGGGACGCGGGGACGACCGCCACGGGCTCCTGAGGCAGCTCGGGCTGGGGAGCCGCTGTGCGTGCCCGCTTGTCGGCGGTGGTGGACCGGTCGCGGATCCGCCGGCTGACTTCGAGCAGGAGCATTTCCTCCTGCATGCCGAGTGCGGCGACGCACTGCTGGATGTAGATGCTGCGGCGGACGGGGTCGGGGATGGCGGCGAGCGAATCGAGCACGCTGTGGATCATCTCCGCGCGCCGGGTCGGATCGCTGCCGGCGTCGGCGCCGAGGAGGTCCACTTTGAAGGCCAGGAAGTCGACGGATTCGGTGTCGAGGAACCGCCGGAGTTCTTCCCCGCCGACCTTGTGCGAGAAGCTATCGGGGTCTTCGCCGTCGGGGAAGCGGACCACCTGCACGTCGCATCCGGCGGCCAAAAGCAGGTCGATGCCCCGCAACGACGCACG
>JBIIRP010000269.1:0-6962 GCA_044341475.1 Flavobacteriales bacterium | reverse complement strand
GCTCACGCCGCGGGCCCAAACCGGAAATCCGCGGCCGCGCCTGTTCCGTTTGGTCGACGACCGGGCCATTCTGAACCGCATGGGCTTCAACAACGGCGGGGTCGACGCCGCGGTGGCCCGGCTGCGCCGGCGCCCCCCAGGCCTGGTCGTCGGCGGAAACATCGGCAAAAACAAGGACACCCCGAACGACGACGCCACCTCCGATTACCTCGCGGCCTTCGATGCGCTCCACCCGCACGTGGACTACTTTGCCATCAACGTGAGCTCGCCGAACACGCCCGGCCTGCGTGAACTCCAGGACCGCGCGCCGCTGGAGGCGCTCCTGCGCGCCTTGGTCGCCCGCAACCAGGCCCTCGCCACCCCGCGCCCCCTCTTCCTGAAAATCGCCCCCGACCTCACCGACCCCCAGCTCGACGACATCGTCGCCCTGGTCGCGTCGACCGGCATCGCCGGCGTCATCGCCACGAACACGACCATCGCCCGCCCCGCATCGCTCCGCACCCCCGCCCCCCGCGTCGCCTCCCTCGGCGCCGGCGGCCTCAGCGGCGCCCCCCTCCACGACCGCTCCACCGACGTCATCCGCTACCTCCATCAGCGGTCCTCCGGCGCCTTCCCCATCATCGGCGTCGGCGGCATCGACAGCCGCGCGGCCGCCCTCGAAAAGCTCGCCGCCGGCGCCACCCTCGTCCAACTCTACTCCGGCCTCATCTACGCCGGCCCGGGCCTGGTGAAGGAGTTGCAAGGACGAGAACGAGAACGAGAACGAGAACGAGAACGAGGTTGAGGTTGAGGTTGAGAACGTGCGCGGCTGCGCCGCGTAGGACGAGGTTGAGGGTTGTCAACGTCAGCTTACGAATACTCCCTGTACTCCACCTCCAACCTCGTCCTTGTACCGCTTGCCTATCTCTTCATGCGGGTTTTCATCAGTCCCCAAAGCATGCGCGACACTTCGGCCCCGGCGGCATGCAGCTCATCGGCCGTTGTGCGTGGGACACGGCCTTCCGCCACGAGCACATCCATGCCGGCTAGGGCCTCGGCGACCGATCCACGGGCGGTGGAGAAGAACTTGAGTTGCTCGGCGGGGTAGACAGATTTGTGGCCTTCGGCGAGGTTGAGATGCGCGCTGAGGGCTGCGTTTTGTATTTGGCTGAGAATGAATTTGTCACTGTGGGCGGACCGGGCCACGGCCCGCATGCGCAAGGTCCAATTGAAGGTCTTATCGGCGAGCGCCAAACCGCGCTCCTTCTGCTGTGTTTCCATGCATTAATTTACACACAACCAGCAAAATAACCCGATTTTTCACGCATTAGTTTTCCACAATCCCGCCCATCCTCAACCTCGCCCTCACCCTCAACCTTCGTCCTCAACCTTCGTCCTCAACCTTCGTCCTCAACCTTCGCCCTCAACCTCGCCCTCAACCTCCAACCTCGTCCTCAACCTCGCCCTCAACCTCCAACCTCAACCTCCAACCTCAACTCCAACCTCAACCTCGTCCTCGCCCTCAACCTCAACCTCGCCCTCAACCCCCAACCTCATTCCTGAAACCCCCTAAGCCCCTGCTTCAGGCGGCTGTAGTCGAGGAAGTAGACGGCGCGGAGGGAGAAGGAGTTCGTGAAGCCGTCCTCGAGCATGGCGCTGAAGTTTGCGCGGTAGCCGGAGGGGAGGAGTTCGCCGGCATCGGCGCCGACCAGGTTTTGCTTCCAAACCGCTTGGAGTTCCGAGCCGGGGGCGAAGATCCAACGGAAGACGAGGTCCACGCTCCACGCGTTGAAGTTCAGGTCGTACGGGCTGACGCCGGGGAAGGAGTTGAGCAGGTCGGGGCGGTCGGCGGCGAGCGGGGCGAGGTCGCCGGAGGGGGTCAGGTAGAGGAAGTGGTGGTAGCGCACTTGGGACCAGCTGTGGCGGATGCGGGCCGACAGCGAGATGCGGTTCGTGAAGATGTAGGAGAGGTTCAGAACTTGGGTGCGCTCGATGTTGTCGCGGGAGCCGAAGAGGCTGAGCGGCGGCGAGTCGTCGTCGCCGTAGGTGGAGGGCAGGAGGTCGGCCCAGCCGCGTTCGTTGAGTTTGGCGATGACCTTCCACACGTAGTCCACGGAGAAGTTGTCGTTGAAGCGGAAGCGGGGTGCCAGCCGCACGGAGAGCTCGTCCCAGTCCGTGTAGAGCGGCCCGCTCGCGCCCCAAACCCCGACATCGATCGCCAGCGGCCTACGGTAATCCGAACTGAACCACCCGTTTGCCCACCACCACCCTGGCTCATTCCAAGCCAGCCCCTCGATGCGCGAGGCGAAGATGTTGTACATCGGCCGCGGCACCAGCGTGGCTTCGAGGTTCCAGGTGTGGAAGGCGCGTGTGGTGGCCATCCACTGGCCGTACAGGAAGAGGCTCTGGAAGGTGCGCGGCGACTCGACCTCCTTGTAGTCGGCGCCTGCGGACCACTTCATCCAGTTGAACCGGCCGAACGGCTCGAAGATGCGGTACTCCGCGCTGGCCGTCGTCACCGTTTCGTTGGGGGCTTCGAGGTAGCCGAGGGCGTTGGGGTCAAACCGGGCGCTCTCTTCGTAGCGCGAGAGGGAATAGATGAGCCGGCCTTTGATCCGCGACACGCCCAGTTGCCAGCGGTCCCCCTCGTCGCGCCCGGCGGACTCTGCCCCGTACCAGCGGTTTATGGCGCCGCTCCCGAAGAACGACCACGCATTTTCCGCGTCGCGGAGTTCGAAGTTCACGGCTTGGAGGAGGGCGTCGGCGGGGGCGCCGGCGTGGGCGGCAAAGGTGGTCGTGGCGGCGACGTAGCTGTTGTTCGGGAGGTTTTGGTCCACCACCACCACGGAATTCGAGACGAGTGCGGAATCCTGCTGGCTGCGCGCCCACGCCTGCAGCACCGCGAGCCCGGTGCCGCCGGCAGTCCGCCCGCTGATTTTCGTGGCGTTCAGCAGCCGCGCGTTTTCGCCGATCCGCCGGCTGTAAAACAGGCCGCTGCGGTTGAAGAGGTCGGCGCCTTCGCGGAAGAACGGCCGGTTTTCGTCGAATTGCAGCTCGAACGGCGAGAGGTTGAGGACGAGGTTGTCGGCGACCACCTGCCCGAAGTCCGGTACGAGCGTGGCGTCGAGGGTGAACGACTCGCCAAGTCCGACCTTGAGGTCCATCCCGCCGTTTGTTTGGGTCGCAACCTCGCCGCCTTCCGCGACCACGTAGGTGCTGGCGTACGGGAAGATGCTCAGACGCAGCGGCGGGTCGATGTCGAGGATGCCGAGGAGCTCGCCGCCCTGGTTGAGGGTTCCGAACAGCGCCGGATCCATGGGCTGCCAGGTCGACTCCTCGCGCAGCCGGCGGAGAGAGCGGTAGCAGTTCATGCCCCAGATCTGTTCTTCCGTGTCGGGGAAGCGGAACGCCATCCAGGGGATGCGGAATTCGGCCGTCCAGCCGCTGCTGTCCACGCGGCAGGCCACGTCCCACACGGCGTCCCACGAGCCGTCTTCCCCGGCGGGGCTGAGCTGTTGGTCGATTTGGACGCCGGACGGGGTCGTGATGAACCGCACGCCGTTCACGCCGTCGTTGTAGGTCGAGAACCAAATCCCGAACTCGTCCGCGTTGCCGATGACATCGCGCGGCGTCAGCTGCCGCAGGATGCTGTCGGCCGCTGTGTCGTGCATCCGCGCGCCGACGTACAGCGCGTAGTCGTCGTACAGGAAGCGGACTTCCGTGCGCTGCGAAGGGGCGCCGTACGGGACCGGGCTGAGCTGGGTGAAGTCGTCCGCGGGGGGCGCGGACGCCCAAACGCCTTCGTCGAGCCGCCCATCCACCTCGACGGCACCCACCGCCACGGCGAGTGCGCCGGCGGTGCGCTTCGGGGTTTGGGCCGCGGCCGGGCCGTAGGCTGCCGCGGCAAGCAGCATCCCGACCATCCCCCTGGTCACTCCCCCGCGTCTGCTCATCGGAAAATCCGCAACTGATTGAGCCACCGCTGGTACGCCGCGGCATTGCGCAGGTGCTCGTCGTAGCTCACCGCGAAATCGTGGCGCCCGCTGTCGTCCGGCCGCGCGCACATGAACAGGAACGCGTGCGATTCGGCCGCCAGCACTGCCTCCACAAAGACCGTCTCCGGAATGCGGATGGGGCCCGGCGGCAACCCGGGATACTTGTACGTGTTGTACGGGTTGTCCACAGCGACGTGGCGGTCGAGCACGCGGCGCAGCGAGAAGTCGCCCACGGCGAATTTGACCGTCGGGTCCGCCTGCAGCAGCATTCCCTTGCGCAACCGGTTCAGGTACAGGCCAGCGACGGCGGCGGCTTCCGCGGTTTCCGCCGTCTCTTCCTGGACGATGGAGGCGAGCACGACCGCCTGCTGCGGGGTGAGGCCCTGGGCGGCGGCGGCGGCGGTCCGTTCCGGCGTCCACCACGCGACGCTTTCGGCGTACAAGCGGTCGCGCAGGGCGGCGGCGTCACTTTCCCACCACATGCGGTAGGTGTCCGGCCGGATGCGCCACACCATGCTGTCCACCGCCAGCACCGCAGCCAGAGCCGCGCTGTCCGTGCGGATGCGGCACGCCAGCTCTCCGGCCAAATCTTGCGGCAGCCGCACCGACCGTACCACTACCGCGACTTCCTCGCGGTCGCCCCGGCTGACGCGCCGCACGAACTCGAGGGCGCCCACCGGGCCGTCGAAGCAGTAGCGGCCGTCCTCGGGCGTGCGGTCCAGCGCCGCGAACAGGCGGTGGGCCGCCCGGAAGCCCGCGACGTCTTGGGCCGAGGCGCGGCACGCCGGCTCGTCCGGCGTGAGCGCCGTGAATTCCCCGTCCGTCACGTGAAGGCACCAGGGGCCGCCGTCCGCCGGACCGACGGGGGTGTAGGCGAGCGTGGCCGCGACGCCCACGGCGCCGGCCCCGAGGAGGGCGGCGGCAGCGACGGCGATGAACCAGGGCCGGCGCCACAGCGGCCGAGTGGGGGTGGGAACTTCAGTCATGGGGCGGTCGGCATCCATTGCAGGAGATGAACATCGAGAAAGGCAGTTCCGTTGCGCACCCAGGCTTTCCAGACCCCGCGGTCCTCAAATCCCGCACCGCGGAACAGCGCCAGCGAGGCCGTGTGGCCCGCGGGAACTTCAGCGAACAGGGTGCGCAAGCCCAAATGCCCGGCGGCATAGTCCGTCAGCAACCGCAACCCCGCGGCACCGTGGCCCTCGCCCCGCCGCCGGGCATCGACGAGGATGCCTACCCCGGCCTTGCCGCTGCGGGCATCGATGGCGTACAGGTCCACGGCCCCGACGGCCGTCCCGTCCGGCGCCTCAAGCACCAGCCGTACACTCCCCTCGGCAAACGGATCCGTATCGGTCGACGCATAGCGCAGGAGCGCCTCGTGTGCGATGGGGGCCAGCCGGGCGCCGACCCACCAGTCATCGGGCCGGTTTTCCCAGCCGTACAGCTGGGCGGCATCTGCCGGCTCTAGCGCCCGCAGCCGGTGGCCTCCTTCGAACATGGCCGCGAAGATAGCCGCAGAGCGGAGTACCTTGCGGGCATGCTGAAGGGAATTTGGGCTGCAGGAGCGGCGCTCCTGCTAGCCGGCTGCACGGTAAACAAAGACCTCATGTTCCGCACGGAAGAGGGCTTCGCTTTCGCCGACCTCGCGACCCTTTCCCGCGAGGAATACCGCATCGCGCCGAACGACCTCGTCGCGTTCCAGCTCTACTCGAACGGCGGCCAACGCCTGCTCGCGGGCACCGCCGGCACCACCGAATCCACCCCCTCCGCCGTCCAACTCACGCAGCAAGCCGGCCAATTCCGCAACGGCATCCCCTACCTCGTCCTCCCCGACGGCCACATCGAGCTGCCGGAGGTGGGCAACCTGCGCATCGCGGGCCTTACGCTCGAGGAAGCGGAAGGCGCTATCGAGGCGGCCTACGTCCACCTCTACAACGATCCCTACGCGGTCCTGCAGGTGACGAACAACCGCGTGCTGGTTTTCCCCGGCGCGGCGGGCGCAGCCACGGTCATCACGCTGACAAACGCAAACACGACGGTCCTCGAGGTGCTTGCCCTCGCCGGCGGTGTGGCTGCACGCGGCAACGCCTCCCGGGTCAAGCTCATCCGCCGCTCGTCCGCCGGCTCGCAGGTGTACCTCATGGACCTCAGCACGGCCGCCGGCCTGGCCGCCGCCGCGACGGTCGTCCAAGCAAACGACATCCTCTACGTCGACCCGGTCCCGGACATCGCCTCCGAGGTCTTGCGCGACATCAACCCCATCGTCTCCATCGTTTCGTCGCTGAGCGTCCTTTGGGCACTGCTGGCGAACGCCCTCTAACCCTGTCTCCATGCCCCTCGAAGTTGCCTTCACGGATCTCCCGGACGTGCTGCTGCTGCGGCCCCGGCGGTTCACGGACGACCGCGGTCAGTTCGAGGAGACGTGGAATGCGGAGGATTTTCGCCTGGCCGTGGGCCGGCCGGTCACCTTCGTGCAGGACAACGCCAGCGTCTCGGCGGCCGGCGTGCTCCGCGGTCTGCACTTCCAGCATCCGCCCTTCGCCCAGGCCAAACTCGTCCGTTGCGCCCTCGGCGCCATCTTCGACGTCGCCGTGGACCTCCGCCCCACCTCGCCGACCTACGGCCGCTCCTTCGGCACCGAGCTCACCGCCGACTCCGGCTGGCAGCTTTGGATCCCCGAGGGCTTCGCCCACGGCTTCCTCGCCCTGACCCCCGGCACCCACGTCCACTACAAGTGCACCGCCCTCTACAGCCCGGCCCACGAGGGCTCCCTCCGCTGGGACGACCCCCACATCGCCATCCCCTGGCCCCTCACCGCCCCGCCGCTGCTCTCCCCGAAAGATGCGGCCGCCCCGGGGTGGGGGGGAGGTTGAGGTTGAGGTTGAGGTTGAGGTTGAGGTTGAGGTTGAGGTTGAGGTTGAGGTTGAGGTTGAGGTTGAGGTTGAGGTTGAGGTTGAGGTTGAGGTTGAGGTTGAGGTTGAGGTTGAG
>JBIIRP010000082.1:0-7079 GCA_044341475.1 Flavobacteriales bacterium | reverse complement strand
GTCGATCCGCCCGCCCATGTGCCGACGACCGACGCTGGCCATGGCCCGTTCGAGAGTACCACGGGCGTGCCGTTGCAGCTCACGGCGGCAACGGGGTTCGGCGACGGGGGAAGGGCGGAAACGTTCACCGTGAACTGCTCCGTGGTGGGAGAGTTGCACAGGTTGTTGTAGGTCACCGTGTACGTCGTGGTGGTGGTGGGCGACGCCGTCACCGTAGACCCGGTGGTGGCGGAAAGTGCCGTGGCGGGTGACCACGAAACACCCGCAATGCCCGCTGGAATGGTCCATGTCGAAGACGCTCCTGCGCAGGTCGTCACGGATTCGGCAAGAAAATTCCCCATCCCGGCCACCCAGACAGGATTGCACACGCGGTGCTGGTTTGAAGCGCCGCCTGTTCCGGCCGTAAAGCCCCACCGGACCAGGTTTGTACCGAGCACGGCGGCCAGATCGACCGTGGTGGAAATGCGCTCGATGCAATTGAAAAACACCTTGAAGACGTCCGTGTCCGGGTTGTACGTGACCCGCAGGGTGTGGTAGTTGCCGTTTTCGATGTTGCCACCGGTGTTCAGTGCGGATACGGGGGCGGCGATGACGTTTGCTCCCGTGTGCAGATTGGTTCCGTTTTTTTGGACGCCGATGTGGTCAGTGGCCAAATCGAAAATCGGGGCGCCGGGGTTCGAGTAGGTGTCGATTTCCACAACGATGGACGGCGAGATGAGCCCGAAGCCCATTTGGCCACCCCCGATTCCGTCGGGGGTGGTGGAAGATGGCCGCAGCACGAAGGCCATGCCGTCGCCGCCACCATCGTTCGTTCCATTGCTCAATCGCACGTCCGCGATCATGTCAAAGTGTTGGTTTACATTGACATTCGTAGTGCTCCAAATCTGCCCATCCTGGTTTCCGCTGTTCCCGGTAAGGTTCCAGCAGCCCGGCGCCCCAGTCGCTGTTTGGGCATTGCCATGCACCGTGAACTGTGCAGAGGCCGGAAGCATCACAACGGAGACCGCTACTGCACAAACAAACTTTCGAAACGTCATCTGCATCGCGTGAGGGGACCAAATGTAGCAACTCCCTGACAGGCACCTCGGTTGCACCGAAACCTCCAGTCGTTCAGTGCTCGAAGACGGCTGTTTCGCGCGGGAACCGGTAGCGCGGGCCATACACCCCACCTTCTGCCCGGCGGCCCGCCGACACCGCCATGCAGATACCTGCCGCGGCGGGCAGGTCCAGCAGCCGTTTCACCCGAGCGGAATCCAGGCCTTCCATGGGACACGAATCGAAGCCCTCCGCGCGCAACGCCAGCATGAAGTGGGCCGCCGCGAGCGCCGTCGACTTGTGCGCCCAAATCCGCATGTGGCCGAGGCCGATAGGTTCGCGCGGCGTCGGCTTCGTGAGGCCCCGCACGGTGAACCACAGCCACTTGAAGGGCGCAAGGAGCCCGAAAGGCCCCTGGTTGTAGGCGATTTTCGTGATGACACGGTAGTACTGCTTGCCGCGCTCGGGGACGTTCGGATCGGCGTCCAGGCGAGCGAGCATGCGGTCGTTGTTTTCACGCCAAAGGTCTGGGCGGGCCACAAAGACGAAGAGCTCCTGGGCGGTCGCTGCTGCGGGTTGGCCGAGGCAGGCTTCGACCAGGGCGGCCTTTTTCTCGGGCGACCGCACCCAGTGGATTTGCCAGGTCTGGAGGTTCGAGGAGTTCGGGGCGAGCAGGGCCGCGTCGATGCAGCGGGCCACGACGTCCTCGGGAACGGGGTCGTCCGAGTAGATGCGCACGCTGCGCCGGCTCTCCACGACGGCGTGGAAGGCCGCGGCGTCGGTGGGGGGCGCGGGGGCCGGACGGCGGGCGGAGGCCCGTGCCTCGGTGGAATCGAAGACCTTGACTTTCACCATGGGGCTAGAACACTCAGGGAGGGGTCAGGTTCAAGCGGCGAAGGTGCAGGCCGCACGGACAGCATCTGCTGCGCGCGCGGCAGCAGCGAAGGTACGGGCGTGGATGCGGGCCAGCGGACGAGCGGGATCGATGGGCATGCCCACGCGCATCCAGCGGTCGATGCCGACGGCCGGGTCGATGGAGTCGCCACCGCGGCTGCGGCCGCCTCCCAGCTCCACCACGGCCAGTCCCAGCCGGCGCGTGTCGATGCGGGTAAGCAGTTTGCCGCTGTGCACCGCCGCGGGCCAAACCTCCACCACCACCGGCGCCGCAGGCAGATACTGCGCGGGACGTTCCACAAAGTCCGTCGGGCCACCAAGCGCCGCCACCATGCGTCCGAAGCGCTCTGCCGCGGCACCGGACTTCAGCACGCCCACGAGCCGCGCCCGGGCCGCATCGGGGTCCGTCTCGACTCCGGCGCCGAGCAGCAGCTCTTCACCGAGGCGCAAGGTCACCTCGAGCAGTGCCGGGGACCGGACTTCGCCGCGGAGGAGGGCCACGGCCTCAGCAACTTCGAGCGCGTTGCCGGCGGCGTCCGCCAGCGGCTCGTCCATGGGGGTGAGTACGGTCCGGACGGGCAAGCCTGCCCCGGCGCCGACCGTGCGCAGGGAGTCCGCGAGTGCGCGGGCGACTTCTTCGTTCGGCATAAAGGCGCCGGAGCCCACTTTGATGTCCATCACCAGGGAGCCGAGGCCGGCCGCGAGTTTTTTCGACAGGATGCTGGCGGTGAAGAACCCGATTTGTTCGACGGTGGCGGTGACGTCGCGGATGGCGTAGAGGCGGCCGTCGGCGGGGGCGAGTTCCGGGGTTTGGCCGACGATGGCGCAGCCGACGGAGGCTACAACTTCCTGAAAACGAGCAATCCCCGGAGCCGTCGTGTAGCCCGGAATTGCCTCGAGCTTGTCGATGGTCCCGCCCGTATGCGCCAGCCCGCGACCGGCGATCATGGGCACGAAGACGCCGGACGCCGCGGCCATCGGAGCGAGCACAAGCGACACTGCATCTCCCACCCCGCCGGTGCTGTGCTTGTCCGCCACGGGACCGCCCAGCGCGCTGGGATCCCAGTGCAGGACCTTGCCCGAGTCGCGCATGGCCAAGGTGAAGGCGACTGCTTCGTCGGCGGAGAGGCCCCGAAACAGCGAAGCCATGGCGAAGGCAGCGATTTGGGCGTCGGGAATGCTGCCGTCGGCCATGCCGGCGACGAACGAACGGATGGCGTCGGGCGAGAGGGCCTCGCCGTCGCGCTTGCGGCGGATGAATTCAGGAACGAGCACGGTGGGTCAACAGATTAAAGAGTTCAGATGCTCCGATGCGGAACCGCGTCGGAAGCAAGGGAGAGTTCGGAAAACGGGCCGCCACCTGGGCGGCAAAGGCAGCAGCAGCTTCGGACGTCCGGATGCCGCCGGACACCTTGAGCCCGACTGCAGAGGAGCCTATGGCGTCAAGCAGGACTTCGACGGCATCAGTTGTCGCTCCTACCGGCACCTTGCCGGTCGACGTTTTGAGGAAGTCGACGCCGGCCTCAAGTGCACAATCCGCTGCGCGGCCCCAGCTCCCCGCTCCGTGCCGGAGGTCCCCCGTTTCGAGGATGGCCTTGAAGCAGGCGTCCGGAGCTGCGGCCCGGACGGCGTGGAAGACTGCGGCTGCACGGCCCAGGTCGCCGGCAAAAAAGGCATCCAAGGCGAGCACCGCGTCGATTTCTTGCGCTCCCGCGGCGACCGCCCGCTCGACGTCCCGCCCGACCGCATCGGGGTCGAGCGAGCCCGTCGGGAAGTTCACGACCGTGGCCAGCGCCCACGTCCGGGACGGCTGGGCTGCGGCGACTGCCGCGAGGTGGGTCGGGTAGATGCAGAGGGCGGCGGGAACGACCGGGGATGCCTGGAGCCGCTCAGCTAGGGCGAGCACCTCGGCCTCCGACTCAGTGCCGGTGAGCGAGGTGACGTCGAGGAAGGCGAGCAGCTCCCGGTCCGTCATAGCGAGAGGAAAAGCCCGGCGATGGCGGCAGACATGAGGTTCGACATCGTTCCGGCGAGCACGGCGAGCATGCCGAGCCGCGCGATTTCTGTACGCCGCGCCGGGGCCATGAATCCGATGCCTCCGAGCAGAATGGCGATGGACGACAGGTTCGCGAAGCCGCAGAGTGCGAACGAGATGATTGCCTTCGATTTCTCGCTCAGGACCATCGCCGGTGCGTCGCCGAGGTAGGGGGCGAAGTTGAGGTAGGCGACGAATTCGTTGATGACGAATTTTTGGCCCAAAAACGACCCCGCCACCACCGCCTCCGACCACGGAATCCCGATGAGCGCGGCCACAGGCGCTCCGACGTAGCCCAGGAGCAGCTCGAGGGTGAGGTCGGGCATGCCCACCCAGCCCCCGACTCCTCCGAGCAAGCCGTTCAGCAACGCGATCAGGCCCACGAAGGCCAAGAGCATGGCGCCCACGTTGAGGGCGAGGTGAAGTCCGGCCGAAGCTCCGGTGGCGGCAGCGTCGATGACGTTTGCCGGTCGGTCTTCCGGGGCGGCGTGGCCGAGGGCCGGATCGTCTTGGGGCCGCTCGACTTCCGGGAGGAGCAGTTTCGCGAACAGGAGACCGCCGGGAGCCGCCATGAAGCTGGCCGCGATGAGGTATTCCAGGGGGACACCGATGGCGGCATAGCCCGCCACGGCGCTGCCCGCCACCGAAGCCAGGCCGCCGACCATCAAGGCAAACAGCTCCGAGCGGGTCATGCCGGCGATGTAGGGGCGGACGACGAGGGGGGCTTCGGTTTGGCCCACAAAAATGTTTGCCGTCGCAGAAAGTGATTCCGTGCGCGACGTGCCCAGCAACCGGCGCATCCCACCGCCGAGCACCCCGATGATGGCCTGCATAGCCCCGATGTAGTACAGCACGCTGATGAGGGCGGAAAAGAACACAATCACCGGCAGCACGCGGATGGCGAAGATGAAGCCGCCGCTGCCGAACAGCTCGAACATCTTTCCATCGTTCAGGCCGCCGAACAGGAAGCTGATGCCTTCGTTGCCGTAGCCGATGACGCGTCCGACCCCTTCGGAGGCCACCTGGAGCGCCCGCTTGCCGAAGGGGACGTAGAGCACGAGGGCACCGATGGCCAGTTGGATTCCGAACGCCCCGGCCGCCGTGCGGAGGTTGATAGCCTTGCGGTTGCGCGAGAACAGCACCGCAAGCCCGAGCAGGGTCACGATGCCGAGAAGGCTCGACAGGATTTCCATGGCCGCGAATCTACCCTAAAGCATCGCTCGAGAACGCCCACGGCAGGAAAACCTCCGGTCCCGAGGCTTCGACGACCGGGCCGTCGGCGGCCTGCAAGAGGATGCGGAAGCCTGCGGTTTGGCGCGAGCCGAAGGTGTGCAGTACCTGGCGGCAGCTCCCGCACGGCGTAAAGCTGGTGTGCGGCGTGGGCACGGGGGAGACGATGGCGACCGTGCGAATCTCCACCCCCGGCGCAGCGGCTCCCGCCGCAAACAGGGCCACCCGCTCTGCGCACAGGCCAGACGGGAAGGCCGGATCCTCCTGGTTGCAACCGGTCACGACCCGTCCATCCGCCAACAACACCGCCGCTCCCACCAGGAAGTGCGAATACGGGGCATACGCATGCTGTGCCGCCGCGAAGGCCGCATCGAGCAACGCCCGGTCCGCTGGGCCCACTTCCGCAGGCTGCAGAACCGTTAACTCCCCTGAACAGGCAATCCGTTCTCCCATGGGGTCAAGGTACGCAGACCGCCGTGCGAGGTTACTCGACGCTGGCTTCGAAGCCGGTTTCGCACACGCGGCCGGCCGTGTCTTCCGCGCGGAGGTGGACGTGTGCTGAGCCGGTGAATCCCGCTGGCAGTGCGACCACTGCCGCGGCCAAATCGAATTCCACCGCCCCCGCCGGGTCCCAGCTTCCCTCCCACAGCGTCGCTCCCGTGGCCTCGTCCTCCACGTGCACCTCGACGGCCGCGAGCCCATCGGAATCGCTCACCGTCCCGGCAAACGGCACCTGCGAACCTACCGCCCACACCGCATCTTCCGCCCATGTCCCCAGCTCGAACAGCGGAATGATGGCGTTTGCGATGTGAACGTCGAGTACCACCGTCTCCGCTTCATTTCCCTCCGCATCCACCGCGTCGATGGCTAGGTGCCATACGCCGCGTACATCCTCCGGCACGGTCCAGTTCCCTTGGTAGAGCTGACTTGTGCCCGTCAGCTCCTCGTCCACGAGCTTCGTCCAACTGCCGCTGGCCAGAACGAACTCTTCCTCGCCTACCCCGTGGTTGTGTCCTCCCGCCTGGTGCAGGTCGAGCCGCAGGGCCGACAGCTCCGTTTCGTCTTGTACGAGCACGGAGACACTGAGCGTCGTGCCCGCCTCCGCTTCAACCTCGGTACCGGGCCCGACTCCGCCCACGACCACCTCGAGGGTCGGCGGCGTGGTGTCCGTTTTGCCACATCCGACTGCAAACAGAATTGCACTTAAAGCAACGATGGATTGAAAAAGTTTCATTGTTTTGGTTTTGAGTTGATTTCTACGTCTGATGTTATGTTTGAAAAAGCCCGCGCGAGACGCACCGTGACCGTGCGGTCCTGCGCGGGTAATCCGAGTGCACGGTAAGCGCTCGTGTGGTCGAGGTACGCTGCGCGGGCCAAATTTGCGCCCGAAACCCGCAACGTCCACACTCCGCGGCGCATCTCGGCGGCGGCCGTCACCAGGGTCGCTCCCGGTGTAGCTTCTTCGTTTCGGGCGGTCAGCTCGGCACGGCCGATGCGCTCCACGCCGAGCGTGGCGACCACCCTGGCCGAGCCCAGTCGGCGCTCGCCGAGCACCCCGGTCAGCCGCAGCCGCGGCGGTGGCGTGAAGGGCAGGCCCAGTCCGCTCGCCAAATCCCAGCCCGGACTCCACCACGCCCCGCACTGCAGTTCATTGCCCCGACGGCCGAAGCGGCACGCGGCCACCGCCTCGCCCCCGCTGCGGAACGCCGGCGTCGCAGCGAAGACATAGACCTGGCCTGCGTGGGACACGGGCGCGAATGCACCGGTGGGCCGGAGGTGGATGAACCGGTCGTGGACGGCCGCGAAGGCGTCTGCGGTGAAGGTGAGCCGTCCCCAGCGGGCGACGGACCCGAGCTGGAGTTCGGCGACGTGTTCGGGGCGCAGT
>JBIIRP010000081.1:0-7193 GCA_044341475.1 Flavobacteriales bacterium | reverse complement strand
TCTCCGTCTAAGTCGGTGACCGCCGCACCCGTGTGGGCGATGACGCGGTCTTCGAAATGGATGGGAAGCTCTGCGTCGGCGAGGCACCTGTCGCACGGCAGGGTGACCACCGCGTCGAGCACCACCACCGCGTCGAGCGTGGATCCGATTTTCTCCAGTACAATCTCCGCAACGCCACGGGCGCTGCGGATTTCAGACTGGGGGAAGGACGCAAAGAACAAGGGGTCCACTTCCATCCGGTAGACGTGGCGTCCGGGCTTCAATCCCACGAAGGGGATGCGGTAGGGAGCCAAAACATCCACGAGGCCGGCGTTAAGCGGGCGGCAAAGGTAGCGCATTCGTCCCGAATGCCCAAACTTTCCAAAAGGCCCTTACCGACGCCGGTAGTCTTCTTCGCGGCGCAAACTGGGATCGATGGCAAGCGGCTGCGCGGCGTAGGTTTTCCACTCCGAGCGGGCACGCAGTACGTCGCGCGCCAGGAAGAGTGCCGCGCGCGTCGAGTCGCCGGAGGCCTTGCCCTGTCCAGCGATGTCGAAACCGGTGCCGTGGTCTGGACTTGTGCGCACGATGGGCAGTCCTGCGGTGAAGTTGACCCCTCCGCCGAAGCTCAGTGCCTTGAACGGCGCCAGGCCTTGGTCGTGGTACATCGCGAGCACGCCGTCAAAGTGGCGGAATGCCCCCGACCCGAAAAATCCGTCTGCGGCGTAGGGCCCGAGAATGCGCATCCCTTCCGCGGCGAGCTCCCGCACGACCGGGGCGATGATGCGCTTCTCTTCGTCGCCCATCAGTCCGTTGTCGCTTGCGTGGGGGTTTAGGCCCAGCACCGCAATCCGGGGGGAGGGGATGCCGAAGTCGCGCAACAGGCTTTCGTGCATGCGGTTCACCCGTTTGCGAAGTACATCCATGTTCAACGCGCCGGGCACGTCCCGGAGGGCGACGTGGCCGGTCACCATGCCGATCCGGAGCCCGTCTGCCGCGAGGATCATCAGCACGTCGTCGACGTTCGCAAACGAAGCGAGGTACTCGGTGTGACCAGGGAAGGCAAAGCCCGCACTCCGCACGGCGTCTTTGTGGATGGGCGCAGTGACGAGGGCTTCCGTTTTCGTGCCGGCGAGGTCCGTCACCGCGCGCTCGAGCGAAGCGAGGGCGTAGGCCCCGGCGGCCGAAGTCGTGGCGCCCCACTCGGGGGAGTAGGGGGTGTCGGTGGGGGCGACGAGGTTGAGGATGCCGGGTTTGGCAGCGTCGGCGCCCGCCGCCGCAGCCCAAAATGCCGCCTTGCCCGACCACACCGTCTCCGCCACCTGCGCCACCGTCTCGGGATGCGCATACAGCACGGGCGTCACTTCGTCGAACATGCGGTCGTCCGCAAACACCCGCAGCACGGTTTCGATGCCGATACCGTTCGGGTCTCCGCAGCTGATGCCGATGCGGGTGGGGGAATTTTTGGCGGACATGAGGTGGGACAAAGGTAGCGGGCCCGCCGTAACTTGCCCTCATGTTGTGGCGGAGCCTTCGCGGACTGGGCACCTGGGCGATCGCCGGGATGTGCGCGATGCTCGCGGGGCGGGCGGCCGCAACCCACAACCGCGCGGGCGAAATCACCTACCGCCACGTCGCGGGGTTGACCTACGAGGTGGTCATTACGACGTACACGAAGACGAGTGCGATTGCGGACCGGCCGTGGCTCGAGATTTTTTGGGGGGATGAGCAGGCGGGGGAGGCGGATAGTTTGGGCAGGGAAAACATCGTTTTCCTGCCAAACGATGTCCAAATCAACACCTACCGCGGCACCCACACCTACGGCGGCCCCGGGGCCTTCGCCCTGCGGGTCATCGATCCGAACCGCAACGACGGGGTGCTCAACATTCCCGGGAGCGTGGACGTGCCGTTCGCCATTCGCTCGCTGCTGGTCATCAGTCCGCAAGCCGGCCACAATTCGTCCGTCCAACTCCTCAACCCCGCCATCCAAAACGCCTGCTCCCGCCGCCTGTGGATCCACAATCCCGGCGCGCACGACCCCGACGGAGACGTGCTCAGCTACCACCTGGTGGCCTGCCGCGGTTTCGAGGGCGAGGACATCGCGGGGTTTTCGAGCCCGGACCTGATCAGTCCCGAAGCGGACACGTTTACCATCGACCCGGCCTCGGGCGACGTCACGTGGGATGAGCCGGTGCTCGCGGGTGAGTACAACATCGCCATCGCCATCCGCGAGTGGCGCTTGGTGGAGGGCGAGCTGGTGCAGGTGGGGGAGGTAGTCCGTGACATGCAGATTACGGTGCAGGTGTGCGCAAACGAGCCTCCTGAGCTGGAGCCTGTGGCCGACACCTGTGTGGTGGCGGGGACGCTCCTGCAGCTGCAATTCAGCGCAGACGATCCGGACGGCAACGTGGTGTTGCTGACCGCTGTGGGCGGGCCCCTCACGGAAGTGGAGCATCCCGGGGCGTTTTCGCCCCTGGGCAACGGCTCGGGCGCTTTCGCCTGGGCGCCCCAATGCGCGGAGGTGCGCGCGGAGCCGTATCAGTTGGTGGTCAAAGCGGAAGACAACTCGTCCCAAGTGGACCTCATGGACATCGAATCGGTGGCCATCCGCGTCATCGCTCCCCCGCCCATTCCGGTCTCTGCCCTTCCCGTCGGAAACACGGTGGAGCTGACCTGGCTCCCGCACACCTGTGCCGACGAACTTCCCGCATGGAAGGTGGCCGCCGGGGGGTACGACATCTACCGCAAGGTGGGCACAGACACCTGGGTCCCCGGCGATTGCGAAACGGGCATTCCGGAGGGGCTCGGATACGTGCTTATCGGGTCCACCGAGGGCCTCGGTTCGACCACCTTCACAGACGACAACCTGCTCTCGTTCGGGGCGACATACTGCTACCGTTGGGTTGCCCAGTGGCCGGGTTCGGGGCCTTCCATCGCCTCGGATCCGGTGTGTGCCACCCTCATCAAAGACGTGCCTGTGCTTACGGGAGCCTCGGTTGCCGAGACGTCTCCGGATGCCGGGGTGGTCGAGGTGGCCTGGAGCCCGCCCACGGAAGCGGACACCTTAGTGGCCTTCCCGGGTCCGTACTTCTATCGGCTGTACGGGACGGCCCCCGGGGCAGGCACGGCCACCTTGCTCGCCACCACTGCGCCTGGACCGTACTTGACCAGCCCGGATACGGCCTTCACCCATTCGGGGATTTCAACGTCGACAGGACCGTGGACCTACCGGGTGGAGGCGGTGGCTTCGACGGGCACCATCGGGTCGTCGCTGCCGGCGGCCACACCGCACTTGCTCCTCGAACCGGACGACAACCGGCTGGAAATCAGGGTGGATGCCGATGTGCCTTGGGGCAACAGCGCATTCACCTTCTTCCGAAGCGACGGTGCGGGCGGTTGGGTGGAGCTGGGGACGGCGGCGGAGCCGGTTTGGGTCGATTCCGGGTTAGTGAACGGACAAGAGTACTGCTACTACGCTCGGACGACCGGGGGGTACGATGCCCCAGGGACCATCGACCCCATCGTCAACCTCAGCCAAGAAGCCTGTGGCCGACCGTTCGATTACACGCCGCCGTGCCCGCCCGTTCTGGCGCTGGATCCGGATTGTGTGGCCGAGGTGAACTTCCTCGCGTGGGAGGATGTCCCCGGGTGTGCGGACGATGTGCAGGGGTGGGAGGTTTGGTGGGCGCCGGTGCTCGGCGCGCCGCTCGAGCGCTATGCGGAAGTGGCAGGACTTTCCGAGTTCACGTTCAACGCCGACGGGGTAGAAGGGACGATTGCCGGGTGCTTCGCGGTGGCTGCCCTCGACAGCTTGATGCCCGGACCTGACGGAGAGCTGCGCCGGAACCGGAGTGCCTTGAGCGATACGATCTGCGTGGACAACTGCCCGTACTATTTCCTGCCGAATGTCTTCACGCCGAACTTCGATGGAAAGAACGATGTGTTCGAGGCGTTTCCGTGGAAGTTCATCGACAGCGTGGACGTACGGATTTACAACCGCTACGGCGAGGAGGTGTTTGCGACATCCGACCCGGATGTCCTGTGGACGGGCGAGCACCGGGAAGGCGGGATGTGCGCGGATGGGGTCTACTACTACGCAGCCCGCGTGTTCACGATCCGCCTGGTGGGCCGCGTAGAAGAAACGTTTTCAGGCAGTTTGCACATCATCGATGGGCTTCCGGCCCGCACGGAATAGCATGTTTACGGGAATCATCGAAGGAATAGGCACGGTGCGCGCTGTGCGTCAGGAGGGCGCAAATGTGCATTTCACGGTGGAAGGGGGCTTCGCGGACGAGGTCCGCGTAGACCAAAGCATTGCCCACGACGGCGTCTGCCTCACCGCCGTTGCCCTCGAACCCGGAGCATGGACCGTGACGGCCATCGCAGAAACCCTCCGATTGACCACCCTGGGCACCTGGCAACCGGGCACCCGCGTGAACCTCGAACGCTGCATGCGGCTCGGCGATAGGCTCGACGGCCACATCGTCCAGGGCCACGTCGACACCACAGCCCACGTGGAAGAGGTGCGCGACGAAGACGGGAGCTGGCGGGTGCGGTTCGCCCTGGATCCGCGCTGGACGCGGCTACTCGCCCCGAAGGGATCCGTGGCAGTCAACGGCACAAGCCTCACCGTGGCTGAGGTCTCCGATTCTGGGTTTTCGGTGGCGCTGATTCCCTACACCTGGACCCACACGGCCCTCCACCTGCTGAAGCCCGGAGTTGCCGTGAACATCGAGGTCGATGTGCTGGCTAAGCACGTCGAGCGGCTGCTCTCCGCCCTTACTCCACCACAATCCTGACGCTGCCGACCCACCCGGAGGTGGACACGCGCAGGTGGTACATCCCCGCCTGAGGGAGCGGTGCGCCGGTGAGAGCGATGCGCGGTTCCTCGGTGGTTCCGCCCCATTCTGCCACCTGTCGTCCCGCCGTATCGAAGGCACCCACGAGCCACGTGCCGGCTGGGGTGGGGAGCTGGAGTTCAGGCCAACCGGCACTGGGATTTGGGACCGCATGGGCTGCACCGGCTGAGGTGGCGGGCTCTGAAATCGCCGAGGCGAACGGCCCGAGGACGCCGTCGCAGGAACTGTTTTGGGCGTAGACCCCTCTTCCTGAACGCTCATCCTCCCACACGGCGACCGCACCGCTGGGCACGGCTACGAGTTGACCGCGCGACTTGTTTCCTGAGGCCGTGGACAGGGCCACCGCGGGCCAAACGACCTCGCCGCTCGCGTCCAGTGCGGTTGCCGAAAGGGTGATCGCCCCGAAGCTCCCTTCGCCGTACAGGGCCATCCATCCGCCGCAGGTGCCTCGGATGGCTTGAGGTTCTGCTGCGCCGGAGGTGGTCAGCGCCTGTCCGGCATCGCCCCACAACCGCTCGCCGGACTCGGGCTGAAATGCTTGGGCCACGGCGTTGAAGGTGGACTGCGACAGGTTCGTCTCCTTGAGCAGCACCGCGGGCGCATCCACTCCCGGGTCGAAGCACAGGGCAGGCGACATGCGCTGCGATGCCGTGCCCGTCAGAGCGGCGGTGCCTGAGGCGGACCACAGGCTGCCGTCGACGCGAATGCGCTGGAGCTGCACATCGTTCAGGCTGGGCGCCGCCGCATTGCCGGTGGTGAAGGCTACGTACGCCCCCCCTTGGCCATCCGACACCACACTCGGCACATGGAAGAACGAAATCGTGGCCACCGCAATCTGCACGGGTGTAGCCCAAACAGCGACCCCGTCCGCCCCATAGCGCTGCGCGAACATCCGGCTGGTTGCTGCCGGGAAATTGCCCGTTTCCTCGACATACACGAGGAGAAATCCCTCTTCAGAAGCGACGACCTGCGGCCGGCTGTAGGTGAGGACGCTAGAGGGGTCGTGGATGCGGATCGGTTCTGCCCACACAAATTGCCCCGCGGCATCGAGGGCCTGTACGGTCACTCCGTTCGACTCGGTGCCCATGGCGTTCCACGCCACGACGGCAGCCCCGTCGGCCAGCACGGCGCACGTCGGGGCAAGTCCGCCGGTCGCTTCATCGTCGGCCAGTACGACCCCGTCCGCACTCCACAGGAAAGTGCCGTCTGACCCCAGCCGGTAGGCGACCACATCGAGCACCCCAGTCCGCTCGTCCTGGAAGGCCGCCACCACGCCACCGTCGGGGTGCGCGGCGATTCCGTAGCGAAACAAGGCGGTGCTTTGGGGATAGTCGCTCACAACCCACCCGTCGCTCGGCCCCACCGGCGTGCCGCTCGGATCCAGCTTCGAGGCCATGAAGGTGTACGATCCGGATGCGTTCGAGGCGAAATAGGTCACCCACACCGAACCTTCCTCCGTGGCGACGGTGAGGGGCGTCACTTCTTCCACACCTGCCGCATCAGCTACCGGGGTGTTCGCAGCGGGATCTGACGTGTATTGGCCCCAAGCCCCGAGGGTTGTTAGGGTAAGCGCGAGGGCGAGGATGGGGCGCATTATGAGGTTGAGGTTGAGGTTGAGGTTGAGGTTGAGGTTAGCGGAGAACGAAGTTTTGGCCGAGGTAGACGCGTCGGACCTGTTCGTCGGCCGCGAGTTCTGCGGCGGTTCCGTGCCGCAGGATGCTGCCCTCGAACAGGAGGTAGGCGCGGTTCGTGATATGCAGGGTTTCCTGCACGTTGTGGTCGGTGATGAGCACCCCGATGTTGCGGTCGCGCAACTGGCTGACGATGCGCTGGATGTCTTCGACGGCGATGGGGTCCACCCCGGCAAACGGTTCGTCGAGCAAAATGAAGGCGGGATCGGCCGCAAGTGCCCGGGCAATCTCGGTGCGCCTCCGCTCCCCGCCACTGAGGACATCGCCCCGCGATTTCCGCACCTTCTCCAGGCCAAACTCCTCGAGCAGTTGCTCCAAGCGCGCCCGCTGTTCGGAGCGGCTGAGGCGCTGCAATTCGAGAATGGCCGCGATGTTTGCTTCGACGGAAAGGGCCCGGAACACGGACGCTTCCTGCGGGAGGTAGCCGATGCCGAGCCGGCTCCGGCGGTACATGGGCTCACGCGTTAGATCGTGGTTCCCGAGCGCGATGGTGCCAGCATCGGGCCGGACGAGTCCGACCACCATGTAGAACGACGTCGTCTTCCCCGCTCCGTTCGGCCCGAGCAGCCCTACCACTTCGCCCCGACGGACTTCGAACGACGCATCGCGAACCACCTGCCGTCGTCCATAGGTTTTGCAGAGTCCGGAAGCCCGGAGTACGCTG
>JBIIRP010000080.1:0-7288 GCA_044341475.1 Flavobacteriales bacterium | reverse complement strand
AACCTCAACCTCAACCTCCCCCTCAACCTCAACCTCAACCCCTCCCTCCCTCTCCTGGAAACCGTGGGAAGGACCTCGCCCGGAGGCTACCGCTTCGCGGGTTGAGCCCGCCTCGCCCCCACCGCCTCCCATTTCACGGACGGAGGTACCCGCAGAGAAAGACGATTTCCTCAGCCGCCAGCTGGCTCGCGCACAACGGCTCCAGATGTACACCCGCCGGTTTAAGTCTCCCGGTGGCATCGCAGACCTTGAGAACGAACCAGCCTTCAAACGCAGAAACGTCGTCCTCGATGACGTCGCACCGTCTACGGCTACCCAGGTCAGCCGCTTTGCTTTGACCGAAGAAACAGACGAACATGGCGATCGCCGCATAGAGCTGCGCAGCGACAACCCATTCTTGCACGATAACGTCGATTGATGTCGCTGCACAACCGCATCTCGGAGGAGATCAAGCTCGCGATGAAGGCGCAGAACAAGGAGCGCCTCGCCGCATTGCGCGATGTGAAAGCAAAGCTCCTCCTCGAGGCCACGAAAGAAGGAGCCACCGGAGAGCCAGATGATGCCGTTGTGCTCGCTGTGCTCGCCAAACTCCTCAAACAGCGCAACGAATCGGCTGAACTCTATGCTGCCTCTGGCCGGACAGACCTCGAACAAGAGGAACGCACCCAGGCCGCAGTTATCGCCTCGTTCCTTCCCGTCCCCATGTCTGCCGACGAACTCCAAGCAGCTGTTGCCGAATTGGTGAACGAACTTGGCGCTACAGGAATGGGTGACATGGGGCGCGTTATGGCGGCCGCAAGTGCAAAGTTCGCCGGAGCTGCCGATGGCAAGTCCATCAGTGCGGCCGTACGCTCCCTCCTTTCGGCTCCCAAATGAGCCCTCTCACCCACCATGGCAGCCTCTGATTCTCAACGCATTCGACGAAGAAAAACAGGCATTCATTTCGGAATGTTAATTTTCTCTAATCAGATTCTTGCATAATCCGAGGGAATGAATACCTTCGCCGCCGCAAACACGACTAAAATCCTGTAAACCTCAGTTCAATGAACAAGTTCCCGTTCCTCTTCGCGGTTGCTTTCGCCGCTCTGGCGTTCACCGCATGCAACTCTGGCGAAACCGAAGCCACCGAGACCGCTGTTGACTCTACCGCAGTCGAAGCTCCGGTTGTCGAGGAGACCTACGTTGACAGCACCGCTACGGACACCGCTGCAACGGACGCTGCTGACGCAACGGTTGCTCACTAATTCTGCGCCGATACAGTAACATGCTGAATCTTCGCACGTTGGCAATTGCAGCTTCGGCTGCAATTGTCGTTTCTGGCTGTGGCTCTGACAACAGCGCAGAATCTGTAGTCGCCTCTGCACCGGTAAACCACACGGTAGATGCAGCCGCATCTACGTTGACTTGGACCGGAACGAAAGTAGGTGGCGCTCACTCGGGCACCATCGCAATCAGTGAAGGTGGTTTCGTGATGTCGGGCGATACCGTTACCGGCGGTTCGTTCACCATCGACATGACGACTATCACGAACACCGATCTCGCGTCGGATACGGCCCAAATGAACTCGCTCGTCGGCCACTTGAAGTCTGCTGACTTCTTCGCAGTGGATTCCATCCCGACAGCCACCTTTGAAATCGTCAGCGCGATTCCGGATTCGACCTTGGCAAACGGTGCTACCCACCGCGTGTCGGGCAACTTGACCATCAAGGGCAAGACGAACCCGGTCTCCTGCGAAGCGACCATCGTTGCCAGTGCTGGCACGGTGACCGTGGATGGCGTTGTGACGGTGGACCGCTCTCTGTACGATGTGTCGTTCGGTCTCGTCGGCGAAATCCTCGTCGATGCGAACTTCGACCTCGCTTTCCACATCGTTGCTGCAGCTGACGCGGCACCGGCTGATGCTACGGCAGAAGCAGGTGAAGGCGAAGCAGCGCACTGATTCCTCCCGAACTTTCGAAAGCCCCGGGTGCTCCTGCACTTCGGGGCTTTTGCATTCCAGTACCTTTAGCCCGTGCGTTTCACGAACCACTTTCCCCACCCGGCGGACAACCGCTATGAAGTGTTTGCCTTCCGCGATCCCGCGCGGGCGGCCGACTTCAAGCAGCGCTGTCTTGGGGATTCCATTCCTTTTGAATCGCACGAGGAGGAAGATGAACTGCTCTTCGGCATCCACAAGGACTACCTGAAACGGGCGCACCAGCACAACATGGCCGTCATCGCCGCCCACCGCAAACCCTTCATCCCCCACCCAGGGCTGCGCTGGACCCTACTGCTTGTGACCCTCGTCGCCGTGCTGCTCGCCCTTGCCGGTGCGTGGAACGCCGCACGAAGCCAAGAAAGCCGCATCCTCGAATGGGGTCTCGCGGGCTTTGCGCCGGCGGCCTGGGCCGGCGTGGAGGACATTCCTGGGGAATCCGATGGCTTGACGTGCTTGTGGCAGCCCGCCTGGGGAACCGGATTCGGTGCGCGCATCACAACCCCCACACGGGGTGCGTGGTCGTGGAGCACGGGCTTGCAACTCGTACGCTTGCGCAGCACGTGGTCGTTACAGCATGCCTCCGGAACGGAAGGAGAACTCGTCCTCAGGACCGTCCGGTACCGCATTCCCGTCCTTGCAGGCACCCGCGTGCCGCTCACTTCGACCACGGCAGTGCACCTTCTGCTTGGACCCGTGCTCGATTTCATGCCCAGCGATGCCGTTGCATCCGGCGAGACAACGACTGCAGACAGCACCTTCCACAGCTTCGTGGCACGGGAAAGCCGCCTTCGGGGCTGGGCAGTTCCCCTTTCTGCCGAAGTAGGGATATCATGGCGTTCAGCGCCGGACGCCTGGGGCCTCTATCTGGGCGGCTTCTTCAGCCAAGAACTCGCGCGCAACCGGTGGGGCGAGGCGGCTTGGGCGGCGGGCAGTGATCCGACGGCATCGGTGCGGTTTTGGAGCGGGCTCGCCACCGCAGGCGTAGAAGTGCGGGTAATCCTCCCCTAATCCGTTACGTGTCGAACCAAGAAGTGACGTATTCCAGGGGCCTCCGGTGAACGCCCACCGGCCACTCACCTTCTGGATAGCCGACGTAAAACAGCCCGAGAATTTCAGCATCGTCAGGCAAGCCAGCAAATTCTCGGACTACAGGCAGGTGCATGAAGCCGGGGGTGGACCAAAAGCCGCCGATGCCCTGGGCGGTGAGGGTGAGGTGTAGGTTTTGGACCGCGCAAGCGGTCGCCAAACGGTCATCCGCCAGCGCAATGCGACCCGCCGGGTCGGGCACCACAGCTACGACAACCAGTGCCTGCAACCGCGCCGCACGCTGCTCGAGCTGCAGCCGCTTGCGTTCCGAGGCCTGCTCGCCGGCGTGCGCCACGTACCACAGCGGGAGCTGCGCACCGATGCGCTGTGCCCCCTCGCCATGGTACACGACGAACCTCCACGGCTGCGTCATGCCATGGCTGGGCGCCCATGTTGCATTTGTGAGGGCTAGCTCGAGGATTTCCCGGTGCACAGGCCGGGTGGACATGCGCTCCGGCTGAATGCTGCGCCGGTCACGCAGCAGAGCCGTCGCATCGGACAGGATGTGTCGCATCCCGCGAAAGTACAGTTCTCATGGCGGACACGTCTGCGAGAACACCTCTAAAAACAACATCAAATCGCCTACCGTGACGGTGCCATCAACGTTCAAGTCGGCGTGGCAAGCCTGTGAGATGGGCACTGGCAAGCATACCCCAACGAGAGAATCCCAAAGGGTCCCGGGGCCACATGCAGAAGGTCCAGTGCAACACGAAAAGTCGCACGAGCCGTCGTCGGTGTTTGCACCCGCATCGAAGTTGCACGCCGCGGAATAAATGCAGCCGTAGCAAATCTCCCCTTCGGGACATGCGTCGATTGCAGCAGAAGCCCCTTCCACCACAGTCCAAAACTGGTTGCCGGGCACCGCATAGTACCACTCTTCTAACCCCAGCGGCCAGACGAATTGTATCGAATCCACGATAGTCGCTGGGCCGAGGCCGAAGTGGAGCCAGCGGCTGTTTTGGCCCAAATAATTCTCACCTGCCGTGGACATCCGATAGATCACTTGACCATCCACATACACCCGTACCTTCGTGCCGATTCCATCCCGGTTGCTGTCGGTGCCTTGCGGCAAGATGCGCAACCAGTTTCCGGGCGCAGGCGTCCCCATGAGCACTTGAGCATTTGCCTGGACCCGATGTGAAATGAAATCCAGCGTGCCATCCCGATTGATGTCCGTCGGGGCAGCCGCAAACGACAAGTTGTTTACCGTGCCTAGTACCTCTTCGGTCGCCAAATCAAACGTGCCCGAATCGTTCCGGAAAAACCAGTCCGGTCGGTAAAACCACGTATACACCTCCGGATGCTGGGTGGCCACCGTATAGCCGGTGGTGACATGCAAATCATCCCACCCATCGTTGTCATAGTCCATCCAATTCGCCGCCCAACACCAATCGTTCATCACCACCGAATCTGTGCCATCGGGCGGTTCGTAGAGGGCGAACACTCCCCCGGTATTCACCAGAAGCTTGTTTCCTTCCAGGGCACCCGTGACGTAAACATCCATATCGTTGTCCCGATCAAAATCCGCCACAGAAGTGGACATCGCATTCAGCATCACATCCAGTCCTACATCCGCCGCTCGCTCGATGAACGTGCCATCTTGTTGGTTCTCGTAGTACAGGTTCGCAAACATCAACCGGTCACGAATCACATGAAGATCCAGCCAGCCGTCTTCGTTGAAATCCACCCACTGACCCTGAAAGCATTGGGTAATCTCCCCCGTCAAGCCCGCCTGTTCGGTGACCTCTTGGAAGAATCCATTTCCTAGGTTTCGGTACAGCTCATTCTTCGGGGCTTCGACTGCCGGGTTATGAACGTAGTTCGCGATGAAGAGGTCCAAAAAGCCGTCCCGATCGAAATCTCCCGCGGCAAGCCCATACGACCTCGAAGGCCCCAAATCTAAACCCGACTCGTAGGATACATCCGTCCAAAACCCCCCTCCGTCATTCCGCCAGTAGGTGTTCGATGCCAACCGATTTGCGACAAGCAAATCCTGATCTCCATCGTTATCGAAATCCGCCCATAAAACGCCCTTTGCCTCAGAAGTTCCGTTTTCCACGGGCAATACCTCCTGTACAAACCCTGTGCCTGTGCCTCTGTAGAAATACAAGATGCCCCCGTGGTGAACAAACGTCGCATCGTCCCACCCGTCCCCCGTGTAATCCGCTACGCTCATGCCCGCCCCCAAATATCCACTCGTGTGGTTCGTCCATAAGGGATAGACCTCCGACGCCCCGACGAGTTGTGCCTGTGAAGCACTGCTCGACGAGATCCAACCACAACAGAAGAGAATGAAGTTAAAACGCATGCACGTAGAATTCCGTTAAGGCTTCAGGGAATTCGTGCAGGTTGCTGAAAAATAATGTAAATGAGTGAAAAACAAAAGCCCGGTACCGAAGTACCGGGCTTTCCAAATCACATGGTCTCGCCTTACTGGCAAATCGAGCCGAATGCACCCAAGAACAGGAGCAAGTCAGCCGTCGTGACCGAACCGTCCTCGTTGAGGTCAGCCGGGCAAGGGTTCGAGAGATCGAACTGGCAGGAACCGTCGTCCGACGAAGCGTTCGCATTGAAGTTCAATGCACCCTCGTACGTACACCCGCTGCAGTTGTCGAACGTGCACGCGGTATCATCCGAAATCACTGCCGTTGCATCGTAGTTGCAAGCACATGATACGGTGCAACCCTCGATACAGTTGTTGCCACCGATCGAGATGTACGTGGCCGGGTAGTTTGATCCACCTGATACAGCCCCGCCGAAGACACCGGTCAAGGTCCAAGAAACTTCGGTGTCAAAGGTGTCATCCGAAGAGCTGATGGTGTAACAGCCGTCCGGCAAGCAGCCCAGTGCGATTCCGCTAGCACCACCTCCGTTCGGGATGTTTCCGGAGAACACCGTCACACCTGCAAGCGTCTTGATGGACACCACACATCCCTGCCAGCCGTCGCCGAAGCTGTCCGCCATGGTCAAGGTGATGCAGTTGTCGTAGCAGCACGAGCCATCGTTGATGGTTGCTGTCGGATCGAAGTCACATGCCGTGATGTCCGTGCAGCCTGCGCAGGTCAGGTATTCACACGTACCGTTGTCGTCCGTAGCCGCCGGGTTGAAGTTGCAGGCACCGTCGTCGGTGCATCCGCATACTGCAGAACCCAAAGTGAAGGGGAACGTTGCTACAGCGTTGTTGCCCGTCGGAGCACCCGACAGAATCGTCGTGGTACCATTCGACACACTCCAGCTTTGCTCGGCAAAATCCAAACTTGCCCCGGTGAAGGTGAAGATGTAGCATCCCGGATCCAGGCAGAGCACATCCAGACCGAACTCCGCACCCTGGTAGTTATCGTTGTCCGCGATATACAAGGCATCATCGATTGCGCCTGAAGCCACAACCGTGCCCTCCCCCGTCGCAATCGAATACCCTCCAGGGCCTCCGGCAGAATTCAACCATCCATCACCGAAGGAGTCGAACATCGAAATTACGAGCGGGAAACCGTCCGGGTTGTTATCGCAAGCACATGACGTGTAATCGCAGTCATCCGTCATGATGTTCGCTGCCGGGTTGTAGTTGCAGGCTGCGCTGATCATGCAACCGTAGATTGCCGGTTCGCAGTCCATCGCGATTTGGAACGAGCCGTTCGTGGAACCGTCGGCGCCCACGTACACGTAGTAGGTGGTTCCGGGAACCGTAACGAATTCGATGTAAGCATCGTCTTGGTCGAAGAAGCCACAGCCCTCGAAGCTCTCGTCGCTAATCGCAGCGGCGTTGTTCAAGGCCGTCACACAACCCAACGAAGCACAATCGCCATTCGCGGCTTGGTACACGTGCACACGGGTGTCCAACACCGATCCACAGGTGTAGATCTCCGTGAGGTCCGTACCCGTCGACGTGAAGGTGTACCACACTCCGCCCGGAGGGGTCGGAGGTGTAGACGAACAGTTGACCCACTTCGTGCGGCAACCAGCAACTGCAGCACAACCTGCAGCGTGGGTGTAGAAGCGCACTGGCCCGTCCTGAGCAGCCGTGTACACAGCTTGACCCACACCGAATGCGTAGGACTCCGTGCCTCCCTCATCCGCAATGGTGCAGATGTCCGAGGTCACCGAAGAACCGAAGGTGTAGGTGTTGCCTGCGGTCAAGTACACCAAAGAGTATTCCGCGCCATAACCACACGTGGTGATGGTTTGCTGAGCTCCGGTACATGCAGGGGTGAAGGTCGAGAATGGGTA
>JBIIRP010000079.1:0-7323 GCA_044341475.1 Flavobacteriales bacterium | reverse complement strand
ATGCGGTAGTGCGTGGCATTCAGCTCCAGCGTCCCGAACGCGCGACCGTACAGCCCCGGCCAGGTCTTCTTCGTCGCCTTCGCCGGGTACACGCTTCCGCGCCAGGCATCTATGGTCCACATGGTGCCTCCGGTCCGGACGGCACAGGCCCCGGCCGCTCCACCCACGGATGGCCCGTCGGGCGGCAACTCCCACCACCTGTCGGGCAGGCCCTCGAACGTGTCCGGTTTGCCGTACTGCATCGCGCCTGCAAACCTACGCCCTCCGTCTGCACAACGCTTTTCAGGGCCTTCGGTCGGTGCTGTTCCTTCGGGGCATGGTGGGGAGAGCGGTGGAGTGGGCGTGGGGGGTGGTCCTGCCGCGCCGGTGTGGAGGGTGCGGGGTAGCGTTTGCCGGTGCGGCGCCTATGGGGTTATGCGGTTTGTGCGTCGCGGCGTTGCCGGACATCCGCGGACCGTCCGGGGCCATCCTGTGCCGCGAGCGGATCCATGTTCCCTGGGTTCAGGCGGGATTGCGGTTGCGCGCAGCCCCGCATGTCCGGCAGCTCGTCCATGCCTTCAAGTACGGGGGCGACGGGTCGCTGGCGGTGTCGGCGGGCCGTTGGCTCGCAGCCGGCGATCCGCCTGACCTCGATGCTCCCGTGCTCGTGCCCGTCCCGGTCCACCTGCGCCGCCGCCTTCACCGCGGCTACAATCAGGCCGAGCGCATCGCCACCGGACTCCGTGCGGAGTGGGGTTGGCCGGTGTGTGCGGGTGGACTCGTGCGCACGGCGCACCGCACGAGCATTACTGGTCTGGGCCGGCGCGACCGGGCGGCGATGCTGCGGACCTGCTTTGTGCCGGGCCGTGGAATTGCTGGCCGCCGGGTGGTGCTCGTGGACGACGTGCTGACGACCGGGGCCACGTTCCGGGCGGCGGCGGAGGCGGTGGAAGCGGGGGGTGGGGAGGTGGTGGGTGCGGTGGTGCTCGTGCTTTCGTGAGCCGGGAAGTACCTTCGCGGCATGGCGCATGCTCTACAGTTTCCCGACGGCATCCGTCCCCGGTTCGACGCCCTCGTGCCTGCGCTCGTGGGGTTGCTCGAGGGGGAAGTGGACCGGACAGCGAACTTAGCGAACGTGTCGGCGGCTTTGTTTGAGGCGTTCGGATGGCACTGGGTGGGATTCTACCGGGTCGATGAGGTTCGCGATGAACTCGTGCTGGGGCCGTTTCAAGGTCCGGTGGCGTGCACGCGGCTGGTGCGTGGGCGGGGGGTGTGTGCGGCTGCATGGGAGTCGGGTGAGACGGTCGTGGTTCCGGATGTGGAGGCGTTTCCCGGTCATGTAGCGTGCAGCGCCCTTTCAAGGTCAGAGGTGGTAGTTCCGGTGGTGGTCGAGGGTGAGGTGGTAGCCGTGCTCGATGTGGACGCGGTAGAACCGGATGCGTTCCGCGATGACCACGTGGTTGGCCTCAAACGCGTTGTGGAGCTCGTCGCTGCGCGGTGGAACGGATGGGCATGAAGGGAGTCTGGGCGGCAGGGGCGCTCGTCCTCGCGGGATGTGCTCAGGTGTCGAGTCCGACCGGGGGACCGGTGGATGTGGAGCCGCCGCGGGTGGTTGCGGGGAGTCCGACATATGGTGCTGTAAACGTCCGGCCGGAAGCGCTGGTGCTCGAGTTCGACGAGTACATCGTGGCGCGCAATGCGACTGCCCAACTCCTGATTTCGCCCCCCATCGTGCCTTCACCCGTCCTGGCTGTTCGCGGCAAACGCGTGCAGCTGGAGCTTCCGGCGGCAGCGTTGCTTCCCGGAACGACCTACGTGGTGGCCTTCGGCGATGGTATCGTGGATCTCCACGAAGGCCTTCCGGCATCCGGTGTGCAGTGGGCGTTTTCGACCGGTCCGGTGCTCGATACACTCGCGGTGCACGGCCGCGTCGTGGACCGGCTGACGGGTGCCGGGGTGGCTGGAGTCCGGGCGATGGCCCACCGGGCGGATGTTCCGATCGACTCGGTGCGGGCGGGCCGCAAGCCGGATCGAACGGCCGTCACCGACGCCGAAGGGAACTTCGCACTCCAGCACCTGGCCCCAGGTGCCTACCGAGTGTGGGCGGTGGCGGACACGGACCGGGACTACTGCTTGACGGAAGGCGAGGCCGTGGCGGTGCTCGAACCGCTTGCGGAGGCGGGAGATACGGTGCACCACCGGTTGGCCCTCGACACCCCGCTTCCCCTGCCCGCCTTGCTTTCGGCAACGGGGGATTCGACGGGGTTTGTCCGGTTCGTGGTCAAGGGGGGAGCGGGCGTGCAGTTGGAGCCGGTGCCAGGAGTTGACGGGGTGCAGCGAGCGGTCTGGGGTGCAGACAGCGCGTGGGCGTGGATGCCCGGTCCGGGGCCGTACCCGACGCGGTGGTGTATTCCTGGAATCGACACGGTGGATGTCCGAACGGCCCGACGCGCAGAACCGGTGGAACTCATCGCTCGGGGCTGGCGGTGGGATTCCCTTCCGGCGGTGCGTCCATTGCAAGGTGACCACCCCGCCATGGCATTCCGCGAAGTCCAGTGGAACCGACCCATCGCCTCGTTCGACCCGGGGGCCTGGAAGGTGACGCGCGACAGCACGCCGGTTGAGGCGAGGGTGGAGCTCGGAATCAGGCCCGGCACCGTGCGCTTGCAGCTCGACGAAAAGCCGGGCACCTACCGTATCGAAGCCCTCCCTGGAGCAGTGGTGGGCTGGGGTGCAACGCAGCGTGCGGACACTTCTTTCTGGCAATGGACGGTGCGCGGACCGGAGCCGTGGGCGGAATTGCAGATCACCCCTGCAGCCACTTTTCCTGCGGGCTGGCTCGAGGTGCTGAATTCCACAGGGGCAGTGCTGGCCGCTCAGCCCATCGGGCCGGAGTTCCAGCGGGTAGTCCTTTCGGGTTTGCCGCCGGGCCCGGTGCGCCTGCTGCTGCGGCACGATGTGGATGGCAATGGGGAGTGGGACGGGGTAGACGTGACGCGGTGGCGAGCCCCTGAGCCGGCGCTGCACGGGGGCGAGGCCGTCGAGCTGCGGGCGAACTGGGTGATGGAAGTCGTTTGGCCGAAAATCGATGTACCTTAAAGTCATGGGATTGCGGATGATTTTCGGGGTGTTCGGGCTGTTTTTGGCCGCCGGGGCGGCGGCCCAAACCCCCTACATCGCCACCTCTGCGAACTACTTCTGCGCCGGCGGCTCGACGCCCATTACCCTGTACGGCAACGTGTCCGTTTGGGACCCTGGCACGGATCCGGCCGCTTGGAACTACGCGTGGTCGCCGCCCGAGCTCTTTGCCGACCCATCGACTCAACTCGTTGAATTGCTGCCGGATGCGACCTTGACGCTGACCTTGACCATGGTTTCGCCGACGGGCCAAGTGTTCGTCGACGACATCACGATTACGGTCTATCCCGAGTTCGACGTGACGGCCGGCCCGGACCTCGCGGTATGCATAACGGATGGGTTCCAGTTGCAGGCCGTTTCGACTTCACCGGTTCCGGTTACGTGGTCGTGGTCACCGGCAACGGGACTCTCGAGCGCCGGCATCTCAAACCCGGTGCTGGTGGGCGATGTGACGGAGGACTACACGGTCACGGCCACGGTGTCCGGTCCGGGCGGGGCGGCGTGTTCCGCCTCCGCGGGACTGTCGGTCGAACTGCTGTTTCCGGGCTTCAGTTTGGGACCGGACGTGACGGCGTGCACGGGCGAAACCGTCGTGCTCGACCCCGGCTTGCCCGCCGATTACACCTATGCCTGGAATGTCCCGGGGGCCGCAACGACGGCCACCGTCACGGCGGATGCACTGGTCACGTTGACAGCCACCTCGCTGGAAGGGTGTGTCCGCTCGGATGCGGTGGCCGTGGATTTTTCGGCAGGCCCGGGGGCGGAGGTGGACGGCCCGGCGTTTTTCTGTGCCGGCGACGGAGCGGTGCTGACGGCCGCGCCGCTCGATCCGTCCCTAGCGCCGTTTTCCTTTGCGTGGGCGCATGGTCCGCAAGGCCCCCAGGTGTCGGTTTCGACCAGCGGGACGTACACGGCCACGGTGACGGATGCGGCAGGGTGTTCGTCTTCGGCTTCGTGGTCAGTGACGGCCTGGCCCAGTCCGGAGGTCAGCTTGGTGCCGGACACGGTGATGTGCTTCGAAGACTTCCCCGACGTGCCGCGCTACCTGATGGTGACGGGGGGCTACGCGGGCTACACGTGGTCGACCGGCGCGGCCGGTCCGCTGACGTCCATCGAAGGACCGGGCACGTACACCGTGGCCGTCACGAACGCCATCGGCTGCACAACGCTGGCCTCGACGCAGGTGACGGATTTTTGCGCCACCCCGTTGCTCTTCGTGCCCAGTGCGTTCACGCCCGACGGCGACGGCACGAACGAGGTGCTGCGCCTCGAGGGCAGGAATGTGGTCGACCTGGAGTTCGTGCTGATGGACCGGTGGGGGTCGGAGGTTTGGCGCGCGGACGCGGTCGGGGACTACTGGCACGGACAGGGACCGGGGGGAACGCACTACACTGCGGACGGGCCGTACTACTGGCGCGCGCGTTATAGGTACCTCACGGATCCGTTCGGCGGCAAGAGCCCGTGGCAGGAAAAGTCAGGGACGGTCGTCGTACTCCGCTGACGCTTAGCCGTTGATGGCGAGGAAGCGTTGCACGGCTGCGCGTGCACCAAACACAACCAGCGTATCCGTTTTTTCGATTACCGTGTCGGCCTTCGGCACGCCCAAGATGTGCTCTGTGCGCTCGCCTTCTTTGCCTTCTGTGAATTCCCGCCGGATGGTAATCAGACGCAGGTCGTAGCGGTTTGTCAGGTCGACGCTGCCGAGCGTCCGACCGATGCAGTTCGCAGGCGCCTCGATTTCAACGATTTCGAAGTCGTCCGGCAACCGGAGCAGGCCCTGAATCCCCGGGTGGATGAGGCGCTCGGACACGACGATGGCAACTTCCGCTTCCGGGCTGAGGATTTCCTGGATGCCCAAACTGCTCAAGATGCGCAACTGGTTGTCGCCGTTTGCCCGGACGATGACCCGAGGCACCCCCAAATCCAGCAAGTTGAGCGCCGTCAAAACAGTGGCCTCGAAGTTCTCGCCGATCGCCACCACCGCAGCGTCGAGTTCGTTGATTTTTTGGGCCTGGAGCGCGCGCTTGTCGGTAGAATCGAGCGTCACCGCTAGGGCCACATCGTCTTTGATGCGTTCGGTACGTTCTCCATTTGCATCAAACGCGAACACCTCGGCTCCTTTCGCCGCCAACGCATAGGCGATGGCAGAACCGTAGCGGCCGATACCGAAGACTGCGAAGCGGGAGGAGCGGGGCATGGGGGGGGGTGAGGTTGAGGTTGAGGACGAGGTTGAGGTTGAGGTTGAGGTTGAGGTTGGGGGGGAGGTTGAGGTTAGGGGCGGAGGGCGGCGGTGAGGTGGGTTTCGAGACGTGCAAGGTCGGTGAAAGACGTGTAGAGCGGTACCGGGGCCATGCGGATGGCATCCGGTTCGCGCCAATCCGCGACGACGCCCGCGGCGGTGAGCCGGTCGAAGACGGCGCGGCCGCCGGGGACTGCGAAGGAGATTTGGCAGCCGCGGGCTTCGGGGTCGGACGGGGTGAAGACGGTGATGGGCACGCCGGTGGCCGCGGAAACCCGGTGGATCAGGGCTTCGAGGGCGGCGGTAAGCCGCAGGCTGCGAGCACGCAACGCAGGCATCCCGGCCTCGAGGAAGAGGTCGAGCGACACCTTGTGGATGGCCATGTTGAAGACGGGCGCGTTCGAAAGTTGCCACGCCCCGGCGTCTGGCATGGGGACGAAATCCGGCTCCATCAGGAAGCGGCGGGAGAGGTCGTGGCCCCACCAACCTTCGAAGCGGGGCAGGTCCGTCCGCCCGTGAAAGCGTTCGTGGATGTAGTATCCGGCCACTGCGCCGGGCCCGGAATTGAGGTATTTGTAGCCGCACCAGCAGGCGAAATCGACGTCGTCGGCGTGCAAGGTCAAGGGCACGTTGCCGATGGCGTGGGCGAGGTCGAAGCCGCAAGTGGCGCCGACGGCGTGGGCGGCAGCGGTGATGCGGCGCAGTTCGTGGCGTTGGCCGGTGAAGTAGTGGACGCCGCCGATGACGACCGTGGCGAGGGAGTCGCCGGCATCGGCGATGGCCGCTTCGAGGTCGGCGGTCCGCAGGATGTGCTCGCCCGCGCGCGGGGCGACTTCGATGAGGTCGCGGGCGGGGTCGCCGCCGTGGAAGCGGATTTGGCTCGCGAGCGCGTAGCGGTCGGACGGGAATGCCTTCGCCTCCATCAGGATTTTGCGGCGCGTGCCGACCGGCCGATAGAAGGTGGCGAGCAGCAAATGGAGGTTGACAGTCAGGTTGTTCGCTGCGATTACCTCGCTTTCTTTCGCACCTGTCAGGTGCGCCAAACCCGCCGCGAAACGCTCGTGGTACGGCAACCACGGATTCCGCGCATGGAAATGGCCCTCGACGCCCAGCCGCGCCCAATCCTCCAGCTCCACCGCAAGCGCCTCCGCTGCGCGCACGGGTTGGAGCCCTAACGAATTGCCGCACAAATAGATACAATCCCCTCCGTCGTGCGAGGGTATGCGAAACTCCGACCGGAACCGGTGCAGCGGATCGGCGGCATCCAGTTCTGCTGCACGCGCCAGCGTAAGTCCTCCTTCCATGGCCGCCAAAGTTCGCGCATCCGCAAGCGCGTTGCGCCGATTTGCCTCACCTCTCGAAAAAGTCCTTTCTTGCGCACGCGAATCCCCTCACCCATGCGCCTCTTCATTTTTGCCCTGGTAGGCGGCTTGACCTTGTGGTTTTGGCAATTCCTCAGCTACGCCATTGTCAACTTGCACGAGCCGGCCTCCCGCTACACCCCGATGCAGGATGAGATCCTCGCCGCGCTCGCGCCTTTCGAGCTCGAAGCTGGCCAGTACTACCTCGGCCAACCTTCCCCGGAAGAGGTCGCCGCGGGCGGCTGGGACGCCACCCGATTTGTAGGGAAACCGTGGGCCATGCTCCACTGGGAACCGGTGAAAGACGGCGACATGGTCATGGCCATCGTCCGCAGCATGCTCATTTGCATCCTCACCGCTGCCCTCTTCTACCTCGTGCTGCGGCGTCTGCGCGCGCCCTCGCCCCTGAGCGGGCTTGCTACCGGAGTGGGCATCGGCCTGATCGGCTACTTCTTCATTCCCTATTCCGACTTCATTTGGTACAAAACCCCTGGCATCGTCGCCCACCTCGTTGACGCCATCGTCCCCTGGTCGCTTGTCGGCCTGCTCGCGGGACGGATGGTGCAGAGGGAGGTGGGGGGTTAAGGTTGAGGTTGTGGGTGAGGT
>JBIIRP010000078.1:0-7376 GCA_044341475.1 Flavobacteriales bacterium | reverse complement strand
TTACCCACGGCGACGCCAGCCGGTTCATCGGCGAAATCGACCCCTCCTGCCTGGACATTCCGGCCTTCCGGGACGTCCGCTCGGCCCCCGCAGGCGGCGGTTGGGACACCGCCCGAGCCGCCTGGCAGCGGCCGGGCTCCACCCCTCCCCCGCCGCGCACTCCTGCCCCTGCGCCGCCGCCGGCCCACCTGCGCCGCATCCCCGCCGCGCCAGCGGCCGCATCGCGCCCAGCGCCGACCGATTCCGGCACTCCCTTAGCCGCCGGCCGCACGGTCGCCCATGAACGGTTCGGCCGCGGCACCGTGCTGTCCATCGAAGGCGCCGAGCCGAACCTGAAAGCCACCGTCGCCTTCGAAAGCGCCGGCACGAAGCAGCTCCTCCTCAAATTCGCCCGGCTCACCCTGCTCGACGAGTAACATGGTCCGGTCCGCTACCGCATTTCTCCTTTGCGCCGCAGTGCTCGTCAGCTGCGACCGCACCGACATGAACGCCCTCGACGTCCACGGCACCGTGCGCGACGACCGAACGGGTGCCCCGATTGCCGGCGCCCGCTGTCTCCTCGAGCGCCAAACCGTCAGCGCCGGCCTGTGGGTCGACACTTGGGAAACCGTCGGCGACCAGGAAACAGGGGCGGACGGCACCTTCGCCCTCCCCTTCGAACGCGCCCAAGCCATCCGCTACCGCCTGACCGTGGAGCGCAGTGCCCACGCCCCGCATGTCCACGAATGGTCCGCCGACGTGTTTTACGACACGCCGCTCCTCGCCTACGACGTAGCGCTTTCAGCCCTGGGCGAACTCGTTTTCCGGTGCGTGCGGATTCCCGGTACGGAGCCGGGAGCCTCGCTCTTCGTGCGGCCCACCTCGACCGCCGATTTGCTGCCAGGCTGCCCCCCGAACGCGGTAGAGGTGCGCGAAAACCTCCCCGACACCGCTTGGTCGTGCACGTTTCGGGGCGACCGGTTCATCCCCTACGCGCACCGCATCGGCAGCGGCCCGGAAAGCGTCGATTCCGTGTGGGTTCCGGCCTTCGGGACGGCAGAAGCCCTGATTTCGTGGTAAGCATGCAGACCTTCCGACTGACCGTCGCCAAATCCGCTCGGGTCTTCACCCTCGGACCGCCCGCCGCGACGGCGGACAAGGTGCTCTTCGCACTGCACGGCTACGGCCAACTCCCGGAGTTCTTCTTGCGAAAGTTCCAAGCGGCCGCAAATGCAGGCTGGGCGATCATCGCCCCCGAAGGCCTGCACCGCTTCTACGTCGAGGGAACTTCTGGCCGGGTCGGTGCCTCGTGGATGACCCGGGAAGACCGCGATGCGGACATCGCGGACTACCTCGCCTACCTCGACCAAGTCGCCCACGCATTCCCCACCCGTCCCGGCAGCCGCCGCGTGCTGCTCGGCTTCTCCCAAGGCGTAGCCACGGCCACCCGCTGGGCAGCGGCAGGCGGCGGACCCTTCGAACAGCTCATCCTGTGGGCCGGCGTGTTTCCGCCGGATGTCGACCTCGGGCCCGATGCAAATCGGCTGCGGGACATGCCGCTAGCCTGCGTCCTCGGGGACGCCGATCCGTTCTTCGGGGTCGGATTGCTGGAGGAAACGGACGCCCGCTTGCAGGCGGCTGGGCTTACCGCGAGCACCTACCGGTTCTCAGGTGGACATGCCATCTGTTCCGACACCCTCCTCCGGGTCTTGGGCGAGGGGAGCTGAAGGCGTGGTGGCACACTCCGCGACCCGCGGGTGGATGCGGTAAAGGGTGCGCCTGCGGTCTTCCACGTCCTGCGTCCGGACGATGGCCTCGGCGCCCCAAACCTCGAGCGACCAGGCGTTGATTTCCTTGATTTGGCGCGAGCGGCGCGAGCGACGGGTCTCGTCCGTAAACAGCACATCCAGCCGCCACGCAGAGTCTAATTGCAACGTATCCAGCTCTTTCCCCGCCCACGGCACCAGCGGAGCCAGGCTGCGAGCCACCAAGGCCGGCCACTCCTCCTCCGCTTCCCGCTCCACGGCCTCGGACACTCCTTCCTCCCGCCGCCGGCGAAGCAGCATCCACCCGGCCACGGCAAGCACCGCACCGCCTCCCGCCCACGACCACGTCGACGTCCACCACGGGAGCACAAAAGGCTCACCTGGAGTTCCCGGTTCCTTGCTCAGCTCCAACGGCTGACGGATGCCGTTCGTCAGTACAACCTCTATCTGCCCACTGGACGCTATGAGACCGACCACCTGCGTTCCATCGAACGGGTTTTCCGGGAGCGGATAGAGCCTCAGTTCAGCGGCGTCCAGCCACCACCCTTTGCCCGTTTGGGGATTCACAAACACGACGTGTGATGCCGTACCCACCGCTTCTGTGCAGCCGTCGAGCACTCCATTTACCCGGCCACGGTCCTCCCAGCCCCGTTCAGGATGCCACACCGCCCAACGGCGGCCGAAGAGGGCGTGAAGCTCGTCGTTAGAAACCCACGGGCCCGCAGTCAAGGCTCCCGAAGGCGCGTCTCCTGTCACAGGCTCTTCGGTCCAGGTCCCCGCGAGTTTGCGCAGGATGCGGCCCTCCTCAAGCACGATAGCCGGCCGACCATCCCAACCGAAAACGCGTCCGCCATGACCCGCTTCCACAGGGGTGCGGTCTACTTCTGCGGGGGAACGCGCGCCTTCTTGCAGGATGGGATCGTTTGACACCCCGAACGACAGGTTGTGCATGCCGTACAGGGCAATGGCCGATGCCATGGCACGCTTGCTCAACGTTTGGGCCATCGGAAGCATCCGAAACTCGAGGGTCACTTCGCGCTCGGGCACATCGACAAAGGTGTACCCGTAGTCTGACCCCTTGAATTCCATGCCGTTACCCCACGGGGTCGACACCAGCTTCGGAGGACCGTGCAGGTTCATTACTGCGCCGGTGATTTCTTCGTTGAAGGGGGCGCTTCCCTCGAAGCGCCAAAGCGCCACCGTTTGTGCGTCGCGCTCCACCCCATCTTCCTCGGCCGCACGCCGAATCTCATCCGGAGAACGGATGCCTTTCGTGATACGCACCTCATCGATAATGCCACGGAAATAGTTCACCCAGGTCAGGCTGAAAACTGCTCCGAAGTGAACCATGGGATGGTCATAGGCAACATCTGCGCTGCGTCCCGTGAAGATGGTCTTCCCGTTCACGCTCAAGGTCGTACGCAGATCACGGTCGCGGGTATACACCACGTGGACCCATTCCCCAGGCCTCACCTCCGCAAAGCAGGGGGATTCAACTGCGAATTGGGTAATCACCCCATCTGCCTCTAGGCACAAATTCCCCCGGTCGGTCGGCCATTCCCGTACTTCTGGGGTCAACGGCATCGCCGACCGCGCAGGAACCACCTCCTCCCACGATCCATCGGTCTCCACAAATAGGGCCTCAGGCACTTGAACATATTCCCTGTGGCTACCGGAGGATGGAGACACATCGAAGGTCCATGACGTGTGGGCTGCTCGGGGAAGCAGATCTACTGGTGCTGTGCGCGTACCTGCCTCGCCCCAGACAACGGCCACCTCTCGCGTCAGGCCTTGACCGCCGCTTCCCAACCAAGGCAAAATGAGCACATCTCCTGCGTCCAAATCCATCACGACAAGGTCCAAATCTCCGTCCCCGTCCATGTCGCGCGCCATGATATCGCCTGGGCGTGGACGTTCAAAAAGAGACCTCACAGGGCCCATCACTCCTTCTTCAATCAAGGCTCCGTAGGCTGCATGGGTGACCAAATGGTGCCCACATACCAGCGCATCTCCCCCATTCCACGGCAAGACATCGAACCGATCCCAGCGCATTCCCTCCATGGAAAACGGCACTTCGACCATCGTACCGGCTTGCGGACCAGACCACGCATATGCAACAACATCCCGGTCCGGGCCGGTCCCGAGCACCACAACACCTTCCTTCCCGGCATACACATTCAGCCAACTGAATTGCTGCGATTCGGGAAGCCACCGCACTTGACCCGCTCCGGAACCATCGTTGCGGTACATGCCGCACCGATTCGCTGCCCCGTCCCGGACCAGCGCATCCTGATCGCCATCCCCATCCGCGTCGACAACCGTGAGTTCAGCGCCCAAGGGAACGCCCCGCAGCCAGACCTGCCGCTTGCCCTCACTCACAACATACACGTTGCCTGCTGCATCTGGCCCCGTCAATACACCCCGCTCACATGCACCGATCCAATCGCCTCCGACACCCTGCAAAGTGTGCTCCTGAACAAACTTCTTCCCAGAAAGGGAAACTTCAAGGATGTCCGTTTCACCGGTTTGGGCGAGCCAAAGGCGCGCTCCGTTTGACGCAGGCACGACTGCCGCTCGCGCATCCCGGCCGGCCGTTTTCCAGACCCGCTCTGCAGCGCCGAATGCCCCACCACCCTCTCCCCACATGACCGCAAATCCATCCTCAAGAAGCAGGCCGATGTCCACAACACCATCTCCATCAAAGTCCTCCACGTGCATCGCAACCACAGCATACCGCGGGAAACCCGGATCCAAAACGTGGGGGATCCCCAGATACAGGTGCAGCGGGGTCGCCGGCTGGGCGCAGACGCCTGAAAAGATGCCCCAGCCTACGAGCAGGCCGAAGAACACTCCCACGTGCATCCACCAACTCGTCGTCCGCGCACTCATTGCGGGGCCGAAGTTGGCCGAGAATCCGTGAGTTTCGAATGCCATTTTTGTTCAAATAGAACCCGAACTGTGCAGTAGAAGTACCAGTCGTTGCCAAACAAATCTAACTTCCGCCTGCCGAAATTGAAACCGCTTCCCATGCATATGCTCCGTTTCACCGTTTGTGTCGCCGCCGGTCTGTGTCTGTCCCAAGTTCAGGGGCAACAAGTGGTTTGGCCCCACCACGTGACCCCTGAAGAAGTCGCTGCGCACCGCGCGAACCCGCAAGAAACGCCAGAGAATCGGGGCATTCCTGAGCCTCCTCCCTACGACAACCTGCGAACGGCAGCCGAATGGGAAGAAATCGAGGCGCTCACCATTTCGTGGACCGGATATCCGTGCATTCAAAAGCAAATTGTAGCTGCCGCACAGCAGGAATGCGAGGTTGTTGTATTTGCCTCGAATCCCGCGTCATGCACAAATTATCTCACCGGAAATCAGTGTGGCGGGCCGCTTACCCTCGATAACGTCACGGTGGTCGATGCCGACTACAACAGCGTTTGGATGCGGGATTACGGGGCAAACACGGTCTATGGTTCGTGGAACGACGACCGCGTGCTCGTGGATTGGACGTACAACCGCCCCCGGCCGCTGGACGATGTGATTCCGGATGTCCTCGGCGAGCAGCTGGGCATCCCGGTGTATTCCACGACGGCGACGCCCTACGACCTGATGAACACCGGCGGGAACTGGATGTCCGATGGATTCGGAACGGCCTTTGCCTCCGAGCTCATCGTGGAGGAGAACTCCGGAGGGTCCGCTTGGTGGATGGATGCCGGAGAATCGTATCCCGACCACACCGAGCCGGAAATCGAGCAGATTATCGAGGATTTCCATGGCGTCCACACCTACATCCGCATGCCCACGCTGCCGTACGACGGGATCCACCACATCGACATGCACATGAAGCTCCTCGATGAGTCGACCTTGCTCGTCGCCGAATACCCCACGAACACGGCAGACGGACCCCAAATCAACGCGAACATCAGCTACGTCCTGTCCAACTTCACCACGCGGTGGGGCACCCCGTTCGACGTCATCCGCATCCCGAGTCCGCCTGAACCCGGCCAAGGCTACCCAAATGCCGGCGGGTGGTACATGACCTACACGAATTCCGTGTTCGTAAACAACACCGTCCTCGTCCCCACCTACTACACCCAGTACGACACGACGGCCCTGCGGATTTACGCCGAAGCGCTGCCGGGGTACAACGTGGTGGGCATCGACTGCGACAGCAACGCCGAGCCTATCATCGCGGCCAGCGGGGCCATCCACTGCATCACCCACAGCGTCGGTGTTGAAGATCCATTGATCATCAGCCACTTGCCCTTGCCCGACACCGACAACAGCACCGACCCGTACCCCGTCGATGTGTACCTCTCGCACCGGAGCGGCATCGCGCAGGCATCTGTTTGGTGGACGCTCGACCCCGTCGGCGGGGTGTGGACCGAGGCGCCGCTTGCACCGGGCACCGTGACCGACACATGGTCAGGCGCTATTCCCGCCGCTGCTCCGGGCTCCACCGTGTACTACTACGCACATGCTACAGCCACATCCGGCAAAACCGGCGCCCGGCCTATGCCTGCACCAAACGGGTGGTGGTCGTTCGACGTCTACGCTCCTTCGCTCGTTTCAGGATCCCGGCCTGCAGCTGCCTTCGAGGCACCGTATCCGAATCCTGCCTCGGCCATCACCTGCGTGCCGGTCTCGCTTCCCACCGCGGCCCGAGGCCGTTTGACCTGTCGGGACGTGCGCGGAACCACCGTGGCCGTGCTGCACGAAGGCCACTTCGCTTCGGGCACCACGAACCACTTCATCGACGCCGCACCGCTGGCTTCAGGAGCCTACGTGCTTGTGCTTGAACTCGACGGATTCATGCCCGTGGTCCAGCGGTTGATGGTGCGGTAAGGCTTACTCCCGCTTGCCGCCGAAGAGGCGCAACAGGAACAAGAAGAGGTTGATGAAGTCCAGGTAGAGGCTCGTCGCACCGAGGATGGCGAGCTTCGTGGCAGGGGCCGTTCCGTACTCCACGCCCATCCCGATGCGCTTCAGCTTTTGGGTGTCGTAAGCGATCAATCCTGTGAAAATCAGCACGCCGAGGATGCTGATGATGAAGTCAAGGCCCGACGAGCCGAGCCAAATGTTCACCAAACTCGCGATGAGGATGCCGATGAGGGCCATGCCGAGCAGGCTTCCGAAACGCGTGAGGTCGGTCGAGGTCGTATAGCCCACCACGGCCATCACGCCGAAGGTGGACGCCGCAATCATAAACACCTGGAAGAGTGACGAGGCGGTGTAGACGATGAAAATGCTGCTCAGGCTCATGCCCATCACTACACTGAAGGCAAAGAACAGCATCGTAATTGCACTCGATGACCACCGCTGAAACCCGAGGTTCATCGCTAAAATGAACCCGATCGGGGCCAGCATCACGAGCCATCCGAGGGCAGACATGCCCGTGTCCGTGTACAGCGCCTGGATGGCCCCTGACGCTGCGAAGTACCATGCGGTCAGCGCCGTAACCACAAGGCCGGCCACCATCCAAGAGAACACGTTCGCAATGAACCGGTTGACACCGACCTGTTCGGTGGCTACACTTCCATCAAAAATGCGGGGAGGATCGTACTGTGACATGCCCACGAAGTAACAACAACTGCACCAATCCCCACCACCTGCCAGCCTGTCAGTTTCCCCCCGTACTCA
>JBIIRP010000013.1:0-19155 GCA_044341475.1 Flavobacteriales bacterium | reverse complement strand
GTTGGGGGTGAGGTTGAGGTTGAGGTTGGGGTTGGGGTTGGGGTTGGGGTTGGGGGTAAATTTGGGGAATGGAGGAAAGGCGGGCAGCTGCGGATTCGGTGGAGGGGCGGACCATCCTGTTTTACGACGGGCCATGCGGACTGTGCCAGCGCGCAGTGGTTTGGATCCTTGAGCACGAGCGCCGCGCACCTTCCGGGAAGTCGAGTGAACAGCTGCTGTTCGCGCCGCTCGAGGGACGCACGGCAGAAACCCACTTGCCCGCCACGCTCCGCACTCCACCCTACGACGGGGTCGTGTTGCTCGAAGCGGGAGGCCGCACTCGCATCGGCATCGACGCAGTGCACGCGCTTGCCCGGTTCATCCGTTTCCCGTGGTCTGTGGTTCTGCGAGTTGCACCGGCTTGGGGCTACCGTTTCATTGCGCGCCGGCGTGCCGCCATTGCATGCCGCCTGCCGGCGTGCCAAATCAATCCCACCGACCGGATGTTAGGTTGAGGTTGAGGTTGAGGTTGAGGTTGAGGTTGAGGTTGAGGGGAAATGTGGAAAAGTTGTAGCTTGAATTACGCGCTAATTGCTTGAATTTTCGTAAATTAAAGCATGAAAAATCAGCAAGAGGCGGGGAGTTTGATGGTGATTTCCAAATCATCTGAATGGGCGATTCGCATGCGAAAAATGGCTGTTTCAGCGCGATGCGATACGTTTACTGAACGCCAAATCGTCAGCGCGGCCACGAGTGCCTATCTCAATCTCGTGGAGGGGAATCACTCGGTATATCCAGCCGAACAATTGAAGTTCTATTCCACTGCCCGCGGCTCTGTTGCTGAGGCGCTCGCCGGGATGGAATTGCTCGTCAAGGAAGGTCGCGTGCCGGAGCCGTTGGCAGCAGACCTCCAACTTGCGGGCGAAGAAATCTCGAAAATGATGTGGGGACTGATCCGGCGCAAACAACGCCAAATCCACCCCACCCGCCACTAACCGCTACCCCCCCGACCCCAACCCCAACCTCGTCCTCAACCTCAACCCCAACCTCTCCCTCAACCTAAACCTCAACCTAAACCTCGTTACGGCGCAAAGTGCCGGATGACGTTGTAGACGTACCAACCGTCGAGGCCGCTGAAGACCTGGGGACGCGCGGTGGTGCCGTCTTTGCGGATGCCCACGCCGTCTTCGTAGGGGTCGACGCCGACCATCTTCGAGTAGCGCGTGCGGAAGGATTTCGAGGGGCCGTGGAAGTAGACGTGGGTGTCGGTGACGACGAAGATGCCGGTGTCGATGTGTTCGAGGCCGGTTTCTTTGACGGGGTTGCCGCGGAATCCGCCGGTGCGGTAGTACACGCCTTTGGCGATGCGCAGGCTGACGCCGGAGCTGCGCCCTTCGTAGGTGGTGCGCGTGCGTTCTTCCCAGAATTCCACGCCCTTAAAGAGGTAGAGCATCTTTTCCGACTTCATCAGCAGGACGGGAAGCGTGCCTTCGAACGTGAAGTGGACGCTGGGGTCCTTGCCCTCGAGGAGCATGCGCAGGGATTGGGCTCGGAAGAGCTTGTGCCGGTAGCCTTGGATGTCCGCGGACTCGATGTCGAATCCCATCGCCTCGCGGAAGCCGTCGAGCTGTTCCTGCTCTTCTTGCGAGAGCAGGCCATCGTCGAGGTACCGGTCCAGGGCGGTGCGCAGTCCGGTGAGGGCGGTAGGCCGCACCCACTCTTCCGGCAGGCGGCCCGAGGCAGCGATGGCCTTCAGGTTCTTAGCGCTTTCTGCGGTCAGCGGTTCAGCAAGGGTCCGGGTGAAGTCGGCTTGCGCTTGGGTGAAGGCATCCTCGCAGGCCGTATGGCGGTACGAAAACCATCCGGCGGACTCACCGCAGTATTTGCATTTTCCCATGCACTAAAGGTAACGGATGGCCGCAGGCACCGTGCACACCGGAATGGGCTGCATTTTGTGTTGGTTTGCGGCATGATGCCGGCGATAAATCGCCAAAACAGCTTCCTCGCGGGGAGAGGTCGGCGCCCGTACCTCGCCGGCTTCGTGCGCCATCGCCCACTCGAGTTCAGCGTAGCTCGCCCCCAGCGCATCTTCATCCGTCCGGCCGTCGCCCCACAGGCCATCCGTCGGCGCAGCGCGCAGAATCGCATCATCTACGCCGAGATAGGCCCCGAGCTCGAAGACCTCGGACTTGACGAGATCGGCGATGGGACTCAGGTCGACCCCGCCGTCTCCGTATTTGGTATAAAACCCCACCCCGAAATCCTCAATCTTGTTCCCCGTCCCCGCCACGAGCGACTTCCGGCCCGCCGCCACCGCATACAACGCCGTCATCCGCAGCCGGGCGCGGGCGTTCGCGCGCGCGAGCCCGTCCGTCGGCGGCAGGCTCGCCACCAGCGCATCGAACACCTCCCCGAGCTCTACGGTCACTTCCTCCACCCCGCTGTAGGCCGCGGCTAACCGCGCCATGTGCCGCCTTCCTCGCTCGCGCTCGGCGGGTGCCTGGTGGATGGGCAGGTCCACCACCGCGACCCGCAGTCCCGTCGCCGCGCACAGCGAAGACGTCACGGCAGAATCGATGCCGCCACTGACCCCCACCACAAATCCCGCCATGCCAGCATCTTCTGCATAGCTCTTCAACCAGGCGGTGATGTATGCAGCCACCGCTGCCGCGTCAAACGAATGATCGCTCATGTCACAGTCACGTTCTCAACCTCCAACCTCCAACCTCCAACCTCAACCTCAACCTCAACCTCGCTCTTAAAAAACCACCCCGAGCACCAAGGTTACTGCACCCGCGTGGCCCTTCGTTTCCACGAGGGCGGGGGCTTTGTCCGTGCCGGAGATGGAGGTACCGGTCGCGTCGAGGGGGACGTCCGCAGCTCCGGTGCGGACGATGGATTCGTCGCGGTAGGCGCTGGTGAAGCCGACGTTGTATTCGAGACCGCCGACGAGGGCGGTGCGGCCGGTGAGCCGGCGTTCCGCGCCGAGACCGACGATGAAGGACGGGCGGAAGAGCGGCGTGGTCGCGCTGAAGTCGGCGGTGACGGGTTCCGTCGTGAACTCGCCGGGCAGGAGCTGCCAAAGCGGCGGATCAGAGGCGTTTTGCTGCTGCCACCGGTCGGCCGTGCGGGTTTCGGCGGTGCTGCGGAGGTTGATGCCCAGGCCGGCGCCGAAGCGGCCGTAGATCGTGGTGTAGCCGATTTCGCGGGTGCGCATCTTCAGCGTGAGCGGGAGCTCGACGTACTGGTTGCGGACCGTGCGCTCGACCGCGCGGATGACTCCGGCGGCCGTGTCGAGCGCCAAATGCTCCGACGTCCCGGCCACCGTAAAGATGTTCACCCCCGTCCCTACGGCGTAGGTTTCGTCGAAGAGGAAATCGAGGTTGAGGGCGTACGACAGTCCGAAGCCCACCCCGGTCGGCCGGTGGGTTAGGTCGCGGGCCGCGAGGTGGCCCATGTTCGGCCCGATGGAGAGGCCCATCCGGAAGGAGGGGGGAGCGAAGGAGGGAGCGGGGATGGGTTCTGTGGTTTGGGCTGACGCCGCAGGCGTTAAGCCTACAACCCCTGCCCACACAAACATCACCGCGGTCGGGAAACGGAAGGGAAGTTTCATCTTTGTGAATCGGTTCAAAGCTAACGTCATCGTGGGGAAACTTATGCGTTCATTCAGCGCCAGTGCATTCGGAGCCGTGCTCGCCGTGTGCCTGAGCGGCTGCGGCGGGTGTGGCGATTCTGATCCCTGGACGGTCGAGCCGGTGGAGGACGTGGCGGCGGTCGAGGAGCTGGCCTTCGTGCCGCTGCATGAGCTCGTTCGGGCGGTGCCGGCGGACACGGCGGCGGCGGTGGAGTGGTTCGTGGGACACACCGGCGCGTTTGGGGCGGATTACGTGGAAACCATCTTGCGGCTAGGGCCGGTGGACGCTGGGGCGACGTATGTGGCCATGCAGGAATTCGCCGCACACCCGGACATCGCGGAGTCCTTTCGGGCGATCGATACGACCTCGGCGGTGGCGGCGCGGGAGGCGGAGCCGGCGCTGCGTGCGGCGTTTGGGCGGTTCGCCCGCCACTTCCTGAGCGATACCCTGCCCACGGTGGTCTGGATGAACACGGCCTTCAATGTGGCGGTGTATCCGACCGCCACCCACCTGGGCGTGGGCCTCGACTGGTTCCTCGGGCCCGAGCACCCCATCGTCGGCATGCTCGCCCCGGAAGTGTTTCCGGCCTACCAGCGGGCCCGCATGGATCCGCAGTATTTGGTGACGGACGCGCTGCGCGGCTGGATGCTCGTCCACTTTGCATCGAACTGGTACGATCCGCGGACCTGTGCAGACGAGGCGCTCTACCGCGGAAAGATCTTCTTCATGCTGCACCGCATCCATCCCGACGCCGCATCGCGGTTGTGGTGGGACTGGACGGAAGAGCAGTGGGCGTGGGCGGAGGAGCACGAGCGAGAGGTGTGGCAGGAGTTTTCGAATGCGAAGGAGTTGTTGAACGAGCGCCGTACGGACTACCTCCGCTGGTTCAACGAGGGGCCATTTACGCGGGCCGGGCGGATTCCGCAGGAGAGCCCTGACCAACTCGGGACGTACATCGCGTGGCGGGCGGTGGAGGATTACATGGCCGCCCATCCCGAAACGACCTTGCCCGAGCTGCTCGCCCTCCGCGATCCCGTACCTGTATTCAAGGCCTACCGTCCATGAAGTCCACCATCGCCATCGACGTCGAAACCGACGAGAACAAGGTGCCGCAGCGCATCGTTTGGAGCGCCAGCGACGGCGGAATCGAGGACCGCGAAGCGCGTGCGATGCTGTTGGCCATGTGGGACGACCGCGAGGGCATTGCCATGCGTATGGACCTGTGGACGAAGGAGATGACGGTGGAGGAGATGCAGCATTTTACCTGCCAAACGCTGATGACGCTCGCCGACACCTTCGAACGCGCCACCAGCGATGCCGGTCACGCCCGCGCCCTCCGCGAGTTCACCGGCGAGCTCGCGCGGCGGCTGGGCGTCGCTCCCCGCTGATCCTCAGTCCTCCGGCGCGTTCACGTGCAGGGTCGACGTGGCGAACACGGTCGGCTTCCCTTCCCGCTCCAGCCGGAGCGTAAACGGATAGTCCCCCGCCGCCAGATACGCCGGATCCCCGCCGGTGGCCAGCGGCACATCGAACGGCTGCCACCCGGCCACGACCTCCCCGGCATCGATCACCAGCTCATCGAACTCCAGCCAAAGCTCACCCGCCACCGGCGCGAACAGCACCCCGCTCGCGACCGGGGCCTTCGGCTCCGCCCACGCCCACCCCGGCTTGCCCCACCGCTTGCTCCAGGTCGCCTCGGGCTCTTCGAGCACAGCAAACGCCCGTCCCGCCGGGGCCTCGCCCGCCCAGTGGTCGAGGAGGGGAGCGAGGTCCAGCACGTAGATGCTGCGTCCGTGGGTCCCGATGACGAGTTCGTTTTCCCGCTCCTGCACCACCAGATCGTGCACCGGGACCGGCGGGAGGTCGGGGTGGGCCGCCGTCCACGTGGCGCCGCGGTCGAGCGAAAGGAAGCAGCCGCTGTCACTTCCGACCACCAGCAACTCCGGGCGGTCGGCGCTTTCGGCGAGGGCATTCACGGCCCCGGCGGGCAGGCCTTGGACCCGGGTCCACGTGCGGCCGTCCGTCTCGGTCACGAAGACCTGGGGCGTGGCATCGTCTAGGCGGTGGCCGTTGAGTGCCACGTAGAGCCGGTCCTTCACGTGGTGGCTCCACAGGACTTCCGCGACCCACCACCGCGCGTCGGGCGAGGCGCTTTTCAGGGGGAAAGGCAGCTCGGTCCAGGTATAGCCCCCGTCGCGGCTGACGTGCAGCCGGCCGTCGTCCGTTCCGGCGGCCAGCATCCCGAACCGCATCGGGCTTTCGTGCAGCGAGGTGATGGTCCCGTACGGCACGTCGCCCACGCGTCCCCCGTGCGTCAGGTCGCCGCTGAGTTTTTCCCACGTTTTACCTTGGTCGAGTGAGCGGTGGACGGCATGCGAGGCCATGTAGAGGACGTCAGGTTGGTGGCGGGAAAGGAGCACAGGCGTTTGCCAATTCCACCGTAACGGCGCCTCCCCGAGGGCATGCAGCGGATGCAGGTCCCACCGCTCCCCGTTGCGCCGATCGAGGCGCTCCGAGTAGCCGAACTGCGAGCCGAAGATGACCACCTCGTTTGACCGCGGATCCACCTCGACCTGCATCCCGTCGCCCCCGCCCAGCCGCTCCCACGGATAGCGCCCTTCGGCGAGCCAATCCGGCGAGTAGGTGTACTCCGACGGTCCGACCCACGACCCGTTGTCCTGCAGGCCGCCGTAGATGCGGTAAGGTGAGGCCTCGTCGACTTCCACCGTATAGAATTGGCCGACCGCCGGGCTGTTTGCGCTCGTCCAGTGCTTGCCGTAGTCCCACGACACATTGACCCCGCCGTCGTTGCCGCTGATCAGGTGGCCCGGCCGGTCGGGATGGATCACCAGCGCGTGGTGGTCCACATGCACGTTGTCGCCGTAGGCCTTCTTCCACGTCGCGCCGCCATCCTCGGAGACGAGCAGCGGCACTCCGGCGATGTACAGCCGGTCGGGCGTGCTCGGATCTACCTCGATCATTCCGAAGTAGTAGCCGTAGGTGTAGCAGACGTCGCGCAGGGGCTCGGCATGCGTCCGCGTCCAGCGTCCGTCGCGCAGCACAAGCACTTCCGCCCCGATCACCGGCGTGTCGAACAGGGCCCGATTTCCGTCCACGAGCCAATCGTGCAGGTCGCGGGGTTTCAGCCCGCCTGCAGCCACCCGCTCGAAGACCGTCGCCGCGCTATCCGCCTCCGGAAACCCATTGTCCTCGAGGAAGCGGGCCAAATCCCCCCGGTCCAACCGCGCAAACGCCTCCCGGTCCATCGCCAGGAAGTCCTCCTTCTTCAGCATCCCCTCGTCCTCATCTTCTTCGTCTTCTCCTCGCCCTTGGTTGTCCACGAGCGCATAGAGCGTTCCGGTGTCGCCGTGCAAGGCCAGGCCGATCCGTCCGCGCTGTCCGCCCGCAGGCAGGCCCTCGTTCACCGCCTGCCACGTCACACCCCCATCCCGTGACTCCCAAACCCCACTCCCCACTCCGGCCTCCTCGAAGTTCCACGCCCGCCGCGAGCGGTCCCATGTCGCTGCCCACAGGTGGTTCGCATCGCGCGGATCCAGCACGAGATCGATGGCTCCCGCATCGCCGAAGCTGCCCGGCACCTTGAGCACCCGCTTCCAACTCACGCCTCCGTCCCGCGTCACGTAGACCCCGCCGGTGGTATTCGTCGTGTACAGCGCCCCCATGGCCGCCACCCACGCCGTGGCCGGATCGTCCGGATGCACCACGATGCGCGCAATGTGCCGCACCTCCTTCAGCCCAGCTTCCCGCCACACCTTCCCGCCGTCATCGCTCACGTGCATGCCTGTCCCAGAATAGGAACTGCGCGAGGCGTTCGCTTCCCCGGTCCCGACCCACAGCCGTTCCGTCTTCGGATGCACGGCAATCGCCCCGATCCGCGTGGTTCCGATGCCGTCCGACACCGGTTCGAAGCTCGTCCCGTGGTTCTCCGTGTGCCACACTCCGCCCGTCGCATAGGCCACATAGAACTCCGACCCGTCCCCAGGTCCGAGCGCCACATCGACCACCCGACCGCTCATCACCGTCGGTCCCACGTTCCGCAACTTCAGCCCGTGCGTGTACGCCGTCGGCTGCGCCGCCACCACGCCCACTGACCCCACCAGCCCCACCACTGCGAAAAAGCTCCTTATCCTCTCCATAATCATTTCATTTTCATTTCAAACTAACCCCAACCTCAACCTGCGCGGCGCAGCCGCGCCCGCCCTCAACCTCCTTCACAGCCTCGGATTCTCCTTGTGCCGCGTGGCATCGCGTGTGGTTTTCTTTTCGAGGTTCCGGGCGAAGGCCTCGGTGAGGTCGACCCCGGTTTGGTTCGCCAGCGCGAGCAGGACCCAGAGGACGTCCGTGAGCTCGTCCGCAAGGTCGCCTTCGACCTCGGAGGGTTTGGCGCTGAGCTCCCCGTAGCGTCGGGCGACAATACGCGCCACTTCACCGACCTCTTCCGTCAGCAGCGCCATGTTCGTTAACTCGCTGAAATAGCGCACGCCATACGTCCGAATCCAGTGGTCGACCTGCGCCTGCGCCTCCCGCAGCGAAATCTCTTCTGTGCTGTGCATCAGTTCTTTGTGGCTGTATCCATGAGGATGGTGACGGGGCCGTCGTTGATGAGTTCCACGTCCATGTCGGCGCCGAATCGGCCCGTCGCCACCGGCCGGCCAAGCAACGCAGTGGTCTCTGCGACAAAGCGTTCGTACAGCGGAATGGCCGTTTCCGGGCGTGCTGCGGCGATGAAGCTGGGCCGGTTGCCCTTTTTGTAAGCGGCGTGAAGTGTGAATTGGCTGACAACAAGGACGTCGCCGCCAGTCTCGAGGAGATCTCGGTTCATCTTGCCTTCTTCGTCCGCGAGCACCCGAAGTCCCACGACTTTGGCGGCGAGCCAAACAGCATCCGCCACCCCATCGCCTTCCGCCACCCCGAGCAGCACCACAAACCCTGCCCCGATGGCGCCGAGCACCTCCCCCTCCGAGCGCACTTCCGCCCGCTTCACCCGTTGTATGACCGCACGCATGGTCCCAAAAATACACGGGGCGACCCGGAGGCCGCCCCATGCAACTCGGTGTCGTTCTGGTTACTTCGATGCCAGCGCCTCGGTCAAAGACGCATACGTCGCCAAATCCTCGGCATCCAGGACTTCGTACGACCGCATGCTCATCGTCACGATGCGCACATTGTAGTCCATCGCCGGCGCCACCGCAGCGTCGTGGTCGAGGCCCACAAGGCCGCCCGTCTCCGCTGACCATACAAACCCGTAGCCCACGATGTCCGTCCAGGCGCTGGGGATGTGGTTCCAGTAGCCGAAGTCGTCTTGCGCATACACAATCACGATTCCTTCGTTCATGATCTGTTCGGTCACGATGTCGACCGGGAACTCCGTGTACGACCCCTGCCAATCCGTAGTCAACACGGTCGTCTCAAACACGGCAAAGTCCGCGTTCGTGCCGTCTGCACCGTCTGCACCGGTTTGACCCGCCGGACCTGCCGGACCCTCAGGCCCTTGCGGACCTTCTTTTGCACATCCGGCGAGCACCAGTGCGAACGCCCCTGCGAGAAAAATGGAAAGCTTCATGGAATAGAATGAATGATGGGCAAATTTGGCGGGGAAGGCACCCGCCGCGCGGGCGGCCTTCCCCAAATCATCCACCCCCCCACGTTCACAACCTCAACCCCAACCTCGCCCTCAACCTCGCCCTCAACCTCGTCCTCAACCTCGTCCTCAACCTCGTTCTCAACCTCAACCTCGTCCTCGTTCTCAACCTCAACCCCGCCCTCCCCTACCTTTGCCCCATGACCGCCTCGACCGCACCTGCAACGCTTGCCCAAGCCCGCGACATGGGCCTGCTCCCGGAGGAATTCGACCGCATCGCTGAGATCCTCGGTCGGACGCCGAATTTCACGGAGATGTGCATTTACTCCGTGATGTGGAGCGAACACTGCTCCTACAAGAATTCGATCAAGTGGCTGAAAACCCTGCCGCGGGAGGGGGATCGGATGCTCGTGAAGGCAGGGGAGGAGAATGCAGGAATCGTGGCAATCGGAGACGGGCTGGGATGCGCATTTAAGATTGAGTCGCACAACCACCCATCCGCCATCGAACCGTACCAAGGCGCTGCTACGGGGGTAGGCGGCATCAACCGCGACATTTTTACGATGGGCGCTCGGCCCATCGCACAACTGAATAGTCTCCGGTTCGGTAGCATCACCGAAGACCGCACGCGGTGGTTGCTCTCCGGCGTGGTGAAGGGAATCGGGGATTACGGCAACAGCTTCGGGATTCCGGTGGTGGGAGGGGAAGTGTTCTTCGACCCCTGTTACCAAGCAAATCCGCTGGTGAACGCCATGTCGGTGGGCATCGTGCAGGCAGACCACATCATCTCGTCGAAGGCGGGCGGACCGGGCAATCCCGTGTACATCGTGGGCAGCGCGACAGGCAAAGACGGCATCCAAGGCGCGTCGTTTGCCTCGAAGGACATGACGGCGGAGAGCGCAGAAGACCTGCCGAGCGTGCAAGTGGGCGATCCCTTCACGGAGAAGCTGTTGCTTGAAGCCACCCTCGAACTCGCCGCGACAGATGCGGTCGTGGGGATGCAGGACATGGGCGCGGCGGGCATCACGTGCTCCACGTCCGAGATGTCAGCCGGCGGCGGGGTGGCGATGGACATCCACCTCGACCGGGTGCCGCTGCGCCAGGCGGGCATGGAGCCGTTCGAGATCCTGCTGAGCGAGTCGCAGGAGCGCATGCTGGTGGTGGTGAAGAAGGGCCAGGAGCAGGTGGTGGAGCAGATCTTTGCCAAATGGGACCTGCACGCGGTTCCCATCGGGGAAGTCACCGAGGGCAACACCTTGCGCTATTTCATGGGCGGATCGCTCGTGGCCGAGGTCCCGGCGGATTCCCTCGTGCTGGGAGGCGGGGCGCCCGTGTACGAGCGCGAGTTCCGGGAACCGGCGACGCATGCGGAGCACCTCGCGTTCGATCCGGCCACGGTTCCGGTTCCGAGTTTGGCTGAGGCGGTGGATTTGGCAGAGCAACTCATCCAACTGCCGAATATCGCCTCCAAACGCTGGGTCTGGGAGCAGTACGACAGCATGGTCGGCACGGTCAACCGCACCACAAACCGGCCGTCCGACGCGGCCATCGTCACCGTCCGCGGCACGGACAAAGCCCTTGCGCTGACCGTCGATTGCAACGCCCGGTACGTCGAGGCGGACCCGGAAGTGGGCGCCGCCATCGCCGTCGCAGAAGCGGCCCGCAACATCAGCTGCACGGGCGCGGTGCCCGCCGGCGTCACGAACTGCCTCAACTTCGGCAACCCCTACAACCCCGAGGTGTACTGGCAGTTCGTGGGTGCGATCCGTGGCATGGGAGCGGCCTGCCGCCACTTCGGCACCCCGGTCACCGGCGGAAACGTCAGCTTTTACAACCAAACTGCTCACCCGGACGGCACTGCCACCGCTGTCTTCCCTACGCCTACCATCGGGATGGTGGGGGTGCTGGACCACCGCGACCTGCACGTGTCGCTGGACTTCAAGGAAAAGGGGGAGCTCATCTTCCTGCTCGGCGGGGTCACGGAAGACCTCGGTTCGAGCGAGTACCTGTCGCAGATTGTCGGCGTGCGCCGGTCGCCGGTGCCGCGGTTTGACTTCGCATCGGAAGGCCGCCTCCACGCCCTGCTGCGGGACGCCGCCGCCCACCGGGTGGTGCGCGCCGCCCACGACGTCGCCGACGGCGGCTTGTTTGTGACCCTACTGGAGATGGCGATGCCCGGGGGACTCGGGTTCGACATCGTCACGGACGACGACATCCGGCTCGACGCCTTCCTTTTCGGGGAGGGCCAGGGCCGCGCGGTGGTCAGTTGCACGGAAGAACAGCAGGACGAACTGCTGGACTTGCTGGAGCGCCACGGCGTTCCGTCCGTTCTGCTCGGCCACGTCACGAAGGGCAAGCTCCAAATCGACGGACACCCCTTCGGCATGTGCGACGAATGGCGGAATACGTACGATAACGCCCTCGCGGAGGAATTGGAGGCCTGACCTACCTTGCGTGCCGCATGTTGAACGCCTTGCTGGACCGCTTCGGTCTTGAGCCCCCCGACCGCCCGACGCTGCTGCGTTGGCTGATGAAACTGGTGGGCGTGTGGGTTGTGGTGCTTGCTGTGTCCTGGTTTTTGCTCCAGTCGTACAGCCGCAGAGGGGATGTGATTTCCGTGCCTGATGTGCGTGGAATGGAGCAGGAAGCTGCCATGGAGGCGTTGGAAGACGCCGGTTTAGAGCCCATGCATTTGGATAGCGTCTACAAGGATGGCGCAGACCCCCACCACGTCGCCGACCAGGTCCCGCCTCCAGGCAGCCAAATCAAGGGCGGCCGCCTCGTCTACCTCACCACCTACCGCTCGCAGCCGCCCAGCGAGTCCATCGGCGTCAAAGAAGGCCAAGACCTCGCTGTCGCCCGCATCATCCTGCAAAACAAGGGCTTCCGTCTCACGGAAGTCCCCGAGTCCCATACCACCCTAACGAACAAGGTCATCCGCATCACGGACTCCCGCGGACGGACGGTATCGTCGGGCTCGCGTTACCCGCGCGGCGCTTCGCTGACCATTGTGTACGGATCAGCCGACGGCGGACGCGTCACCGTCCCGTCCGTGCTCGGGCTCTCCTGGTCCGCCGCACGCGATTCCCTGCTCCAGGGCCGGCTGGCTATCGGACTCGTCTCACTCACTGCCCGCGCAAGTGCAGCTGGAGGCGACACAACAAATCTGCGCGTTGTGCGTTTTGACGTGGCTTCTGGCGGCGGCAGCGAAGTGCCTGCCGGGACAGAGGTGGATGTGGAACTCGGACTCCCGGAGGAGTGGAACGGAACAGGACAGGAATGAACAGCCGACTTGCCGCGGTGCAGGGATGGGTGGTAGGGGGGATGCTCGCCTGCGCGCCCTGCGCGGTGCTCGCCCAACCAGGAGAAATCGAGCACGACCTGTGGGCCGTCCCGGTGAGCGCTCCAGAGCGGCTGCCGTCTGACATCGACCGCGGCGGAGCCCTGTCGCTTCCCTTCTTCGACGACTTCTCAACCCCTTCGCTCCTGGGGGCAGGGGTCGAGTTCGAGCCTTTCCGCCGCTGGGACGATGCGACGGCTCGAATCACGACCACGTTTTCTTTGGACGCTCCTACCATCGGAGTGGCCACGCTCGACGGCCTGCGGTCAGACGGCTACCCCTACAGCTTCGATGCCTCCACCGGCTGGGCGGATACCCTGACCTCGCGGACCATCAACCTCAACGGCTATACCGCGGAATCGAACATCCACCTTGTCTTCCACCTGCAGGCCGGGGGACGCGGAAACGCCCCGGAACCGGGCGAGGACCGGATCGTGCTGGAGTTTCGGGGGGTGGACGGGGTGACGGGAGAGGAGTTTTGGACGGAAGTGTGGGCCACCGATACTGCGCCCACCATCAGCTTCGAGCGGCATTTCGTGCCAGTGGACCAGCAGATCCACCTCTTCGGTGGGTTCCAGTTCCGGTTCCGCAACGACGGCGCACTCGGCGGCAATGCGGACCTGTGGCACCTCGACTATGTCCTGCTCGACGATGCCATCGATCCGGAGACGTTTTCTGTCTTCAGTGAAATCGCCTTCACCGAGCCGGTGAACACGCTGCTCCGTGAGTTTACGCGGATGCCGTGGACCCACTACCTCACCTCTCCCGAGCTCTTCATGCGGGACAGCGTGACCACCTACCACCGCAACTTCTCTGCCACCCAAACCGACAACGTCACCGGCGGATTCACCGTCCGCTACGACGCAGACGCCGACGGCACCACCTACCCGAACGGCTTCTCCCAAACGAACATTCCCCCCGCCACCACCTTCACCACGGGATACTTCGTGGGCGACGGCCCGGCGGGCCCTGTTTTCACGTTCGACCCGGCCGTCAACGACACCTGCGCGCGCTTTGACGTGGGCTTTTACGCCAGTTCGATCGGCTTGCTGCACACGGAAAAGGTGGGGGTGCCGGACAACGATTCCATCGTCTTCACCCAGGAATTCCTGAACGATTACGCCTATGACGATGGTTCGGCGGAGAAGGCGTGGTCGCTCACGGCGGTGGGTGGGCGGGCCGCGTACCGGTTTGCTTTGGCCACGCCGGACACGCTGCTCGGACTGGCCATTCACTTCACGCCGTACTACACGAACGCGGACGCGGCAAACTTCCTGCTGCGGGCCTGGTCCGACGCGGGCGGCCTGCCTGGCGAAGAGCTCGGTGAGAACTACCTCTTCCACACGCCGCAGTACTTCACGGACGGCTACGACCTGTTCCAATTCTACACCTACGACGATCCCATCCCGGTGGAAGGCACGATCCACGTCGGCTGGGTGCAGGAGTCGGCCACCATGCTGAACGTGGGCCTCGACAAGAACACGAATGCGAATTTGGGCCGGCTGCATTATTCCCTCGGGCTGGGCGGCGCGTGGTTGCCTTCCACGATCGAGGGCTCGCTCATGGTGCGGCCCGTGCTGCGCGCGGGCAAACAGGACACGTGGACGGCTGTGGACCAGCTCCCTGGGGAAGACCAGGGACTGCGGGCGTTCCCGAATCCGACGGCCGGGGGCGGGTGCACGGTCGACGGGGTGGCGCCAGGAGCCTGGGTGCTCGTGGACGGGATGGGGCGGCAAGTGCGCACGGGAACGGTGAATGGAGGTGGACGGGTTGAGGTCGGCGGCGGTTTGGCGCCGGGCGTGTATTCGTTCCGGGATGCGGCCGGACGGGGCGTGCGCATCGTGGTGGGGCAGTGATGGACGATCAGCTGGAGTCCGGCGAAGAAGAGGAGCTGTACGAGCACCACCGGCTCGTTGCGGATGCGGGCCAAAGTCCACTCCGGGTCGACCGGTTTGTAACGAACCTCGTAGCGAACCTGTCGCGGACGAAGCTGCAGGTCTCCGCCCACGCCGGCTACGTGCGGGTGAACGGGGTGCCCGTGAAGCCGAACCACAAGGTCCGCGGCGGCGATGTGGTCACGATCGAGTTGCCGCGGCCGGTCGTCGAATACGTGCTGGTGCCGGAGCCCATGGACCTCGACATCGTCCACGAAGATGCCGAGGTGCTCGTCCTCATGAAACCGGCTGGCCTGGTGGTGCATCCCGGCAACGGGAATTTCACGGGGACCCTCGTGCACGGCATCGCCCACCACCTGATGCTTGATCCGCTCGTTGCTCGGACGGGCGATGTACCGCGGCCCGGACTCGTCCACCGCTTAGACAAGGACACGACGGGGCTGATGGTGCTCGGCAAGACGGAGCCCGCGATGACCGATTTGAGCTTGCAGTTCTTTGATCGGACGGTCGAGCGCCGCTACTGGGCGCTGGTGTGGGGCGACCTCGAGCGGGACGGTACGGTCACGGCGAACATCGGCAGGAGCCGCCGCGACCGCAAGCTCCAGTCCGTCTTTCCGGACGGCGACGAAGGCAAGCACGCGGTGACCCACTACCGGGTCCTCGAACGCCTCGGTCCAGTCACGTTAGTCGAGTGCAAGCTCGAGACCGGTCGCACGCACCAAATCCGGGTCCACATGCAGTCCATCGGGCATCCCCTCTTCGGCGACGTGGCCTACGGCGGCGCAGTCCCCGTGAAAGGCCGGCCCGGAGCCGCCTACCACCGCTTCCTCGATCACCAGTTCGCCCGGCTCCCGCGCCAAGCCCTCCACGCGAAGTCGCTCGGCTTCCGCCACCCCACCACCGGGGCGTGGATGCACTTCGATTCTGAGCTTCCGGCCGACCTCATCGACGTGCTCGCCCACTGGCGCACCTACCTCGGGGGAGATGCCCACGGGCCGGGCATCAGCGGGTAGCGACATACACGAATGCCGGCGGCAGGTTCGCCCAAACCACCGGGCTGGTCGCCACGAACCGCATGCGTTCGCTCAGTGCTTTCCGAAACCGGCGGCCGTTCGCGAGAAGGTGGAATCCGTAGTAGGAGTAGGTGACAAAGTGGCCTCCCGCGGCGAGGTGCGGTAGGATGTTGTCCAGAATGCGGCACTGGAGTTCTTCGCCGAAGGAGGTCCACGGCAGGCCGCTGATGACCGCATCGATGGGCCCGTGTTTAGCGCAGTAAGCCGCGAAATCAAAGGCCTCCGCTCCAGAATGAGCGAAGTGGAGTTCGGGGAAGCGGTGCTGCAGGGTTTGGACGAGCGTTCCGTTCACTTCCACGCCGAGATAAGCGGCACCGGACGCGCGGCTTCGCAGGATGTCTTGGGTAAAGGTTCCCGAGCCCGGACCGAGCTCGACGATGGACCGGGCCGCACCCACCCCGGCCGCTTCCACTACGCACTTCCTTAGGCCCGAACTGGCCGGAGCCACAGCGCCCACCGGCCGGTCTGACAGGAAAAACTCCTTCAAAAAGGGGGCGCGCGCCATGGCCTGCAAGCTACGCACAATGCCGCTGACGAGCCTTTACGCGTTCTTTCCCCAGGCCTCAAGGGCGGAAACTGCTGCCTCCCAATCACTCATCGCCTGGGCAAGTTCGCCCTCGGTCCGCTCGTGCGCATAGGCAAGCTCGGTCATCCGCGCCCGGTCCGACCCATCGTGCCCCGCGAGTTCATCATGGATGCGCTTCAGCTCGGCCTCCTTCGCGGCGATGGTCGTTTCGAGCTTCGAGACGGCGTTTTTCAGCCGGCGTTCCTCCTTCGGGTCGGCGGCGGGTTTCTTCGGAGCCACGGGAGCAGGCCGGGCCGCAACGGCTGCAGTGGATGGGGCTTTGCCTTTGCTGCGCCCGGCTTCGTATGCCCGGATGCTGGTGGCGTGTTTTTCGTGCAGGAACTGGCGGATGTCCCCGATGTACTCTTTCAGGCCGGACGGGGTCACTTCGTAGACCAGTTCGGTCATCGAGGCGAGGAAGTCCCGGTCGTGGGAGACGACGATGAGGGTGCCGTCGTAGGCGAGGAGCGCCTCCTTCAGTACTTCCTTCGAGGCGATGTCGAGGTGGTTCGTCGGCTCGTCGAGGATGAGGAGGTTGTAGGGATGCAGCAGCAGCTTGCAGAGCGCAAGGCGGGCTTTTTCTCCCCCGGAAAGCACCTTGACCTTCTTGTCGACATCTTCCCCGCTGAAGAGGAAGGCTCCGAGCAGGGCCCGCAACTGCTTGCGCACATCGCCCACCGCTACCTCATCGAGGGTTTCGAGCACGGTGAGGTTGCCATCGAGCTCATCCGCCTGATTTTGGGCGTAATACCCGATGTCGACGTTGTGCCCCATCGCGAGATCGCCCTCGACGGTCTCGGCGCCGAGGAAAATCCGGGTCAGGGTCGTTTTGCCGGCGCCGTTCTTGCCGACGAGGGCCACCTTTTGGCCACGGGCGAGGACGAAGTCCAGCCCGTCGAACACCTCCAGCGGCCCGAAACGTTTCCGCAACCCTTCAGCGCGCACGACCACCTTGCCCGACCGCGACGCCGGCGGAAAGCGGAACCGGATGCCCGCCTGGCTGAAGGCGTCTACCTCGATTCGGTCGAGCTTGTCGAGTTTTTTGATGAGCGACTGGGCAAACGCTGCCTTGTTCTTTTTCGCGCGGAACTTGTTGATCAGGTCCTCGGTGTCCTCGATAAACCGCTGCTGGTTCTTGTACGCCTGTTCCTGCCGCTGCCGTTCGTCCTCGCGCCAGACCTGGTACTTCGTGTACGGCGCTTTGTAGTCGTACAGCTTGCCGGGCGTGATTTCTATGGTCCGGTTCGTCAGGTTGTCGAGAAACGCGCGGTCGTGCGAAATCAGCAGGATGGAGCCTGTCGATTGCTTGAGAAATCCCTCGAGCCATTCGATGCTCTCGATGTCCAAATGGTTCGTGGGCTCGTCCAGCAGCAGCAAGTCGGGATTGCGTAGCAGGATTTTGGCCAGCTCCACACGCATTTTCCAGCCGCCGCTGAACTCCCTCATCTTCCGGTCCATATCCGCAACGCCGAACCCGAGCCCTTGGAGGATCCGCTGCACTTGCTCTTCGAGCGTCGCCCCTCCGATGAGGTCCAAACGCTCATTCGCATCGGTCAGGTCCTCGATCAGGCGTGCATACTCCAGCGATTCGTAGTCCGTCCGCTCGCCCAGCTCCCTCGTCAGCTCCTCCACGTGCCGCTCCAGGTTTTGGGCCTCGTCGAATGCACTTGACGCCTCTTCGAGAATGGTGGCCTCCTCGTTGTGCTCCATTTCCTGGGGGAGGTAGCCGATGCGGTATCCTTTCGGCATGGCCACGCTGCCTTCAGAAGCCTTTTGTTCCCCCGCGATAATCCGGAGCAGCGTGGACTTCCCCGCTCCGTTGCGCCCCACAAGTCCGATTCGGTCCCGTTTGCCGATGAACAAATCGACCCCCTCGAACAGGGTCCTGGGGCCGAAGTGGACGCCGAGGGCAGAAAGATTGAGCATTGCGGGCGCAAAGGTCGTCAACTGGACGCGTACGAAAAAGGGCGATCCCATCGGGACCGCCCTTTTCTATGCATCCACCTTCAAGCTCAGTAGTGCCAGAGGTCGTGTTCTAGTGTAAAAAGATCATCTTTAATCCGCTCGGCTTCGAGTAGTCCATCGACTCCCCGCGCGTAGTCTGCAATCTTGCGGTCGTATACGTTCGATTCCTTTACGATGTAGCTCGCGAAGTAGCGCTTCTGGAAGATGTCCTCAAACGTTCTCCGCTGTGCATCGTTGAACGGATTGAAAGCCTCAGCGTTTGCGAACACATACCGGCACTCTGGGTAGTAGAGCCAAAACAAGGGCTGCACCACTTTTTGGGCTTCATCCCCGTCGCCGAGCGATCGCTCGTACATCGGCGCGATGCCGATGATGCGCACGTACCGCTCGCTCCGGTGTCGGTCCCAAATCCAGTCCTCCTTAATCTGGTAGTAGAGAATCTGGTCGGAGGAGATTGAATTCGTGGTAGTAACCCACTCGTCTCCGTCACCGATTTCGCCGTCGAGGTTGCTGTCCACCTGCTTCTCGGTTTTTACGTTCAGGAGTGAGTCGACCTGTGCAGCAGACAGGGGGTACTTGAATTCGTCGTCGGTCCCGACCGGCCCTGTTCCGTAAGCTACCAAGGTTCCCTCTTCAATCAGCGCTGTCCGCATGACGTCGAATAGGCTCTTACGGTCCATGATGGGCTGAATGGGATAGTAGAACTGGTGGTTCATTTTCTCCTTCAAGTCCATCTGGCGCCACACCCGCTTCGTGTACATCACATCCGCTTCGCGCAAGGGCGGGTACGGCACTACGCGTTTGGTGATGTTGGTTTCCTTGACGAACGCTCCATCGAGGACGTTTGAAACCTGTCCCTGAACGGCTACCGCGAAGGCTCCGGTCAGGACAACTGCAATCAGGAAACGGGTGTTCATGGTCAGTTGACTTTGAGGGTAATCGAGGGCAGGATACGGTCTGTGCCGTCTGGCATGGAGACCCGGATTTCGGAAAGCATGACGAGGTTGCCTTTGCGGACTTGCTCGAGCATCGCCTTCATGTCACCGGTAACCTTGTTCGAGTTGGATTCTTTTTCGACGATGTTCCCGCCTACGGTGGCCG
>JBIIRP010000015.1:0-17620 GCA_044341475.1 Flavobacteriales bacterium | reverse complement strand
CGGATGACATAGCCTGCGGGTGCAGAAAGCTCGATGGAAAGGGCAGCGGGCGAGTGGCCTGCGGGCACGTTGAAGGTCGGCACCGGGGCGTAGCCTTCGAAGGTCGAACCTGCAGCGTTCACGGCATTCGGCGTCGGACTGGTGGCCACGCGCCAAACGGCAGAACCGTCCGGAACCCGCGCCCAGCTGTGGTCCGCGAGGTTCGGACTCCATTCGCTGCCGAAGGTGTGGGACTCGAGCACGTTGCCTGCGGGATCCGACAGGACGATGGACTCGCCATCGGTTTGGTTCACCCGAAAATTCGTGTTCAAAAACCCGCCGGCCATGAGGCTTCCCGGCACGTCGCCATCGCCCGAGCAGATGATCGTCAGGCGACCGCCCGCCGGAACAGTCGTGCCCGCCGGAAGCTCGAACTTCTGCGGGTCTAACGGATTGTCAGACAGCCAGTAGCCCGCCAGGTTCGCGGCCGTGGCCCCCGGATTGTACAGTTCGAGAAAGTCCTCGTTGCCCCCGCCAAACCCGAGCGTGTAATTCGCCGCCGAGAATTCGTTGATGACCACCTGGGCCGCAACCGGCACCGCGCCCAGCGATCCAGCCAGCACCCAGGCTGCCACCGCAAGACTCCGCATGTTCAGTTTGCTCATTGCACGTCGAATCTGCCTGTGGTTCCGCCGAAGCCATCCCCGAACAGGCGGTAGACATAGGTTCCCGATGCAAGCCCGCGGCGCTCGAAGGTGTGGGACGTGCCGGTAACCGTTTCCGTCCGCACCGTGCGCCCGGCCAAATCCAACACCTCCAATGTCAACGGGGTCCGCGCCGGGTTCCGGAAGCGCAGCACCGTAGAGACCGTGAAGGGGTTCGGATACACCTGCACGCCGCCTTGCGCGGCTTCTGCATCTGCCACCCCGACCGACGTGACGCAGCCGTCAACGATTTCCGTCAGCGTGTTGTGGTAGTCGTCGTTCACCACATCCACGATGGCGTCGAGGCACACCTCGTCTTCGCGGGTGGTCCAGTAGAGCCGAACGAGTGGAGCCCACACGTAGTTCTTCACCAGGCTTTCCCCGGAATACGACAGACCGATGACCTCCGACCCACCCGGAGCGTGCGATGGCGTGATCGGGTAGTCCACCGGATCCGCCAGTGAAAACGCCGAGGCGATGCCCATGCCCGACACGGTGAACTGGTAGCCCACGATGCGGTTGTCGGGGTTGAGCACGTGGATGTCGAGGTAGCCTTGTTCCCAATTCACTTGGCCCACCGTGAAGCGGACGGTATCGAACGGGTTCGTGATGGGGGGAACCGGGAAATCGCACTTCGTGTGGATTCCGGAGCTATCAGGATGGGTGTGGGCCCAGTTCCAGTACTGGCACTGCGACATGAGGGCCGCGTCCGTGACGGTGATGTCGCCGTCCTGGTCGATGTCGGTGCAGGGAGCCGCGGTGATGTCGTCGCCGAGGATGTGCTCGACGTAGGCGACCGCGTCCTCGTATTGCTGGGCTCCGTTCGCATCGAGGTCGCCGATGAGTGCCGTGCCGTTGCAGTTGCCGGCGCAGTCCATTTGGGCGAGACCATAGGGCTCGCCGGCACAGTCGACATACTCGGGACAGTCCTCGAGGATCTCCATCACCAGAGCGCCCGAACTGCGGTCCAGCGCGATGCAGACTACGCCCCAGTTGTTATCGTAGTCGTTTTCAAACCGGCCGAGGGCATCCGGTGACTCGTCCCAGTTTACCCGAACCACGAGGCGGTAGGAACCGTCCGGCACATCAGTCACGTCGATCCACTGGCAGGTGAGGCCGGACCCGTAGATGTCGCCGCAGTGGGCGCTGATGCCCATGTTCGAGCACCCGTACTGGGCTGTTCCGCCGTCGGAACACTCGAGGTCCATCACGCAGAATCCGTTCTTGAAGCCGATAGGCAGGGCCTGACCGTCCATGTCGAAGAGGACGTATTCTGCATAGCCCTTGTAGTGCCAGTGGTTGTGGCAATCGCCCCACTCAAACTGCTGGGTGGTGGAGTTTTGGGACGTGGGGCCGATGTAGTAGTCGACGTCACCGATGTTCTTGATGTGGGTGGTGAACCGCACAAGCTCGCGCGTTCCGTAGCCGTTCAGGCAGCCCTCCTGAATGTAGCAATCCGACGGCCCCACGTTCAGTGTGGAAACGCTCAAACTGTTGACGATGGCGGATTCAACGACCACGAGGTCCGGCCCTGTGCAGTTCGGATCGCCCGGGTAGATGCAGTTGCCGCTGTCTACCTCCGCAAGTGGGCTGTAGTTGCATGCCGTGGCATCCATGCAGCCCGTCGGCGGACCTGCAAAGCCGAAGGTCCAGTCGAAGCCGCCGCAGGTGCCGGCGAGGTTTGCAAACCGCACCCAGTACGTCACACCGCCTTCGAGCAACACGGTCAGGGCCGCTTCCTCGCCGCAACCGCCCTGGTTGTCATCGAAGTAAATGCTGCCTTCGTTCGTGTTGTCGAAGTTGTTCATGTTACAGTAGTCGTAGATCCACAGGCGCGAATCGCAGCCACTGCCGCAGGAAGAGAAGGTGTACATGCCGTTCGCCGGTGGGGTGAAGGTGTACCAAAACGAATCCTCCGTTTGCGCCACCGTGCCGTAGTCGGCCGCCGTCAGTTCCACCCCGTCGTTGCAGGTCGAGCCTGGAGGGCAGTCAAACAGCACGGTCTCCCCGTAGCCGTAGTTGTTTCCAGTGGCCATGAGGGCACCGTTCTGGTACAGCCAGTATCCGCCCGGAGCATAGATGCCGTCGCCGTAGCTGTCGTGCATGTCGAACTGGATGCAGCTCGATGCCGCGGGAGGCTCGATGCACACCACACTGCCTTCTGCCCCACCCTCCGCGATGACCTCACCGTCGATGAGCAGTTCCCACGAAATCTCGTTCGGCCAGTTGTCTGGAACGATGGAGACCACGATTTCCATGAGGCCGGGTTCGCATTGGGTTTGGGCTTCTGCGGAAGCCCCAAATCCCACCAAACACACAAACAAGCACATAACCAATCGCATGATGTCAGAATTCAGGCAGGTGAAAGGCGAAAATACGCAAGTGGACGCCACAAGAACACCGTTGCCCGCCTGCAGGTTGCATCCTACCTTTGCACCATGGCACACGATGCGCACTCTTCCCACGACCACCACGAAGCAGAACAGAACGAAATCGGCGGACCGGTGGTGTTCGCGTTGATTCTGTTCGGGCTGGTGGTGGCGATCATCGGCTTCCTCGCCGCCTAACCCTGCGAGCCGGCCTTACCGCACCAGGGTCATCTCGTCGACGAGGTGCCCTGCTCCGCCGTATACGTCGATGACCCAGAGGACGTAGCGGGAGTCCACCATGATGTTCCGGCACCGCGAGCCGTCGAAAAGCACGTCGGACATGGTACTCTCCCACGACCGGTCGAAGTTGATGCCGATGAGGTGACCGTCCGCGTTCAGCGCGGGCGAACCGGAATTTCCGCCGGTCGTGTGGTTCGACCCGGTGAAGCAAACGGGCAAGTCGCTGCCCGCCGGAGCGTAGCCCTCCCACGTGCGGGCTGTGAGCAGATCGATGAGCCTCGGAGGCAGGCCGAAGTCGGCATCGCCCGGGATGTGCTTTTGGAGCAGGCCGCGCGAGGTCGTGAACGGGGTGTACATCGCCCCGTCGTGCGGGGCCGAGCCTTCGACCTTGCCGTAGGTCAGCCGCAGGGTGCTGTTTGCATCCGGAAAGAACTGGCGCTCGGGGAACAGCGTGCGCAAACCGGCGGTGTATTCGGCCATCCGCACGTCCCGGTCCTTGATGAGCCGCTGGTAGGCCGGAGCGACCGCCGTGGCATAGGCATCCTTGAAGGCCGTGGCGAACCGGTAGACCGGATCTGCCGCGAGGCGCTTCCATACCTTGTCGGACGGACGCTCCAGCAAGGCGAGCAGCCGGGCAGGATCGGAAAAGATGCTCTTTGCGCAAGCGTCACGCACATAGGCCTCGGCCGCTGCACCGTCCATGAGCTCATCCACAGGACTGAACCACGCCGCATCGCCGGCTTCGGTGCGCAGGCGGTCGAGCAACGCGGCCATTAGCGCCTGCTCGATGTCCGGCCGGGACTGGCGCATCCAGGCTTCCACCGCTGTCCGCCGTTCTGTGAGCGCCTCGGTGCGGGCCTTCTCCTCCATCCCCTCCCACCCCGCCAGCAGCGGCGCGAAATCCGCCGCCACCGAGAGCATGTCCGGACCGTAAAACATCAGCTCCACGTAGAGCGACCGGGCTTCGAGCAGCGGAAACAGCTCGCGGTTGATTTCGTCGATGGCCGGAACGAGCTGCTGCAGGTCCGTGCGGCCCGCGGCGGCGGCCCGGCGGGCGAACTCCGCCTCGAGCTCTTGCTTGCGGCGCACCGCGTCGAGTTCGCGCAGGCCGCGGTTTTGGCCCATCCACTTCTTCCACGCATTCGCCACATCGCTCTGCTTCGGCGCATAGGCGATGCGCAAGGCCGGATCCGAGGCGCGCGCGGCATTGATCACCGCGAGTCCGGCGTCGCGCATGCCGATTCGAGCGGGATTCAAGCGCTCGGTCAGGTGCTGCACCGCCGCCGCCGTGAGGTACTGCTCCGTCGTTCCCGGAAAGCCGAAAACCATGGTAAAATCACCTTCCTGAACGCCCTTCAAGCTGACCGGCAGGTGGTGGGCCGGTCGGAAGGGGACATTGTTCGTGCTGTAGGCTGCGGGGGCGTTGTCCGCACCGGCATAGACGCGGAAAACGCTGAAATCCCCCGTGTGCCGTGGCCACACCCAGTTGTCCGTGTCCCCGCCAAACTTGCCGATGGCCGAAGGCGGCGCACCCACAAGCCGCACGTCCGAGTACGTCCGCGTGGTGATCAGGAAGTACGAATTGCCGAAATCGAACGCCACCACCTTGCCCGACAGGCCGTTGCCTGCAGTGGCCTCGGCGACGATGGCCTTGCGCACCGCATCGCGCTCGGCGGCAGAGACGGCAAGGACGCGGGCCGTGACGTCTTCGATCCGGTCGATCAGCGTCGCAGTGAGACCCGGGTTCGGCAGCTCCGCGGCGCGGTCCATCGCCCAAAATCCATCGCGCAGGTAATCGTGCTCGACCGTGCTGTGGGCGGCGATTTGGTCGTAACCGCAGTGGTGGTTCGTGAAGATGAGGCCTTCTGCGCTGACAAACTCCGCCGTGCACCCGCCGCCGAAGTGGACGATGGCGTCCTTCAGGCTGCTGCGGTTCACGGCATAGATGTCTTCCGCGGAGATGCGCATGCCGTAGGCGCGCATTTCGTCCTCCACGGCCCCGAGCAGAGTCGGGATCCACATGCCTTCCTTTGCCTGTACCCCGGTGGACACGGCGAGCGCGGCGCACGTGGCCCACGCAACCAGCGACTTCCTCAACATGGCGGCAAGATAGCGGTAGATTCGCGGCCATGCTGACCCCCATCGACCTCCGCTCCGATACCGTGACCCGCCCGACCCCCGCCATGCGCGAGGCCATGCACCGGGCAGCCGTAGGCGACGATGTGTTCGCCGAGGACCCTACGGCCCAGGCGTTGCAGGAGCGCGTGGCCGCGCTGTTTGGCCACGAAGCAGCCCTCTTTTGTCCCTCTGGAACCCAGGCAAACCAAATCGCCATCCAGGTCCATACCCGGCCCGGCGACGAGGTCATTTGCGGTGGCCTCAGCCACATCTACCATTACGAGGGCGGAGGGATCGCGCGGAACTCCGGGGCTTCCGTGCGGCTCGTGGGCGCCCCCGAACTCCGGGGCCGGTTCACAGCCGCCGACGTCCGCGCGGGCCTCAATCCCCCGGACAGCCACTACGCACGGACCTCGCTGGTCTGCGCCGAGGATACGGTGAACAAAGGCGGAGGCGCGGTGTGGGAGGTTACCGAACTCGCCGCCATCCGCAAGGCCGCCGATGCGCTCGGAATCGGCTTCCACAACGACGGCGCGCGGTGCTGGAATGCCCAGGTAGCCCGCGGCCTTCCGCTGACTCCGGACGCGAACTATGCCGCGTACGGCCAGCTGTTCCATTCCTTAAGTGTCTGCTTTTCAAAGGGCCTCGGCGCTCCGGTGGGCTCGGTGCTCGTGGGCCCGAGCGATTTCATCCGGGAGGCCCACCGCTGCCGGAAGGTGATGGGAGGCGGCATGCGCCAAATCGGCGGCCTCGCCGCAGCCTGCCTGCACACCCTGGACCACCACGGTCCGCGCCTGGCCGACGACCACCTCCACGCCGCCCTCCTCGGTGCCGCGGCCGCCGCAAACCCCGAAGTCGCCGAGGTCGACCCGGTCGAAACAAACATCGTCATCTTCCGGTGCGCACGCGGCCCCGTAGCCTCCGCGGTGGTCGCGGCCTTGGCAGAACGGAACGTGCTGTGCTTCTCCTTCGGTCCGGACCGGGTGCGGCTCGTCACCCACGGCGACCTCGACCGCGCGGCCATCGACCGCGCCGCAGAGGCAGTTGCCGGATTCCGTTTGGCCGACTGACCTACTTCACCGCCACCCGCGCCGTCGCACCCGAGGCGGTCCGCACGACATACACCCCGGGCGCCCAGCCCGCCGTGTCCACCGAGCGGTCGGCCGCCAACCGGCCTGAGGCCACAACCCGCCCGGCAGCATCGAGCACCTCCACGCCCATTCCGGCCTGGAGCCCTGGCCCATCGAGCCGGAATCTCCCCTCCGCCGGGTTAGGCACGGCCACGAGACCCTTGCCCACACTCAATTCGTTCACTCCCGTGCACGCATGAACGGTCAAAATCATCGCATCCACGTAGGTACACCCCGCGTCATCCGTCACGGTCAGGATGATGGAATAGGTTCCTGGGGCGAAATCAAAGGGTTCGACGAGGAAGAATTGGTTCACCGAACCGTCCTGCCATGCATACAGGTATCCCGCCGGTGCCGTCACCACGAAGGTCTCGTCCTCACACACCGTGACATCTGGACCTAGGTCCAAGTCGAGGCCTGCCCCCGCCTCGACGACGGCCGCAGCCTCCCGCACACAGCCCCGATCGTCTTCGATGGTAACCGTGTAGATGCCCGGCTCGATGTACTCGAGGTCTTGGGTCGTCCACTCCATTCCGCCGGCGTCCGCCCAGACATACGTGTAGGGGGCCGTCGCTCCGCTGACGGTAAGGTTGATGGAGCCGGTGGCCACATCGCCACATGCTGCGTCTTGCACGGCAATGCCGAGGTTCCACGGAGCCGGTTCGGTCACCAGGTAGGTTGCATTGAACACCGTCCCGCACGACGTGGTCACCTCTACGCTATACGATCCCGCAGCCAGGTCCTCGATGAACGGTGCGTCTGAGGCGAAGCCCCCCGGTCCGGTCCAGGTGGCGGTGAAGTCCGTACCACCTGCCGTCACGGTCGGGTACACGGCGCCATCGGGCTCCACGCCCTTGTCGAGCGGACACCGCACGGGCAAGGTGGCTCCCGCGAGCCCCGTTTCCGACGTGCCGGCCGGCTCGAGTAGGACAGTACAGTCCCCGGCATCGTCTTGCCAGCCGTCGACCTGCACCAAATACGTTGCTCCAGGTACCAGACAGTTCGAGTACATCGTACTGCCGTATCCGTTGCCGTTGCCGCTACCGCATCCGCCCGGGGTGTCGTCGTTTGAGCCGACAAGGGTATACGTCGAGAAATCCCCACAGGTCTCCACACGGTAGAGCGCGAGTTGCGCATCGATGGCCGAGGTGGACAGGCAGGTGGTGATGCGCACCGGATCCGAAACCTCTGGGGAGAAGGTGAACCACATGCTGCGCGACACCGAACCGTCCGACCCACACCACCACCCCGTCAACGCGCAGCCGCCGTTGGGTGCCTCAACGGGGTGGATTTCTCCAATTTGAGCGGTCGCCTCCGCATTCGAAAACGTCACGGGCATATTCGCCTGGAGCGGCAACGCATCGCAGGGCGAATCGCCCGGCACCATCCCCGATTCGCCAGCCGTGAAGGTCCACACGTTGCCGTCGCCTGTTCCCGGGTAAATCCCGGCGAGCACGCCGTCGAAGTAAAGTTCGAACAGCAACCCGCCATCGCCGTAGCTGTCGACGAAGATTAAATCGTACGCCTCGCCTGTCACGAGACACACAGGACCCGCTTCGACGATGCTGTTGCTCGGCAACGCTGTCCCTCCCGCTTCTCCCCCGCTCCCTGTGCACCCCACGTCTGCGGAATTCCCGCCGCTCGCCACCGTGCCTACGCCGCAGCCCGAGCCTGACGGCACAATTTCCCAGTAATTCTCGTACCCCCAAGGGTCGGTGTCGAGGACAAGGGTTGCCGAGGTGTACCCGTCGGCACACTGTGCAAACGCCGCGGAAATGCCGAGTGCCACACAGCCGACAGCCGCACACAGGCGGAAGAGATTCGTACAGGTCATGGCGGAAATGTACGCCCACATGCGGAATCACGCTAAATTCGCCGGCCGTTCGCTTTGCCATGCTTGTCCTCCTCTCCCCCGCGAAGACCCTCGAAACCGCGCCGCGCAATGCGGTCCAAGCGGCGTCCCAGCCCGTTTTTCTTGAGGAGGCTGCGCATTTGGTGAAGGCCCTTCGCGCGCTTTCCGCGCGCCAAATCGCCCGCCTCATGGAGGTGAACGACGACATCGCAGCGCTCAACGCCGAACGCTTCGCCGCTTTCTCCACCCCCTTCCACCCCGGCAACGCCTCGCCCGCCCTGCTGTGCTTCCAGGGGGAGGTCTACCGGGGACTTGATGCGGCGACCCTGACCACGCCCGACCTCGAATTCGCCCAACGCCACGTACGCATCCTGAGTGGGCTCTACGGTCTCCTGCGCCCACTCGACCTCATGCAGCCGTACCGGCTCGAAATGGGCTTAAAGTGGGGTCCGGACAAGAAAACGCCGAACCTGTATGCGTTTTGGGGAGACCGTTTGGCCCGAGCCGTGGATGCCGAAGCCGAGGGGGTGGTGCTGAACCTCGCGAGCACCGAGTATGCCCGCGCCGTGCTGCCTCACCTGCAGGCTCGGGTGATCACCATTCACTTCAAAGACCGGGTGCAAGACGGGTACAAGCCCCTCATGACGTACGCGAAACACGCCCGGGGCGAGATGGCCCGCTTCGTGGTGCGCAAACGCATCGACCGCCCGGAAGGCGTACAGGCCTTCACCGGAATGGGCTATGGCTTCCGCCCGGAACTCAGTACAGCGTTCGAGTGGACCTTTACCCGAGACGCCGTACCTTCCTGACCATGCAAATGCTCCGTATTCTCACCGTGGCTGCGGCCTGTTTTCTCGCCGTGACCGCCAGCGCTCAACGCGGCAAATCCTCGACTTCTATGGATTCTCTCTCCTACGCTCTCGGCGTGCTTTTCGCCACAAACCTCCAGTCCCAAGGCATTGATGCGGTGGTCGGAGCTGACCTCGCGCAGGGGCTCGACGCAACGTTTGCGGGATCAGCCGTGATGACCGCTGAACAAGCAAATGCCCTCGTCGGTACGGTCATGGCCGCCCGAAAGGAAGCAGAAAGTGCGAAAGCGAAAGCGGCCAGCGAAGCTTTCCTCGCTGCGAACGCAAAAAAGCCCGGTATCACCACCACGGCGAGTGGCCTGCAGTACGAGCATGTAACCGTCGGGACCGGGCCTTCTCCCGGACCGACATCGAAGGTGGAAGTGCACTACCGCGGCACCCTCATCGACGGCACCCAATTCGACTCGAGCTACGACCGCGGAGAGACCATCACCTTCGGACTCAACCAGGTTATCAAAGGCTGGACCGAAGGCCTGCAGCTGATGAAAGTGGGCGGTAAAACGCGGTTTTACATCCCCCAAGACCTCGCCTACGGCGCGACCCCGAACCCGAACGGTCCGATTCCCCCGTACGCAGCGCTCATCTTCGACGTCGAGCTGATCAGCCTCCCGTAACCTTGGGGCAGGGGCGTGCGTACGCGCACAGGTGAAGCTCCTCCTCTCCCTTTTGCTCGGTTGTGCGCTGCCGCTTGCAGCGATCAGCCAAACCGTTTCGCTGCACGAACCCTGTGGTTCCGGCATTTTGCATGCCGCACGGGTGGCAGAAGAGCCCGGTTTCGACCGCTCGTTTGCCCGGCTCGAAGCAACACTTCGGCTGAGCAGAAGTGCAACGCGTGCCCTCGAAGGGGTACTGCGCCTGCCAGTCGTGGTGCACGTGCTGCACACCGGAGAGGCGGAAGGAACCGGAGCGAACATCCCGCTTGCCCAAATCGAAAGCGCTATCGCCGCTGCGAATGCCGATCTCCGGGGACTCTCGGGCGGCATCGACACGGAAATCGAGCTCGTCCTAGCCCGCCGCACCCCGGACGGACAGCCCACAGACGGAGTGGTCCGGGTGGATGCTTCCTCCGTGTCGGGGTTTGACGCGGAGGGCATCGCGGCGTCGGGGCCGGTGGGAGCATCGGAATGGGCGGTGAAGGCGCTGTCGGTTTGGCCTGCCGCGGACTACCTGAACGTTTGGGTGGTGCATGCAATCAACGGCACGGCGGCAGGCGGTGGAACCTTGGGCTTTGCCTACCTCCCCCCTGCGCCGGCGGAAGTCGACGGCATCGTGGTGCGCGCCGACGCCTTCGGTACGGTGGGCAATCTCTCGCCGTTCAGCGTCTTGAACCGAACCCTGACCCACGAGCTCGGTCACTACCTCGGACTGCACCACACCTTCCATGCGACGGCTGCCTGCGGAGTCGAAGCCGACTGTGCGCTGGACGGCGACCGGGTATGCGATACCCCGCCCACCCTCATGAATCCGGCGTGTTTCGGCGCCGTAACCTGCCCAGAAGCGTTGACAAACAACTACATGGACTATGTTGTCGAGTCGTGCATGGAGGCATTTACGGAAGGCCAAAAGGCCCGCATGCGGGCGGTACTCGAGGCGGCGCGGCCGGCACTCCTCGTTTCGCTGGGCGCGGAACCGGTGCACCCCTACGACGGCGCCGTGACAGGAGCCGTGTTTGCCTCGGGTACATGTGTTTCAGGAGACGCGCCCGGCCATGCCGTCGTGCGAAACATGGGAACTGCCCCGCTCGTGGCCACCGGACTTGAGGTTGCCGTGAACGGAAGCTCCCCGTGGTTCATCGAGCTCGGCGACACCCTCGCCCCGGATGCGCTTCTGGAAGTCCCCCTTCCCCTGATGGCATGGACGGCCGGGGTGAACCAACTGGCCCTGACCTTGCATTCCGAGGAAGACGCCTATGCTGGGAACAATGCCGTGCTCGTTTCGCGGGAAGTGGTTCCGGGAGCCGATGCAACGATGACCGTTGTTCCTGACGTATTCGGCTACGAAACGTCGTGGGAAATCATCGACGGTTCGGGAGAAGTTTGGATGAGCGGCGGGCCGTATCCGAACGGAACGACCGCAACTCCCGTGGCGACGAGCGGATGCCTGCCGGCCGGGTGCCACACCCTGGTTGTAGAGGACAGCTACGGAGACGGGATGTCCATGGGCGATGGGACCTTCACGCTGGAAGCCGCCTCTGGAACGGTCTGGGCATCAGGCGGAGGCAACTTCGGGGCGGTGTGGGAGGCCGATTTTTGTGTGCCCCTGCCCACCGGATTTCCCTGTCCCGACACGAATGCAAACGGGGTGTGCGATGGCAGTGAAGTCGCGGGATGTACCGATGCTACGGCCTGCGATTTCGTCGCTGAAGCCACGCTCTCCGTACCCTGCACCTTCCCTGAACCTGGATTCGATTGTGCCGGGAACGCACTGGTCAACCTTTCGGAAGTGCGGCCCGAACAGCCCCGGACATTACACATCCATCCAAATCCGGCATCGTCCCCGGTGTGGAACCTGTCCGGGCTTCTCACGCGCTCGACCTACAGCATCCGACTGCGGTCCCTTGACGGAGCACTTGCCGCTCCACCCGCACAGCTCACTTCAGACAGCCAAGGACGGATCCACGTGGGGTTTGAGGACCCGATCGCCGCAGGGGTATACCTCCTCGAGCTCACCGGCCCTGCCCGGCACGTTCTTCGGGTCGTACTCCACTGATCTCGCTGGCATTCCAATCCCGCAAGAGCTTGCGCACCATCGAAGGCGGAGCGGCAAGCCGGTACACCACCTTGCGCCGGTCCGCATGCTCGCGTTCGCGCTGGATCAGGGTATATCCGAAGAGCAACTCAAACTCCGCATTCACGGCCTGAATGGTCCGAGCACGCCGTGCACGCAACGTCTCTGGCGTGCTTACATCCGCAATGCCGAGGAGGTCATCCAGCTCGGAGGTCAGGAGTTCCCGCTCGGGATGTTGCAGCAGCGCACGAAGCGCCGGTGACCAGTGTTCAACGGGGGATGCACTGGGACTGGGAGACGATCCGTGCGTGGGCTCTACAGAGGCGACACGGGGCCGGGCCCTTCTCGCCCACCACACCCCCAGTGCAGCTCCGGCAACGCCTACGAGGGGGAAAACCGGCCAGACGGGAAGTCCACTGCCCGAATCCACGGGGGCACCTGGAACGAAATAATCCAGAAAGACGCTTGACTCTGCGCGTTCCTCAAAGTTCCAACTCCACACTTCTCCTTCCGGCGTAGTCCACACCAGGACGTTGCCCATGCACGACAGCATGCCGGGCGAATGGTAGGCTTTCCATAGTTCAACCGCCCACTGATTCGCCGACTCGATGGCGACCCAACCGTCCGACTTGCGCACCAGTGCAAATCCATTCGAGCCGTCGAGCAGAACGACAAAGTGCTCGAGATTAAACACCGTGCGCCACCCCTGACCCGCGGGCAACTCGAGCATACCGCGTACCGACCACTGTTTGGAAGCCAGGTCAAGTACCCGCCACTGGGTCGTCCGCTCCTCCCCTGCAGAGAGCGCGTCGAGTCCCAGCCAATGCAAGGTGTCTCCCGTGCTCCAGCACGCGTGGGCCGACTGGTCGTCGGGGGCACCTCCGCCTACGCGGTTGATCTCCCATTCACCGAGTTCCGGCATGAAGGTGATCCAATCCGCGTGGTTGCGCCAAAAACCATAGCCCCCGATCAGGTGGAAAGCTCCGTTGTGGACCAAAGGAAATGCCCCGTAGTTGTATCCCCGGTTCTCGCTGGTCGCTCGGTTCGTCGAATCGTCCAGACCGGTTAGAACCCACCGCAAATCGCCGTCCGCCCAGACAAATTCCTTTCCCTCAGATCGAATGAAATTCAGCGGCAAACTGCCCTCAATGTTCGCGTGGTGCACCCGCGTATTCGCCCAACGCACTTCGGGATTTCTACACAACGCGAGGAAGAGCTCGTAGCCCGGGCAGGTCACTTGAAGGCCCGGAGGATACGCGGCTTTTGAGGGTGCGAACCCTGTGTCCGCGCCGGCCCAGCCGATCCCGCACACTCCTAAGGCCACAACACATAACAACCGCACCGTCCGCATGGCCTTAAGTTCGCACAGGAGGCCGGAAACTCCATCACGCGATCGGGAAACTTCTCAACCAATGTCCCAACACATCGCGTTTCGTTTGCAGGTAACGGGCATTTTCGGGTCCAGGCGGCAGGCTGATGTCCTGCACCTCCACCCGGATTCCCGCACACTGCAGCGCAGCCACTTTTTCGGGATTGTTCGTCCACAGCCGCACCTCCTTCAGCCCGAGTTCCTCGAGAATCCAGACGGCATCCGCGTAGGATCTCGCGTCGATGGCGTGGCCCAGCGCCACATTTGCCTCCACGGTATCAAGCCCTGTGTCCTGCAGCGCGTACGCTTTGAGCTTTTCGACCAAACCGATGCCGCGGCCCTCCTGGCGCAGGTACACCAGCACCCCTCCCTCCCGTCCGATGGCCTCCAAGGCGGCATGCAGCTGGGCCCCGCAATCGCATCGGGTGGAGCCGAAGGTGTCTCCCGTCATGCACTCGCTGTGGATCCGAACCTGCACCGGTTCGCCCTCCGTTTGCTGCGGCCGGATCAGCGCCACATGCGGCTCAGGCATGCCCTCCTCTCCGAATGCAATCAAGGTAAACTCGCCCCATTCCGTCGGCATCCGCGCCTCCGCGAGCCGTTTCCGTTCGCTCATGGCGCAAAGGTAGCGGTCAGCGGACCAGGAACGGCACGTTCCACACCGCCGCGCGTCCGGTGCCGTCGTCGAGGTAGGCAAAGAGCCGGTACGGGCCGGTCGCGAATGGGGCACGCACCGTGGCGGCGCCGTCGGGTCCGGTACCGGCTGCCGATGCGTACGTCGGGGGCCGGGATTCCTTGTCGCCCCCGGCCTTGATGTCCGTGGATTCCGGCACGATTTCCCAGCGGACCGTGCACGGGTCGCCGTCGGGGTCCTGCCAGGTGCCGGAGACGGCCAGGCGGGCACCAGGGGCCGTTTCGAAGGGGGTGGCGGTCGGGGTGCCGTTGATGGTGAGGGTTTGCCAAACCGGCGCCCGGCGGGCGGCGGGGGAACCCGTCCAGGCCTCCGTCAGGGCGTCCACCGGCCCGAGGGCCCGGCCGTCTTCGAGGTAGACACCGTACCAGGTGGGAGTGGTTTCCTGCTTTTGGCCCCACAAGAAGGCATACGACCCGAGGCATTGGTCCGGGTCGCCCAGGACGCCTGTCCGGTAGCGCTCGCGGTACCGCTCGGTTTTCAGCGTGCTGGACTCCTCGATGGGCGCGCCCCAGTCTGTTTTCGGGACTTCCCAGTGGCCGGTTGCCCCCCACTCGGTCACGAGGTAGGGCCGGTCCCACCCGAAGAGGTCGATGTCCTCCTTCAAGGTGCCGATGGCTCCGTACGTGTTGACCCCGAGGATGTCCACATCGGGACACTGCTGCTTCAAGAGCTGGACTTCCGCCACATCGATGCCTGCGGTCACCACGACCGTCGGATGGAGCGGGTCTTCCCGGTGGATCATGGCCGCAACTTCTTGCACAGCCGACCACACATTGAGATCCGTGTAAAACAGGTCAACTTCGTTGCCGACCCCCCAGCACAGCAGCGCCGGATGGTCTTTGTAGGTGCGGACCACTTCAGTGAACCGCGCGAGTTGGTCGCGGCGGGCCCACGCGTCGCGGTAGTTGAACCCGTGCCGTTCGTGGCCCATCCACAGGCCCAGCATGACCGTCACGTCGCACGCAGCCGCAGAATCCAAGACCGCCTGGACGCCATCACTGGACCACGTGCGGACGGAATTGCCACCGGCCTCTGCAATCGCCCGGATGGAGCCGGGTCCTCCCGCGCCCTTGACGAAGTACGGCTTGTCGCCCCGGAGCAGGGTCCAGGCGCCGGAAGCGTCTTGGACGCAGCGTACGGGTGCGGTTTGGCCGTGGCCCGAGGCCACGGAAACCGCCCAAATCAAACCCATCCACACCCACCTCATGGCATCCAAACGCTACGGGTTGCCCCCGTTTCCGACACGACGACGCGCAGACCCGAGCCGAGCCCGGACACCTGGACGCCATCCGGCCTTCCGACCGCTTCAGCGAGCATGCGGCCGAGGGCATCGTAGACCCGCAGCCGACCGGTCACCCCGGTGATTTCGAGCACCCCCTCGCCGACCACGCGCACGGCAAGATCCGCGGTGGTTGCGGACTCTGCCACCCCCACCGGCACACAGGCCGCATCGACGAGTCGGAGGTTGTCAAGCAAGAATGTGCTCGTCCACGGGCTTCCCGGTGCTGGGCGCAACGTGAGTTCGTTGATGGAGCCGGGATCCATACTCGACGGCAGGCCGAGCGGCTCCGTGAGGTACACAGTGTGCCAACTGTAGGCCGCAGCCGTGTACGCGCGGAAGGTGCATGCCGGGGCGGTGATTCCCTGTCTTCCGGCCGCAACCCGCACCTCGGTGCCTGCAGGTGCATTTGTGAACACGTCCACCGCAACCGCGTAATCACCCGACACGAGAGCACCCACATCTGACACGGCGTCCGTCACGAAACTCACGCGGTCATCGCCTTCCGGGGTGCCCACGAATTGGAGGCACCGGGCAGACGGATTTGCCGGCGAGGAATTTCCGTTCGGGAGTACCTGGATGGCGCCGTAGCCGCAAGACCACGCAGCCCGGTCCCCGCCGTCGTTCTCGAAGTCTGCAAGCGGGAAGACACACTCGCCTTCCGGCTGAGCAATGGCGATTTCGCGCGACAGCTCAGCGGTGCAGCCCGCCGCCGTGAGCGTGCACCGCACTTCGCCTGCCGCATCGCTTCCGCTCCAAACCACCGCAACCTCCGAGCTTCCGTCTCCAGAAATGAGTTCTCCTCCCGTGACCGTCCACGCATACGACGCCTCGGGAAGGGCCGGGACGGCATAGGTTTCTTCGAGTGCCCCTGCTTGTACCGCCGAACGACCACGCACCCAAGACCCTTCCGCGGACTGCCACACCCGCACCCAGTCGACGGCGAGTTCCGCCGGGAATGGCGTCGAGGCATCCGGGCTGCCCGGCCAGTTTCCACCCACGGCCAGATTCAGCAGCAGATGAAACGGCCGGTCGAACGGCCAAAACCGCCCTCCCAGTCCCGACTCGTCCAGCGTGTGGACCGCTACCCCGTCGAGCAACCACGTGATCGTGCCATCGCCCCACTGCACGCCGTAGGTGTGGAAGTCGGCGCTCAAATCGGGGCCGGTCACGGACTCGCCGGTATTCGAATTGCACGGGTACTGACCTCCGTAGTGCACAGTACAGTGGAGCCTGCCTGGATCGTGGCCGAGCACCTCCATGATGTCGAGCTCGCCGCTGACCGCCCAGCCGCCGTAGCGGGCCTCCTCCGGCAGCATCCAAAACGCCGGCCAGAGGCCTTGGCCTGCCGGAACCCGGATTCTGGCCTCGATGCGGCCGCCCGCGAAGGCTGCCAGACCGGCGGTCCGGATGCGCCCGCTCGTGTAATCGGTGTTACCAGAAGCCTGTTCCAGGGCCGTAATGCGCAGAAGGCCATCGCCCACCGCGAGGTTGTCGGCCGTGTAGGTTTGGAGTTCGTTGTTGCCCCAGGCGGTGAGCCCGTAGGCCGTTCCGGTGCCTGTTTGGATGTCCCAGCGTTCCGTATTCAGGGCCGTGCCGTCGAACTCGTCGGCCCAAACGAGAACCTCGCACGGGGTTTGGGCCGGGGCACTCGCCCCGGCAACCAAGGCCCCTCCGCAGGCCCACACACGCAGCATCTTCATGGCATTTCTATGTCTATCGCTACCGACTGATTGCCGCAGCGCAGGCCCACCCGGCCCGGTTCAAGCGTCCACGCCAGGTCGCGGCCCACGAATCCGAGCTGCTGCACCGGCACATCGAACCGCACCATTTCGCGTCCTCCCGCGGGCAACGCGACGCGGCGCCACGCCTCAAGCCGCGCCACCGGCGGGGTGATGGACGCGACCGAATCCGAACTGAACAGCATCAGCACCTCGTCTGCCGCGCCTCCCAGCGCCTCCAGGTCGACTTCGACCCGTACGGTGTCCTCCGGCGCATAGCTCGGGCGGTCCGTCCGCAGACCGACAATGCGCGTCGCCGTGTAGCCTAACCCAAATCCGTACGGGTACTGCGGCCGGTGGGCCGTTTCGCTGAAATCCGTGTGGATGCGGTCGGTGTATTTGTGGTCGTACGGCGTATGCGACGACGGGTGGCGCGGCCACGTGAACGGAAGCCGGCCGCGCGGATTGAACTCGCCCGCGAGCAACCCGGCAATCGCCTCCCCACCGGCGTCCCCGGGCAAGTATGCCATCACGACTGCATCGAGCAGCGGCTCCACAGCATCGAAGGT
>JBIIRP010000087.1:0-6695 GCA_044341475.1 Flavobacteriales bacterium | reverse complement strand
CTGGGCCGGCTCCAGCGAAAGATCTTCGATGTCGCCTGGCTTTTCCGTGTACGTCTGTTCACCGAGGAAGAGCACGGCCACATCCGGGCGGGCCCGTCGGCACGCCCCAGCGGCAGCGTCGATGTCAGCGGCAGTGGCACCGAAACCGATGGGGGCATGCACCGCACCGGGGAATTTGGCGGACAGGGCCTCCCAAGCCGTACGAGCGGATGTGCTGACGTAGGCCGTGTCCGCTCCCTGCCACGTGCCGGTCCAACCGCCGTTCAACCACGTGACGCCGTCTGCCGTGGGACCGCTGACCCACACCCGGGTGCCCGGGGCGAGCGGGAGAACGGTCGCGGTGCTGTCTTTGCCGTTTTTCAACAAGGTCAGCGAACCTTCCGCCGCTTTCCGGGCCGCCGCAGCCGCCGCCTCCCGATTGTGAAGTTCTTCAGCAGCTTCCCAGCCCAGCGGATCCTCGAACAGCCCGAGGTCGTACTTCATGCGCAAAATTCTCCGAACACTTTCGTCGATGCGGGACTCGGAAATCTGCCCTTCGCGCACCAGCTCGAGCAGCAGCCCTGGGAACTCCGTATCGGTGGGCACCATGGCCATGTCGATGCCCGCCTCCACCGCCATGCGGATCGCCTCCTTGTAATCCGCCGCCACCCGGTGCCGCGTCACGAGGTATTTCACATCCTCCCAATCCGTGACCACCACCCCCTCGAACCCGCACCGCACGCGCAGGATGTCCTGCAGCACCCAAGGATCGCTGTGCACGGGAATGCCGTTGAGCTCCCCGCTGTTCACCATCACCGACGCCGCGCCGGCTGCGATGGCCCGCTCGAAAGGCGGCAGGTGATGCGACAGCAGCACCCGCTCTGGCAACAGGCTCGGCGTGCGGTCTTTGCCCGACACCGTCGAACCGTAGCCGAAGAAGTGCTTCAAGGTCGCCGCGAACGGAACCGGCCCTTCCTGGTACCCGCGCACCATGGCCTCGCCGTTGTCCGCCACCGCCCGCGGATCCTCCCCGAAGGTCTCCCAAAACCGCGGCCAGCGCGGATCCCGGCCGAGGTCGAGCACCGGCGAAAAGTTCCACGGAATGCCGGACGCGCGCACCTCGAGCGCCGTGTGGCCCGCAAGCTCCCGGACGAGCGCCGTATCCCATGCGGCAGCCAGTCCGAGCTGCTGCGGAGTCAGCACCGCATCCGTCGTGTAGGTCGCACCGTGCACAGCATCAATGCCATAGAGGACCGGAATGCCCGTGGGCTTCTCCTCTGTCGCGAGGCGTTGGATTTCGCGGATGAATCCGCGCCAAACGTCCTCCTCCACCCCGTGTCCCCCGCAGTTCAGGATACTCCCGACCCGCAAATCGACCAAAATTCGGCGCATCTCCGCCGTGTCAAGCGTGTGCGGCTCCACCGACGCATAGGTCTCCCCGACCAACAGCATGTCCAACGTCAGCTGGGTCATCTCCCCTACTTTGTCTTCGAGCGCCATGCCCTGGAGCACGGAATCGACGAAGGCTTCGCGCGCATCGGCCTCCCCCGCCGGTCGCGGGGCGCCGCAACCGGCTACAACCACTGCAAGGACTGCCCCGAAGAGCATGCTTCCCTGGATGCGCACTCGGTGCGCGAGTCGGTTAGTTTTCATGGATCCAGCGGATGGATTGGAGGGTCACGTTGCCGACCGTGCCGGCCACAGCTTCGAGGGTGAGCTCGCGGATGCGCGTGGGGTCGACGCCAGCGGCGGCGAAATCGAAGTCCCGGGGGGTGAGGGCGACCGTGAAGTGGCCGGGGGCGCCGGAGTCGGGGCGGGCGTGGTCGGCCACGGAGCGTGCGGCGCGGGCGCCGTTCCAGCCTTCGAGGGCGACCTGAAGTCCCGGGGGGAGGGTTGCCGAGGAGGTGGAGAACCGGAGTTCGAGGGTGGCGCTGGGGGCCGCGTTGAGGTCGACGGCCCGCCAATCCGACCAGGTGACGCCGCAGCGCAGCTGGCGGCCGTCGCCGCAGTCGGATCGGGCGTCCCACTGCATCGCGATCCCATCGGGACCGGCGAGGTAGGAGCGGCAGGTGGTGGTGCCGAGGCCCCACATGCCAGCGTGCCCGGGAAGCCACACGTCGGTGACGCCGCGGGCCAGGGCCTGGCGGCTCTCGGGGAAGGCCGAGCGGTCGGGCTCTGGCCGCTGCCGAAGAGGACCGATTTCCATGGCGTCGATGAGCACGGCACCGGACCCTTGGAGCTCGAGGACGAGCTGCTTGATGTTTGTTGCGTCGCAGGTTTGGCCCGCAAAATCGAACGCATCGATGGGAATGGACACCTCCTGCCACGCGCTGTCCAGCGGATACCGCTCGAGGCAATGGGTCCCGAAAACCGCCGAGGCCATCTTCCCCGAATAGTCCTCCAGTAGCAGAATGATCAGCGGCACCCGTGACTCGCCTTCCACCGATCGAATACGAAACCGCAGTTCGCCGCGCCCCATGTAGGGCATCAGGTCTTTCGGCAACCACGCGTTCCATCCGATGCCCATCCCCGTCCACGCGCACGAAGACGCATCCCATTCGAGCTGCAGCGCGGATTGCCCTTGCGCCACTGGATCCCGCACTTCACGCAGATACTTGCACGGGCTCTTTTCCAGTCCCCATACGTCCGTGGTCGCATCGCCGTATACCACCATCGTGCGGACCGGAACCTCCCGCGTGTCCACAAGGTGCGCCTTCCGCGCATCCTCCAGAGCAAGCGGCTTCAGCGCCACACCGCACCCCGACCCACCCCACACCGCCGCGAGCACTCCGAAAGAACCCCAAACCCCAAGCCTCACGGACGCCATGGCTCGTAGACCGTGAAGTTCAGGAAGTCCATGCCGTGGCCTACAAAGCCCGTGGTCTGCTCTTGGGCGAGCAGCAGGAACTCCAGCTGCACGATGCGGTCGAGATCCTGGCGTCCGGTGGCGTCGTTGTTCCCGTACCCCCCGATCGTGCTGCGCAGGAAGGCATCCGCCCGGATGCTGACCACCTTCCAGCCTACCCAGTCGACGGCCACTTCCGCGTTGTACGCCCCTTCCGTGAAGCGGTCGTAGGAGCCGTCGAGGTTGTCATCTTCTTTCAGGCCGATTTGCAGCCGGCTGATGCCGTCGCCAAACCCGTAAACGAGGGCATTGAAGTACACATGCTCCGGGTTCAAGGTGCCGAAATCGAAGTAGTTTCCGGAACTGGTCGTCGCCTGCGCGGCGTCGACCGCCGCGCCGCAGATGAAGATGTTCGCGGGCACGTGGTTTGCCGACATGATCCACATGCCGCTGCCCTGCGCCGGCTCGACGGTGGCGAACGAAGGCGGCGAGGTGAAGAGGTTTTGGTAGTACGTGCCGGTGGCCCGCAGGTTCGTGCTGACCGGCTCGGTGAACGAGGCGACCGGCTGGGCCGGGTTCTCGAAATCACTCACCACCAGAGCCACCTCGGGCGCCGTCCGCAACCCCGTCACCACCACCGTGTCGCCCCAAAGGGTGTCCGGAAACTCCACAAAGGTCAACCGGGTGGCACATGGCTCCTCCGCAAACAGGGGTGCAAAGGTGATCGTCCCATCCCACGCCGCCACCTCCGCCCGGATGTCGCGCTCACGGCCCTCGATGACCTTCCGAGCCCCTGACTCTAAACCTATGATTTCCAGCCTCCAATCCGTCCTTATCGAAAGCTTTGCTGTAAAACCGACCTGCTCGCCGGCAGCGAAATTCACTTCCGAACGGTCCGCCGAAAGTCCTTCGAGCACCTCGAACGGTCCGAAGAGATCCTGGAGCTCGGGACCTTCGATTTCGGGTTTGGCGCAGCCGACCAGAAGGCCCACCGCCGCTACTGCCCACAGGCCGCGTCCGTGCTGAATCACTGAATTCATGGCGTGTCGACTTAGAAATACAAGGTATACAGGAAGGTCCACTGGTTCCAACCGAAGGTGCCCGGTGCATCCGCATCGTCGACCCACTGGGTGCGGTACTGGATGTTCAGGCGCGACGAGGGCGTGAAGCGGTACATCACGCCCGCTGTCGCGAGCCATGCGGTGTACGTGGCGTCGAAGGCGGTGTAGTCCGTGATGCGGTCGTAGCTGTCGCGGACGGCGAGGTAGTCGGTGCCGCGCGCCGTCACGGCCAGCACGGCGACGTGGAGGGCGGCGTCGGGCTCGGGTTCCCACTGGACGCCGAGCTCGGCGCGGGCGTTCATCCAATCCACTTCGCCGATGCCATCGAAGCCGGGGCCGAGGTCGGCCAGGCCGGGGCGGGCCGTCCGTTCGGTGCGGAGGAGCCCGTCGATGCGAAGCGGGCGGCCTGCGAGAAGCTCGGTGTGGCTGGCGGTGGCCTGGAGGGCGGCCATGCGGCGGCGCTCGGCGATGCCTTCCCCCACCGCTTCCTGCGCGAGTATGGCCTCCACGGCAACCGACTTGCCGGCAAACCCAGCCGTTACCGACTGCCGGTTCGGCGTTGCGGGACCGTAGGGCTCGACGGCCCGGTAGATCGGCGAGTAGGCCTGAAGGCCGGGGGCGATGGCCGGACGGTACACGCCGCCATCTTGGAGAAGGTCAGCGGGCGTAAGCGAGCGGACAACTTCCCGGTTCGTCACGAATGGCCAGGTAGCGGCGGTGGCTCCGAAGTCGACTTGGCGGCTTTGGGCACCCGGACTGCGGAATCCTGAAGCCACGTGGCGCACGATGAACGTCCAGGCACCGGCCGGTCTGGTCCAACGCGTCCAGGCCTCGGCGACTTCTGCCGTAGCCGGCTCGGGCGCATCCGGCAAGCCTTCGTGGCTCCGGTGTGAAAGGCCCGCTTCGGCGCCCCAGCTTCCATGCGGAGTCAACGGCCCACTTCCGTTCAGGGTATGCACTGTCGTGGCCGTGGCCGCTTTCGAAAACTGAGCCGTAGTGGGCACATCGAACAGGGAGACCCCACGGTAGCCGATGCGCAGGCTGTCGCGCGTCCCGACGGCTTCCCACGCGCCGAGCAAGCGGTCGGGCGTGAAGAAGTAATCGGTTCCGCGGTTTTTGGCCAAAATCCCCCGAATCGCTACCTCGTCGAACGGCCTCACTGCCAGCACCGCATCCGCATCCACCCCCTGCTGGCGCCACATCCCTCCGCGGTAGAAGCGGTCGTAATCGATCCAGTCGGACCACACCCTGAGCATTTCGGGATGTCCGCCGCCGAGGTCCGAATTCCGGTTCGACAGGGTCAGCGGGGTCAGGCGGAGATCCACGTCTCCGATACGGTAACGCACCACACCCCGGATCAGTCCACGGGCATACAACTCCCGCACGCCGAAGCCCACGCCTTCCCCCCAAAATCCGTCCAGTCGGCTGGTCACCCGCGTCACCGCCACCACCTCCGTCGCGGCGTCAGGCCGGGCGCGGATGCCGAAGTCAAACACCGCCGCACCGCCCATGACCCGGGGTGGTGTCACGGTATCCCCGTCGGCCACCGAGCCCCCGAGGGCATCGTGCTGAAGCAGAAATCTGCCGGCACCGGTGAAACTGATCCGAGGTGCCGTTCCTTGGGCCAAACCGGCAGCAGCACCGCACAGCAGCGACGCTCCCACGGCGGCATATCGGACGAAAATTCCTGAAGATCGTCGCACCATCAGAAGAAGAATTTGAATTCAAGTGTGGTCTCGGTGCCGCGGATATCGTCTGCGGTGAAGTGGGCATCGGTTTGGCGGAAGCGCCGGTGGCGGACATACAGCCCGGAGTTCGACGATACCCGCAGGTCCAGTCCGAAGCCCAGGTGGGCCGAACGTTGGTCCACCGGACCGTCCGCCGCAAACGCGCCGCCCGCCCAACTCGCACCTGGCAACGGGGTACCTGCAAGGCCCGTGGCGTCGAAGGTCGTACCCGGTGCCACACGCACACCCGCTGTCTCTCCCGAAGGCTTGAGGTACAAGAGATTCGCTGTGGCATCACCTCCCTGGATCTGTTCACGACCCCACGTCACAGAGGCATCGACCGCCCGGGTCAACCGCACAAACACGTCCACCTCAACATACGCCGCACTGGCATAGTACGTCCCGCCCCTCCCTGGCAACCAAATGCGCCGGTCCGCGGCAGCGGCCCACGTGGCCACCCCGTTCAGGACTACCGGGTGCGCAGTGCGCTCAGCCGCTCGCGCCGTTGCATGCAGCTGAACCGTCGAAAACCCGGCAGGATTACGGGGCAAGCCCGTTTCGTCGTCTACCTCCGTGATGAACAGGTCTTCCGACACCCCGCGGTAAAAAGAGTTCCACCGCCGATACGGACCCACAGACTGCGAAAACGCCACGAACCGGCTGAGTGGAAGTCCGCTGATTTTGTGGCCGACGGAAATACGATTTGTCAGTACCTCCAGTTCCCGGGAAGAGCTCCAGCCCACATTGAATCGAAGGGCTTTTGCCGGCCGCAACCACGCATTTGCTTGAAGACCCCACCGGTTCGATGCGGCGTGGCCGACGTCTTGCAAACTACCTCCGAACCCCGTTGCTCCTCCGCCCGCAACCGCGGCAGCATCGGTGCCATTGGCAGCAATTCCCGGGCTGGCAAAATTTGCATACGGGTTGACGAACTCCGAACCGATGCGGTAGGCATCTATTTCCCACGGGACGTGCTTTCCGGCACGCTTCACCGTTGCTCGCCCGGCCCATCCATCGGCACGCGTTCCACTGCCACGCCCCACCTCAGAGGTCGCTGACCATATTCCCTTCGTCCACGCCCCG
>JBIIRP010000076.1:0-7613 GCA_044341475.1 Flavobacteriales bacterium | reverse complement strand
CTTCGGCACCTCGATGGTTACACCGCGGGTCGCGGAGAAGGTCAAAATGTACCAGCAGGCCGGGATGGAGGTGTACTGCGGCGGGACGTTGTTTGAGGCATTTTATGTCCGCAATGATCTGAAGGGGTACCTGAAGTATGTGCGGAGTTTGGGCATCGAATGCATCGAAATCAGCGATGGTTCCATGGTCATCCCCCACGATGAAAAGTGCAACCTGATTGCGACGCTGGCGAAGGATTTCAAGGTGCTATCGGAAGTGGGATCGAAAGAAGAAGGCATCCTGATCAGCCCGAACAAGTGGATCCGCATGATGCAGAACGAGCTGGCGGCCGGAAGCTGGAAGGTTATCGCTGAAGCGCGCGAAAGCGGAACGGTCGGCATTTACCGCCCGAACGGCTCGGCCCACGTACAGCTCATCAAGCGCATCCTTGCAAACGTCGCGCTCGAAGACATCCTGTGGGAAGCGCCGAAGAAGCCGCAGCAGGTGTGGTTCATCAAGCAGTTCGGGGCGAACGTGAACCTGGGCAACATCGGCCCGGAGGACATCATTCCGCTGGAGACGCTGCGGATGGGCCTGCGCGGGGATACCTTCTTCGAGTATTTGCCTGAGCGCTTGGCCTCCGGCAAGCGCCAAACCTCCGACGACGCCACCGACGACGAGGACGACGACGAAGCACCCTCGTCCACCCGCGGAGCACACGCCGCCGAGGACGTCACAACCACCGCCCCACGCCGCAAGTCGGCCCCGGTAACCGAACCGTAACCGGCGATGGCAGAAGTGCCGGAAATTTCCGTGCAGGAGCTCAAGCGCTGGCGCGACGAAAACCGTCCCCACGCCCTGATCGACGTGCGCGAAATCCACGAGGTCGCCGCGGGCAATCTCGGCGGGACCCACATTCCGATGGCGTGGTGTTTGGCGCGCAAGCACGAGCTGCCGCGGGACATTCCGGTCGTGGTGCATTGCAAGTCCGGCGGACGGGCGGCGGCTGTCGTCAGCGCGCTCATAGAAAAAGGCGGCTTCGACAACGTGTACAACCTGCGCGGCGGCATCACCGCCTGGGCAACAGAAATCGACAATCGAATTGAAATCGCCTGAAAACCGGTCGGTTACCGACTACCTGGGCATCTACGCCCGCGGCCTCACCATGGGCATGGCTGACCTCGTGCCCGGCGTCAGCGGCGGGACCATCGCCTTCGTCGCAGGCATCTACGATGAACTCCTCGGCACCATCGCCGGCCTGCGCTGGTCGCTGGTCCAGGACCTTTTCCGCGACGGCCTCGTGGCCACGTGGCGCAAGGCGAACCTGACCTTCCTCCTGGCCCTCGGCTCGGGCATGCTCACGAGCATTTTCGCCCTGGCGAACCTGCTGCAGCACCTACTCGCCGACTACCCCGTCCAGGTGTGGTCGTTCTTCTTCGGTCTGGTCGCGGCCTCGGTCGTGCTGGTAGCGCGGTTCATCCCCCGTTGGAACGCGAACCTACTCATCGCGGGAGCCATCGGCATCGCCGCTGCGGGCTGGATCACTTCGCTTCCGCCGCTGATGCAGTCGGACTCCCTGTTCTTTCTGGCCCTGTGCGGAGCCATCGCCATCATCGCGATGATCCTGCCGGGCATCTCGGGCAGCTTCATCCTCCTGATCCTGGGTGCGTACGCGCCTGTCATTCAGTCGATTACTGAATTCAACGTCCTGCGACTGAGCGTGTTCGCCGTGGGCGTGGCTGTGGGCCTCCTCGGGTTCAGCCGCCTGCTCCACCGCCTGCTTGAGCGGAAACGCGACCCGACGCTGGCGGTGTTGACCGGCTTTTTGCTGGGGTCGCTGAATGCGGTTTGGCCGTGGAAGAAGAACGCGGAGATCCTGTACACGCATTCGGACGGGCGGCCGGAGTGGTTCCGCGTGAACGACATTCCGCCGGGCTTCGAAGGGGCCGAAGGCATCGGGATGTCGCTCGCCCTGGCGCTGGCGGGGGCCGTGACGATTGCCGCAATCGAGTGGGCGGGCACCTGGGCCGAACGTCGCCGTGCGGCCCAGGCCAAATGAGCCCCAAACACCTCGGCCTGCTCGGTCGTTCCATTCAGTATTCCGCCTCTCCTGATCTGTTTGCGGGTTTCTTCGCCCGCGACGGCGCTGCCGGGTCGACCTACCGCCTCTTCGAACTCTCCAGCGCCGCCGACTTCCCCGCCTGGGACGCCGCCCACCCCGAGGTCACCGGCGTCAACGTCACGGTGCCCTTCAAACAGGCCCTCCTTCCCTACCTCCACGACCTCACGCCGGTCGCCCGGACCATCGGCGCCGTGAACGCCATTCGGCGCACCCCGCACGGCTGGGAAGGCACAAACACCGACGCCGCCGGCTTCCTCGCCTCCCTCCGCCCCTTCCTCGCCTCCCGCCATGAACGGGCCCTCATTCTCGGCGACGGGGGCGCCGCCGCCGCCGTCCGCTACGCCCTCACGTCGCTCGGCGTCCGCGTCCTCACGGCCGCCCGCCGCCCCGACCCCGCCCGTGGCGTCCTCCCTCTCGCCGACCTCACGGCCGACGCCCTGCGCCACTTCCCCCTCATCGTTCAATGCACCCCCGTCGGCACCACCCCCGGCGACTGCCTCCCTTTCCCCTTCGAGGGCGTGACTCCGGAGCATTTGGTCGTCGACCTCATTTACTCCCCCTCGCCCACCACCTTCCTCACCCGCGCCGCCGCCCGAGGCGCCGAAGTCCACGACGGCATGGACATGCTGCGGGCGCAGGCGGAGGAAGGATGGAGGTGGTTTGCAGTTGACAGTTGACAGTTTGCAGTTGGCAGTTTTCAGTTTCTCAGATGTGCGCGGTGCGGATAATTTCTGCGACGAAAATCAAGATTAAGTCACTGGAATTCGGTAACTTAAAGCATGGAAAAGCATGCAGCAGTCGGCGAATTCAAGACCGAAACGAAGGCCATGGCCTGGGTCATTGAAGTGAGGAAAGCGGTGTCTCAGGCCCCCTGTGACCTCGCCCTGAAGGACCAAATCCGACGCGCGGCCGCCAGCGTCCTCCTCAACATCGCCGAAGGAGCCGGCTACCCGAATCCCCGATCCCAAGCCCGCCACTACACCATAGCTCGGGCCTCCATCGCTGAGACCCTTGCCGGTCTGCGTCTCCTTGTCGCAGAGCGTTGTATCTCCGATTCCGACGCACGCACCCTTGCCGCCTCAGCCGACGAAATCCGCCGCATGCTCTACGGCCTCATCCGCCACTCCAAACTGCAAACTGAAAACTAGCGGCGCAGCCGCGCAAACTGAAAACTGCAAACTGATAACTGATAACTGTAAACTCGCGGCGCAGCCGCGCAAACTGCTCACTTAATCTCCAACCGCACCGCATCCGACCAGGCCGAAGGCGTGGCGGGGAAGTCGTGGCGGAAGGAGGTGGTGGCTTTGCGGCTGCGGAGTTGGGCGCGGACGGTGAAGTCGGTGCCGGCGTGGACGGGGATGCGGTAGGTGCCGGTGGCGTCCGTGGTTCCGGAGGCGAGGACGGCGAGGCCGGAGGCGTCGAAGATTTCGACGAGAGCGCCTGCGGCGGGTTTGGCATCCGCGACCACCGTGACGGTGAGCATGCCGGCCTGGGGAGTGAAGGCCCGGGCGCCGAGGTGGGGGTGGGCAGAGACGTCGGCCAGGTAGAGGTCGCGGTCGCCGAAACCGGTCGGCAGCTCCGAGGCCATCAGCAGCGAGCGGCCGTCCGCGGACAGCGAGAAGGTCGATTCCTCGCGGGGGCTGTTCACCGGCAGGCCGAGGTTCAGCGGAACGGACCACAGGCCGTCGACGCGCTCCGTGCGGTACAGGTCGTAGTTGCCGTAGCCGGGCAGGCCGTCGGAGGCGATGAAGAGGATAGTGCCGTCGGTGCTGGTTTGGACGAATTTCTCGTCGCCGGTAGTGTTGATGGTCGTCGCTAAGACCTCGGGCTTGCCCCACGCACCCGTGCGCGTGCGCTCGCTCACATACACGTCGCCGCGGCCGATACCGGTGGGGCGTTCGGAGACGAAATAGAGGTACTTGCCGTCGCCGCTGACCGTCGCGGAACCTTCGAAGTAGCTCGAGTTGATGGGGCGCGGGAGCGGCGTGGCGGCGGACCACATCCCGTCGGCGTCGCGGCGGCTCACGCAGATGTCGCCCGCCAGGGCTTCGTTGTTCAGGTAGACGAGCAGCGAATCGCGGCCGCCGGGCCACGCGAGGGCGGCGTCGTGGCCGGTGGTGTTGATGCCGCCGGGCAGCAGCGAAGACCGTTCCCAGGTGCCGTCTTTGCGGCGCTTTGCGGTGTAAATGTCGGAGAAGAACCGGAAGTCGCCCGCCTCATCGATGGCGTCGTTCAGGCCGCCGTCGCGGCGCGACGTGAACACAATCGCACTGCCGTCCGGCGCCCAAATCGGCGCCGCCTCGTCAAACCGCGAATTCACCTCCGCGCCGAGGTGGGTGACCGGGATTGAGAGTTTGCGCTCTTCGTCCGCCCACGCGCGACGGCTTTCGAGGGTGCCGCGGCGGATCGCCTCGACGTCGTCCTCGGTGGGGCGGCCGGACGTGGCGAGCGTGTAGGCCTGGATGGCTTCCTCGTAGCGGCCGAGGCGCTGCAAGACCCGGCCATACAGCAGGGCTTCGCGGCGGGACACCTCGGGGTCCGTGGAGGCCGCTTGGGTCAGGTAGTCGATGGCCAAATCGTCCCGGCCCAAATCCGCGTGCACCCGCGCCAGCCAGACCAGGACGCGCGGGTCCTGGGGTGCGGACTTTTGGGCCTCGCGCAAGATGGTGAGGGCGCCGCGCAGGTTGCCGTCGTCGTAGGCATCGATGGCGGAGGCCAGGGTCCGGCTGACCGGGCCATCTTGAGCGAGTGCAGGGGCAGCCAGGGCACAAAGCAGCGCGAGGGGGAGCAGAATCGAACGCATGGAGGGTGTCTTTCGGGCGCTAAGTACGTGCGGCGCCGCCGTACCTTCCCGGCATGAACCGGGAGGATTTCGACAACCCGTTGGGGACGGCGGGCGGGGTGCCGCCGACGGAGCAGGAAGGCCCGGTGGGCGAGCTCGAGCGGCTCAGCGTGGCGGACCTCGTGGCGGCGATGCATGCGGTCGAGTGCGAGGTGGATGCCGCCGTGGAGGCGGCGCTGCCCGCCGTGACGGCGTTCGTGGAGGCGCTGGTGCCGCGCCTGGCGCGGGGCGGTCGGCTGTTCTACCTCGGGGCCGGGACGTCGGGGCGGTTAGGGATTGTCGATGCGAGCGAGTGTCCGCCGACCTTCGGAGTGCCAACCGGGCGCGTGGTGGGCCTGATCGCCGGGGGCGATGGCGCCATCCGCGAGGCGGTGGAGGGGGCGGAGGACGACGCCGATGCGGCCTGGAGGGACTTGGCCCCGTACGCGCCAGGCCCCGACGATACGGTGGTGGGTATCGCGGCCTCGGGCCGGACGCCCTACGCGGTGGGCGGCGTCCGGGCTGCCCGTGCGGCCGGCCTGCTGACGGCGGCCATCACCTGCAACCCCGGCACCGCGCTCGCCGCCGCTGTCGACCACCCCATCGAAGCCCTTACCGGCCCGGAGTTCGTGACGGGGAGCACCCGCCTGAAGGCCGGTTCCGCCACGAAGCGCGTCCTCAACCTCATCACCACGGTGGCCCACATCCGGCTGGGCCATGTCCGCGGCTCCCGCATGGTCGACATGCGCCTGAGCAACAGGAAGTTGCACGAACGGGCCGTGCGGACCGTGTGCGATTTGAGTGGCTGCTCGGTGGAGGACGCCGTTCGGAGTTTGGCCGAGGCGGGCAGCGTCCGCGGGGCGCTCGACCGCCTCGCATCCCTCCCCCCTACTGCCTGATTCCCATGCACACCCTCGAACCCTACTATGCCTGGCGCAACCACTACATCGCCAGCGAGGACGAACGCTCCCCCTTCTTCGAGCGGGTCTACAGCGAGTTCGAATACTCCACGGCGATTTACGACCACTTCATTCATCCCCAATGGGATAGCATCGACTCCCCGACGCTCTTCCTGAAGATCCTCTTCGCCGACTACGACGAGGGCTTTGCCATCCTCGAGCTGATGGGCGAATGGAACGACTGCCTGCACAACGACATCATGCACCTCAAGCGCGAGGTCATCGACCCCCTGCAGGCCCAAGGCATTTCGCGCTTCATCCTCATCGGCGAAAACGTCCTCAACTTCCACCACAGCGACGACAGCTACTACGAAGAGTGGTTCGAGGAGGTCAGCGAGGCGGACGGGTGGATCGCGCTGCTCAACTTCCGGCCGCACGTGCTCGCGGACCTGAGCGCCATCGATTTGGACAGCTACTTCGCCCTCGGCGGCGAGCTCAACGACCTGGCCTGGCGCACCTACACCCCTGCCGTCCTCTTTAGCAAGGTGGCCGAGTGCGTGGAGGGGAGGTGGAGGTAGGGAGTTTTCAGTTTTCAGTTTGCAGTTTTCAGTTTGCAGTTGGCAGTTGGCAGTTGGCAGTTGGCAGTTTGGAGTTTGCTGGGGGCCAAACGCCGGCTGCGCTGACGACCGCCCGGACCTCGCCGTGGCCGCCACGCCTAGCGTCACGTCGTGCGGCCAATACTTCAACGCGCGGAGCGTCAATCTCTTCCTCCACAGATCTTCGCCTCCGGCTCCGACACCCTCCTCCCCTCCGGCTACCGCTCAAACTTCAGCGCCAAGCTCGCCGACGGCTTCACGAACTCCTCCTCCCTGCGCTCCGTCTACTTCCTTGGCTACAGCCGCTTCAAACAAGGCCTGCGAGAGTTCCATGTATAGGGTGGCACGGCTGCGCCGTGCAGGACGGGGGCGAGATTGGAGATTGAGGGTGGTGGTTGTCAATCCTGAATGCAGCGAACGGAGAAACCGCATCGATGACATCCAAGAGTTGCATTCCTCGAAATACCATTGTTCTCCAGTGCCAAGTGACGGTCCCACGATGCTCCACCATTTAGCGAAGTTGACCACCACGCGCCTTGGTAACCTTCACCATGATAAAAGCCATTATTCGCGATAGTCCGAATACCCCCCGGCAAAGCTCCAAACCCTGACGAGTTTGTCCCACCCCATCCAACGGTTTTCAATTGTACACCTTGATTAGAACCTCGCCAACCCGTTGAGTCAACTTGAACGGAATTCATTCCAATCGCTAATTCAAGTGTCTTCCATTCTGCATCACTAGGGACATGGAAACCTGCTGGACACAACCCCCTGCCATCTGCCACAGCATACCAATTGTATAACCGACCGTAAGCAGCATAATTGGAAAACTCATCATCGTTTCCATCATAAACTGCAGTAGAACCTTCCCCGTAAAGCGTCTGGGCTCCCACGTCAGTCCACGCCCATTCCACATCACTCATACCACCTAGAATGGAGTCACCATTGAGGTAGTTATCTGAGCGAAGGTTTTCAGCAAACCAGCATTGGGTGCCGATGCCGACGAGGGCGTACGTGTGGCCGTCGAAGGTGACGGTGGTCGCTCCGCCGCACTGAGCGGGGCCGGGATAGATACACGAGCCGTCATTCTCCGTAGCAGCCGAGTTGAAGTTATCAGCTGCAGCATCCAAACAACCACTTACTTCATCCTCAGCGCACACACCATCACCGTCTGTATCTTGACAGACATTTAACC
>JBIIRP010000075.1:0-7648 GCA_044341475.1 Flavobacteriales bacterium | reverse complement strand
ACTTCGAGCAACTGTATGCCATGGCATTGCAGCTCATCGACGCCGGCTACGCCTACGTGGACGACCAGACGGCGGACGAAATCGCTGCCCAAAAAGGAAGTCCCGGCACCCCCGGCATCCCCAGTCCCTTCCGCAGCCGCACTCCGGAAGAGAACCGCGACCTGTTCCAGCGGATGCGGGCCGGTGAGTTTCCGGAAGGCAGCCGGGTCCTGCGCGCCCGGATCGACATGGCCAGCGACAACATGCTCTTGCGCGATCCCATCATCTACCGGATCAAGTTCGCCCACCACCACCGGACAGGCGACGCATGGTGCATCTATCCCATGTACGATTTCGCCCACGGCCAGTCGGACGCGCTCGAGCGGATTACCCACTCGCTGTGTTCGTTAGAATTCGAAAACCACCGCCCATTGTACGATTGGTTCATCCGGACGCTGGAGCTCTATCCCAGTGAGCAGACGGAGTTTGCGCGGCTGAACTTGAACTACACCATCATGTCGAAGCGCAAGTTGCTTCGGCTGGTCGAAGAGGGGGTGGTTGACGGTTGGGACGACCCCCGCATGCCGACCATCAGCGGACTGCGCCGCCGCGGCTACAGCCCAGCCGCCATCCGCGAATTCGCTGACCGCGTCGGGGTCGCCAAACGCAACAATGTCATCGACGTAGCCCTCCTCGAATGGGCGTTGCGGGACGACCTCAACCGCACGGCTCCCCGCGCCATGGCCGTCCTGCAGCCGGTCCGCCTCATCCTCGAAAACTACCCCACCGACGCGGTCGAGTGGCTGCCTTCGGAGATTAACCCCGAAGACCCGACTGCAGGCCACCGGGACATCCCCTTTTCGCGGGAACTGTGGGTCGAAGCGGACGACTTCCGGCTCGAACCCGACAAAAAGTGGTTCCGGCTCGCCCCCGGTGCGACGGTGCGCCTGAAGTCCGCCTACATCATCACCTGCACCGGCTACGACCTCGACGCCGCCGGCCAGGTCACAGCAATCCGCGCCAGCTACATCCCAGAGTCGAAAAGCGGTTCCGACACCTCCGGCCTGAAAGTCAAAGGCACCCTGCACTGGGTCAGCGCCTCCCATGCCTTCGATGCCGAGGTGCGCCTCTACGATCGCTTGTTCGCCGACCCCGAACCCGACGGCCACGAAGGCAAGGACTTCCTGGAGTTCCTCAACTCCGAAAGCCTGACCGTGCTGAAGGGCTGCAAGCTCGAACCGGCCCTCGCAGAGGCGGTCCCGGGCCAGTGCTTCCAGTTCACCCGCCTCGGCTACTTCACGCCGGATTCCCGCCATTCGCGGCCCCACGCGCCGGTCTTCAACCGGGCCGTGACCCTCAAGGACGGCTGGAAGGGCTGACGGGCTGCAACCCGCGTTCCGCGCCGAGCCGGAGCATCAACTCCATGGCCGGACCCGGCTCGTTCGGGATGACTCCGTCGAGGATGGCGTCTTTGATGGCGTTTTTGATTTCGCCCACCGGTCGGCTCGGCGGAATCCCGAAGATTTCCATGATTTCCTCGCCGCTGACCGGCGGCTGGAAGTTGCGGAGGTGGTCCTTTTCCTCGACTTCCCGGAGCTTGATGAGCACCTGGTCGTAATTCGCCAAATACCGCTTCACCTTCGCTTCGTTCTTCGAGGTGATGTCCGCGCGGCACAGCACCATCAGGTCATCGATTTCATCGCCGGCGTCGAAGAGCAACCGGCGGATGGCGCTGTCGGAGATTTCCTCCTTCGTGAGGGCGATGGGACGCAGGTGAAGCGCTACGAGCTTCTGCACGTACTTCATCTTCGCGTCGAGCGGGAGCTTGAGCCGCCCGAAGATCTTCGGAACCATGCGCGCGCCGCGGTCTTCGTGGCCGTGGAATGTCCAGCCGATGCCCTGCACGAAGCGTTTTGTAGGCGGTTTGGCGATGTCGTGCAGCAACGCCGCCCAGCGCAGCCAAACGTCGTCCGAAGTCTCCGCCACCCGATCGAGCACCTCGAGCGTGTGGTAAAAGTTGTCCTTGTGACCGACGCCGTTTCGCCATTCGACGCCTTTCAGGGCGACCACTTCAGGAAGAATCCTCTGCAAAAGGTCGGTTTTCAGCAGCAGCATAAACCCTTCGGACGGGCGCCGGGCCAGCATGATTTTCTGCAGCTCACCGCTCACGCGCTCCATGGAAACAATGTCGAGCCGCTCGGCATTCTTGCGGATGGAGGCCAGGTTGTCCGGCACCAGGGTAAATCCCAGTTGGGTGGCAAACCGCACCGCCCGCATCATCCGCAGTGGATCGTCCGAGTAGGTGATGTCCGGATCGAGCGGCGTGCGCAACCTCCCGGCCCGCAGGTCTGCGAGACCGCCGAACGGATCAATCAGGTCGCCGTAGGTTTCTCGGTTCAGGCTGAGCGCGAGGGCATTGACGGTGAAGTCCCGGCGCCGCTGGTCGTCCTCGAGGGTGCCATTTTCAACGACCGGCTTGCGGCTCCCCCGGTCGTACGACTCCTTGCGTGCCCCCACGAACTCCACTTCGAAGTCCTTCCATTTGAACATCGCCGTGCCGAAGTTGCGGAAGACGGACACCCGGCCTGCCCGCAGCTCTTTCGCGGCCGCCTCGGCGAGTTCGATGCCGCTGCCTTCCGTGACGATGTCGATGTCCTTGCACGAGCGTCGGAGCAGCAAGTCGCGCGTGAAGCCACCGATGGCAAAGGCGCGCTGGCCTCGGGCATCCGCAATGGCGCCTACCGTGCGGAAGATGGGGGAGTGGAGGTCGGAGGCGAAATTCATCCCGAAATCAGGCGAAACCGCCCAGCGCGGTCAAAGCGGACGCGAAGTTCGGGAAGTCCTCCGGTTCTGTGCACACGGCACACTCCCCCGGCTCCTCGGATCGCAAAAGCCGCTTCCGGTTGCGTCTCAAGAAACACCGTCCTTCCCAGCTCGTCCTCGATAAGCACCGGGAGATCGCTGACCTCGATCAGTTCCCAGGCCGCCTCGGGCAAGCCGGGCAGCAACCGCTCCAGGGTGCCTTCGTCCGCAACCGCATACAGGCCGGGCTTCAGCACCTCGGTCGCGCGCTCCCACGAGCACATACCGAGCATTCCGACGAAGGAAGCCGGGCGACCCGCTCGGAGCGCTTCGACGAGCGACCGCACTTCTGGGGAAGCGCCTCCTTTAGGCATTTGCGCGGACGGCGTGGGCCGCGAGGTAGTGCGAAACGGCCTCCGCCACGGGCGCATCGGAGTCGACCGGAACGCCCACGAAGGATTTGCCTGTTACGCGCTCGTACAGATCGATGTACCGGGAGCTCACCGTGTGGACGAAGGCGTCGTCCATCTCGGGCATCACGTCGCCCGGACGCCCCATGAACCCGCGTTCCATGAGCCACTCGCGCACAAACTCCTTGCTGAGTTGCTCTTGGGGTTGCCCGGCGGTTTGGCGAGCGGCATAGCCGTCGGCGATGAAGTAGCGGGAACTGTCCGGGGTGTGGACTTCGTCGATGAGGTAAATCACCCCGTCCCGGAGCCCGAATTCGTACTTCGTGTCCACCAGCAGCAGTCCCCGTTCTGCGGCCATGGCCGTTCCCCGGGCGAACAGGGCGTGGGTGATGCGCTCCAGTTCCGCGTATGTCGCTTCCGGGACGATTCCGCGGGCCAGGATGTCTTCCCGGCTGATGTCCTCGTCGTGGCCCGCCTCCGCCTTCGTGGCTGGCGTGATGATGGGCGTTTCGAAGCGGTCGTGCTCGCGCAGGCCTTCGGGCAATGCCACTCCGCAGAGCGAGCGGCCTCCGGCGGCATAGGTGCGCCAGGCATGGCCGGTGAGGTAGCCCCGGATGACCATTTCCAGTCGGACGGGCGTGCACTGGAGGCCCACCGCGGCGTTCGGGTGGGGCACGGCTTCGAGCCAAACCGGCACGATGTCCCGCACGGCCTCGAGAAAGTGGGTGGCCACGCCGTTGAGGACTTGGCCTTTGAAGGGGATGCCCCGGGGCAACACCACGTCGAACGCGCTGATGCGGTCGCTGACGACGGCGACGATGCGGCCGTCGTCGAGGCTGTACATGTCGCGGACCTTGCCGTGGTAGGCGGAGGTTTGGCCGGGCAGCTGGAAGTCGGAGCGGAGAAGGGGCATGGTCAGAAGAAGGGGGTCAGGAAAGGGGAGGAGTACCGGAACGGGAAGCCCGGCGCGCAGCCTGCTGGACTTCTTCCTCGGCATCCGCCTGCTCGAACGCGGCAATCATCGCCTGCACGAGCCGGTGCCGGATGACGTCTGCGGCCATCAATTCGACGGCAGCGATGCCCGGAATCTGCGCCACATGCTGCATCGCGTACCGGAGTCCAGAGGCCTGCTTGCGCGGCAGGTCGACCTGGGTAATGTCTCCTGTTACCACAAATTTGGCCTCGCGGCCCATGCGCGTGAGGAACATCCGCATCTGGGCCACGGTCGTGTTTTGGGCTTCGTCGAGGATCACGAAGGCCTTGTCGAGGGTGCGTCCGCGCATGAAGGCCAGCGGAGCAACTTCAATCACGCCTTTTTCCATGTAATCGGCCACCTTGTCGTACGGCAGCATGTCCACCAGGGCATCGTACAGCGGCTGGAGGTACGGGTCGAGTTTCTCCTTCAGATCGCCCGGTAAGAAGCCCAGGTTCTCACCGGCTTCCACCGCCGGGCGGGTGAGGACGATTTTCTTTACCCGCTTGTCTTTCAGCGCAGCGACGGCAAGGGCCATGGCGACGTACGTTTTGCCCGTTCCGGCCGGACCGAGTGCGAAGACGAGGTCGTGTGAGCGGATGGCGTCGACGAGTTTGCGCTGGTTTGCGGTGCGGGCGGCAATGCGCACGCCGCCGGGGCCGTGTACGATGGTGTCCTCGTGGCCCGCCCCCCGCAGCACATCGGCTTCCTCAGCCCGCAGCAGCCGGTGCACGTCGTCTTCGGCCAGCCGGTGGTAGCGGCCCACGTGCCAAACGAGCATCCGCATCACCTCTTCCCAGCGTCCGAGGTCCTCCCGACTCCCCTTCGCGACGATGCGGTCCCCGCGCGCCACGAGACTGAGTTCAGGGAAATGGGCACGCACGATGCGCCAATTCACCTCGTTCGCCCCGTACAGTTCTTGCGGGTCGATGTCCTCTATTGAAAACTCGCGGGAATGCATGCGAGAGCAAAAGTAGGTTTCTCACCTTTGTAGCCGTGCCCCTTGTGACCCTGACTTCAGATTATGGTGTAGGAAGTACCTACGCGGCCTTGCTCCATGGAGCATTGTATTCCGCTTTACCGGAGGTGCGTGTCATCGATGTGACCCATGCGGTGCGCCGGTTTGATGTGGTGGAAGCGGCGTTGTTGATGGGCCAAATGCTGCACCACTTCCCCGTCGGTTCCGTTCACCTGTGCGGCGTGCGTGCGGCCGCAAAAGACCGTACCCTGCGCGCTGTCCGCTTCGACGGGCGCTGGGTGCTGGCCACGGACACCGGATTTTTCCGCCTTATGGAATGCGGCGAACCGGAATCGGTGGTCGATCTGACGGTGAACGGGTCTCCCGCTTTTCCGGAGTTAGACGTCTTCGTCCCTGTGGCCGTTCATCTGCTCCGGGGCGACCATCCTGCGGGGATCGGGACGGTCGGAGGGGAGCTCTACCACGCGGAATCCCGCAGGCCCACCTGGGAAGCGGGGGCCCTCGTCGGCCACGTGGCCCACATCGACGGCTACGGCAACTGCATCACGAACATCCACCGCCGTGACTTCGAAGGTGCGGGCACAGGTCGCCCGTTCGTCATCCGCCAGCGCATGGTGCGGATGGAAATCCGCAAAATCCACACCTCCTACGAGGATGTCTCTCCGGGCGAGCGGGTTGCGCTGTTCAACCGCGCGGGCTACCTCGAAATCGCCATCAACAGCCACTCCGTCCCGGGGGGCAAAGGCGGCGCCGATTCCCTGCTGGGCTTGAGTCACGGGACACAAGTGCGCGTTGATTTCGAGGGATGAGCGATACGCGTTCGCCCATCCTTCGCATCGTCCGCATGCAGTTCCGTCCGGACGCCGTCGCGGAGTTTGATGCACTCTTCACCGCTTACAGCGACCGCATTGCCGCTGCGGCGGGCTGTGCGGCAGTTGCCTGTATGCCAGATGCAGACGGCACCGCGGGCAGGACCACGTTGAGCGTTTGGCGTTCGGCAGAAGACCTCGAGAACTACCGGCAAAGTGCGCTTTTCCGAGACGTTTGGTCGAAGACGAAACCCGGGTTTTCCGCACCACCTGAGGCCTGGAGCCTCCCTGCAGACAGCATGTTCTTCGCGGCTGCTGCGGCGTATCTTGGCCCCCCGAACGATTCCACATGCTGGCCCTGATCCTCAAAGAGCTGCGCAGCTTCTTCAGCGCCCTGACCGGCTACGTCGCCGTCGGAACTTTTCTCGTGCTGCTCGGTCTGTTTCTCTGGGTGTTCCCCGGTGAATGGAACGTGCTCGACGGAGGGATCGCGACGCTCGAAGGCCTGTTTGTGTGGGCCCCGTGGGTGCTGATGCTCCTGGTGCCTGCCATTACGATGCGCAGCATTGCCGAGGAGCGGAAAACAGGCACCCTCGAATTGCTGCTCACGCGCCCGCTCGGAGAGGGGGCGATTGTGGTGGCCAAATTCCTCGGCGCCCTTTCCGTTCTCCTCGTCGCCCTGCTGCCCACACTCGCTTACGTCGGCGTCATCGGTTCCCTGGGCTCGCCGGCCTGGAACCTCGACCTCGGTGGCACGTGGGGGAGCTACTTCGGCCTGGTCCTGCTCGGCGCCACCCTCATCGGCATCGGCATTCTGACCTCGGCCCTGACCTCGAATCCCCTGGTCGCGTTCCTGACCGCCCTCGTCATTTCGGTCTTCCTGTACACCGGCTTCACCGCCCTCGGGGACTTCGGCACGTGGGGCGAGTACGACCGGGTGTTCCGCGCCATCGGGCTGGAACCGCACTACCGGTCCATGAGCCGCGGACTCATCGAGCCGGGCGATGTGGCGTACTTCGGGTGCGCTATCGCCCTGACTTTGCTCGGGGCGCGCTGGGCTTTGCAGCGCTCCCGGGGACACCGCCGGGCTGATGCGATTTCCTTCGGTCTGTCCAGCGCGCTCGCCGCCACGCTCGCCCTGGCCTTTTCGTGGATCCCGGGCGGACTGGACCTCACGGCCGAGAAGCGGTTCACGTTGACCCCCGCGACCCGCACGTACCTCACTGAGCTCACAGACGACGTCGTCGTCACGTGCTACCTGACCGGCTCCTTCCCTGCGGAATGGAAGCGTCTCGAACAGGCCATCCGCTCGCAACTCGAGCAGTTTGCCGACGTCAGCGGAGGCCGGGTCCGCTACCAATTCGTGGACATCTACGCCTCAGATGACCCGAAAACCATCGGCGAAAACGAGGAACGGCTGTACGAGCAAGGCCTGCGCTTTACCCGGATTGCCTACGATGAGGCGGGCACACAGGCGTTTCGCACGGTTTGGCCTGCAGCCCTGATTTCGTTCCGTGGCCGCGAAGTGCCGGTGCAGTTCTTCCGGAGCGACATGCCGGCTCCGTCCGATGAAATGATCCAGGGCTCCATCAACACGGTGGAATTCGAGCTGGTCACCGGTCTTCGGCGGGCCAGCAGGCAGGAACGCCCGCAAATCGCCTTTCTCGAAGGCCATGGCGAGCTGCTCGAATGGGAA
>JBIIRP010000074.1:0-7690 GCA_044341475.1 Flavobacteriales bacterium | reverse complement strand
GTCGAGCACGCTGATGAACCAGTGGGGACTCCAGGTGTACTCGGCCAGCACCGTGGCCCAGTCGCCCTTGTCCTGGGCGGTGGTGAGCTGCTGGAACTCGGCGCGCAGCGTTTGGCCCTCGCGGGTGGCGAGCTGGGCTTCAAGGACGTGGATGTCGGCGTACACAAGGCCCTTGTAGGACGTGGTTACGGGGGTCGCGAGGGTGTTGAATTCCAAATAGAAGTAGGTGTACTTCGCCCGCAATTTCTCGGAAAGCCGCCGGTCCAGCTGCACGTTGATATCGCGCACGTACTTCTCCGGCCCGAAGCCCCACCCGACGCGCTCGTAGCCGTACACGGCCCCGTCCACGCCCGTGAGCTGCAGCGTATCCAGCCCGTTTGCGGCCGCCACGTTCAGGGTCACTTTCGTGCCATAGGGGCCGCCGATTCGGCTGTTTTTCGGGAACTGGTAGAACACCTCAGCGCTGGCGCTGGATTCACCGAAGAGCACCGTGGCATACGGGTAAAGGGTGGCCGCGAGGTTGTAGGTGTGCTGTTTCGTGATGGCCGGGATGTAGTTGATGGGCAGGTCGAAGAGCTTCAGGTCCCGGTCGGAGCGGAAGCTCATGTTGTCCACCGTTTTTGCGGAAACGAGGATGCCGAGGCCGCGGCGGGTGTAGCCGAGGTTTGCCAGGAGGGCTTCGCCGCGTTTGTAGATGTAGCCGTTGTCGGCGTTCGGGTCGTTGATCTTCACGGCGTACTCCAGGCCGCCGGACCAACCGCCGCGCTGCAGATCGAGCCGGTAGGACCAAGCGCCGACGTTCTGGGGCACGGCCAGGACCAGCGTGTCGCGCACGAGCGGCGAAGACGGTTGGAAGCGGCTGACGAAACTGCCGCCGAGGGTGACACGCGTCAGGGCCGCGTCCCAGCTTTCCCGCAACGCGTTCAGTTCCACTGTGCCGTCCACGGCGCGGACGATGCCCTCGCCGTTGATGAGCCGGCTGTCGAAATCGAGGCGCTGGACGCCGGTGAGGGCTTTGACCTGCACGCCTGGGATGGGCGTGAGGATAAGGCGGATGCCGTCGAGGGCGTTGTCGATGCCGAGCGCGCGTTCCTCGTAGCTGCGCAGCAAGATGCCACTTCCGAACTGCTCGTAAAAGTTCCCGAGCGTCACGTCCACGCCCCGCTCCGGGTCCGCCCAGCGCGCAAAGCGGTAGCCTATGCCGGTGCCGCGGAATCGGCCCGGAAACCCGACGACCGCCCCGAGGTAGGATTCGAAACGCAGGCCTGCCGAGAAGTTGCCCGAGGTGGCGATGACGTTGCCGAAGGCGTTCAGCCCGGTTTTCGACGGCGGGACGATGGCGCCGATGCGGTCGTCCTCGGCATAGGACTGCCAAAGCAGCTGCGTGTTGCCGCTGATGGTCAGGGGCGGTGGGCCGTCCTCAGTTTGGGCCTGCAGGCCGCCCGCGCAGAGGGCGGAGCAGGCCACAGCCCACAGCACATGCCCCCTCACTTGCCGGTCAGCTTGCGCAACTGCGCGCGGACTTCTTTCTCGTCGCCGGGCGCATAGTTGTTGTGCTGCCACACGATTTTCCCGGTCTTGTCGATCAGGAAGGTGTGCGGTACGTTGTTCACCTGCATGGCGCGCGCGAAGTCCTTGTTCGGGTCGAGCAGCACCTGGAAGTCCCACATGACACTGTTCACGTAGGGGGCGACGCGGCGCATCGAGCGCGCATCGTCGATGCTGACGGCCACGATGCGGACGCCGGTCTCGCGCTGCCACTTTTCGTACAGTTCGTGGTAGGCGTTGAGCTCCTGTTTGCAGGGGCCACACCAGGTGGCCCAAAAAGCGACCAACACCGGCCCTTGGGCCGCAAGTTTGCCGGTATCGACCGCTTTGCCGTCGACGTCTTTCAGGGAGACGGAGGGGAGCTTTTGGGCGGTTCCGTGAACCGCTAATGCAATACAAGCAGCCGCGAGCACGCCGCGCAGGAAGGGAAATGCAGGCATCATGACGAAAATTCGAAACGGCGCGGAAGGTACGCCAGAATGGGTTCGGTATCTTGCGGGCATGAACCGTGCCGGATTTTTGAGTGCCCTCGCCGTCTTCTGTGCGGCCGCCGCAACCGCCCAACCCACCCTTGTCGACCCGGTGGACGCGGTGACGGGATCCTTGTCGAATCCCGACGATACAGAGATGCAGGCGCACTGGGATGTGACGAATGCGACCGATGCGCCGATGGGTCTGATGGTGACCCGGTCCATCCTCCAGGCGGTCGAACCGTACAACCTGCCCTACACCGCAGGAGCACCCGGCGCGTACGACCGCTTTTGCTGGGGTCCCCTGTGCTACAACTACGGCACTGCGGCGTCGAATCCGTCGGGCGCCTTCCTCGTGACGTTGCAGCCGGGCGAAACGAATACGTCCTTCATCTCCGACTACTATCCCGCGGGTGTCGCCGGCGTTACAGCGTTCCAGTACTGCTTCCATCCGGTGGGGGACATCGCGGCCGGGGCATGCCATACCGTGCTGTACTGCGTGGATGCGGCATCGTGTGCGGTGGGCATCGAGGAGCCGAAGGCGCCGTTGCTGGAGCTGGCGGCGTGGGCAGGCCAGGTGGCGGCCCAGGTGCAGTTGCCGGAGGGCGAGCGGGCGCGGTTGCGGGTGCATGCGGCGACTGGAGCTGTGGTGGACGAGGTGGCGCTGGGCGGAAGTGGAAGCGTCTTCCTGGATGCAGAGCGCTGGGCACCAGGGGTGTACATCGTGGTGCTTGAGACAGCCTCCGGGCTGCGCGCGGAGGCCAAATGGGCCCGTGTGCCTTAACTCCAGCGGCGTTCGCCGCAGCGGTTTGGACGGCACCCGGCGATTCGCGACTTTTGCCCGCTCATGAGTGAAACGACGACGAGCGGATTGCACCGGCAGGAGGCCCTGGACTACCACAGCAGGGGCCGGAAGGGGAAGGTAGAAGTCGTCCCCACGAAGCCATACGGCACCCAACGCGACCTCTCGCTCGCGTACAGTCCGGGGGTAGCCGAGCCGTGTTTGGCCATCGCCGCAAACCCCGAAGATGTCTACACCTACACGGCAAAGGGCAACCTCGTCGCCGTGATTTCAAACGGCACAGCTGTGCTGGGCCTCGGCGACATCGGACCAGAGGCGAGTAAACCGGTCATGGAGGGCAAGGGCGTGTTGTTCAAGGTGTTCGCGGACATCGACGTGTTCGACATCGAGGTCGACGCAAAAGATGTCGAGGGCTTCGTTTCGGCCGTGAAAGCCATCGCTCCCACCTTCGGTGGTATCAACCTCGAGGACATCAAAGCCCCGGAGGCCTTCGAGATCGAGCGCCGGCTGAAGGAGGAGCTGCGCATCCCGGTCATGCACGACGACCAGCACGGAACGGCCATCATCTCGGCTGCAGCGCTGCTGAACGCCCTCGAGCTCGCCGGCAAGGAGATCGGCGAGGTGCGCATGGTCGTCAGCGGTGCCGGTGCGGCAGCACTTTCGTGTGCCGACATCTACGTCGCGCTGGGCATGGACCCTGGCAAGGTGGACATGTTCGACAGCAAAGGCCACATCCATGCCGGGCGGACGGACCTCGACGACCGCAAAGCCCGCTATGCCGGTCCACGTCAGTACGAAGACCTCGCCGCTGCGATGCGCGAGGCGGACATCTTCCTCGGACTCAGCAAAGGCGGACTCGTGACGCCGGACATGGTCGCCGCGATGGCTGCCGATCCCATCGTGTTTGCCCTCGCAAATCCCACTCCAGAAATCGGGTACGACGAGGCTGTGGCCGTGCGGCCAGACCTCATCATGGCCACCGGCCGAACGGACCACCCGAACCAAGTCAACAACGTCCTCGGATTTCCTTACATCTTCCGCGGCGCCCTCGACGTGCGGGCCACCTGCATTAACGAGGAAATGAAGCTCGCGGCGGTGCACGCCATCGCCGGGCTCGCGAAGGAATCCGTGCCCGACGAAGTCTCCGAGGCGTACGGCAGCCGCGCGTTCACCTTCGGAAGGACGATGATCATCCCCAAACCGCTCGACCCACGCCTCATCGTGGCCGTCTCCCCCGCCGTCGCGGAAGCGGCGATGGCGTCCGGCGTGGCCCGCAAGCCGATCGCGGATTGGGGGGCGTACCGGGAAGAGCTGCGGCAGCGGCTGGGGTCGGGCAATTCCTTCTCCCGGACCCTCGCGGACCGCGCCCGCAAGCACCCCCGGCGGGTTGTGTTCGCGGAAGGCGACACCTACAAGGTCCTCAAGGCGGCTGAACAAGCGCTGGACGAGGGCATTGCCATGCCCATCCTCCTCGGCGACAAAGACCGCATCGCGGGCCTCATCGCCGAATACAGCCTCGAGTTGCCCGGCGTCACCGTTATCGATCCGCGGTCGGAGGAACAGGCGCAGTGCCGGAAGGAGTTCGGCGACGTGTTGTTCGCCCTGCGGCGGCGCAAGGGGATGACGTTGCGGGAGGGCGAATACATGATGCGGCAGCGCAACTACTTCGGGGCGATGCTCGTAAAATCGGGCGCCGCGGACGTGCTCATTTCCGGGCTCACCCGCACCTACCCGAACGTGATCCGCCCCGCACTCCAAGTCATCGGCAAGGCCGACGGCGTCGACAAGGTCGCCGGCATGTACATCCTCGAAACCCGCAGGGGTCCCATGTTTTTCGCGGACACCACCGTCAACGTCAATCCGACGGTCGAGGAAATCGTGTCCATCACCTTGCTGACGGCGGAGGCGGTCCGCAAGCTGCGCATCGTGCCCCGCATCGCTCTGCTGAGCTACTCGAACTTCGGGTCGGCCGGAGGGGCAGACGCAGAAAAGATGGCGGCTGCCGCGCGGTTGCTGCGGGAGCGGCATCCGGACCTCATCGTGGACGGGGAGGTCCAGGCGAATTTTGCACTCAACCACGAGTTGCTCGCGGAATCCTTTCCGTTTTCGGGACTGATGAACCGCCAGGTGAACACGTTGATTTTCCCCAGTTTGGCCGCAGGCAACATCGCCTACAAGCTGCTGCAGGAAATGGCGGGCATCCATGCGCTCGGCCCGGTTTTGCTGGGCATGCGGCAGCCGTTCCACATCCTGCAGATGGGCTCGAGCGTTCGTGAAATCGTCGATATGGTCCGTTTGGCCGTGGTCGACGCGCATACCCATTCCGCCGCATGATCCACCACCTCCGCGGCAAGCTCGTTTCCCTCGCCCCGACGGCTGCGGTCGTCGAGTGCGGTGGGGTGGGCTACGAGCTCTTGATTTCCTTGTTCACCTACGGAAACTGGAGTGGGAAGGAGGAGGTACTGGCCTACACGCATTTGGTGGTGCGGGAGGATGCCCACGTGCTGTACGGGTTTGCGGGCACCGACGAGCGGGAGGTGTTTCTGGCGCTGCTCGGGGTGAGCGGGGTGGGGGCGTCGACGGCCCGGATGGTGCTCAGCGCGCTCGACCCGTCGGCGGCTCGGGCGGCCATCGCTTCGGGGGATGTCGGCCTGCTGAAGGGCGTCAAAGGCATCGGAGTGAAGACGGCCCAGCGCATCGTGGTGGACCTGCAGGATAAGATCGGTGCAGGGGCGGTGGATGTGCCGTCGGGACTTTTTTCCGGTCCGCGCAATAAAGTGCGCGATGAAGCGTTGGGTGCCTTGGTTTCGCTCGGATTTGACAAAATCCGTTGCGAAAAGACCGTGGACCAGATCATAAGCAAATCCCCTGAGGAGCTTCCTGTGGAGGCCCTCATCAAACAGGCTCTGAAGCAGTTATGAAGGCGTGGCGGTGGAGTTTGGGCCTCCGGGTACCAGGGACAGCAGCGGGTGCCGTGGCGCTCGCGGTGCTGTGCCTGTCGGCCGGGCAGCTGCTCGGGCAGCAGACCGGAGGCTCGACCCCAGCCGACTCCATCGTGCTGCCCTTCCCGTTCGGCGGAGAAGACCCGTACAATCCGGTCGAACATCCGCCGGGCTTCGAGCTCGACTGGCCGAGCAACTTCAACTACCGCGTGGTCTTCGACGAGCGCACAGGCCAGTACATCTTGCGCCAAACCGTCGGCGACACCATCGAGTTCCGCCCGTCTACGTATCTGGAGCTCAACGAGTTCTTGAACTACAACATGCAGGGCAACCTGAGTGAGTACTGGAAGGAGCTGCAAAAGGAGGAAGATGAGGCGGAGCGCGCGTTCGCGCCCAAGCTTACGGTCAACAGCAAGCTCTTCGAGACCATCTTCGGAAGCAACGAGATCGAAATCAAGCCACAAGGTTCGGCGGAACTCACCTTCGGGTTCAACATGTCGAACACGGAGAACCCGCGCATCCCCGAGCGGCAGCGGCGGATTACGGTCTTCAACTTCGACCAGCGCATCCAGTTGAACATCGGCGGGAAAATCGGAGACAAAATCGAACTCGGGACGCAGTACAACACGGAGGCTCTGTTCGACTTCGAAAACCGCATGAACATCGGGTTCCAGGGGGAAGAAGACGACATCCTGAAGAACATCGAAGCCGGTCATATCCAAATGCCGCTTCCCGGGTCTCTCATCCAAGGAAGCCAGAGCTTGTTCGGGGTCAAGCTGGAAACCCAGTGGGGACGCCTCTACAACACGACGGTGTTCTCGCAGCAGAAAGGCGAGCGGAAGCAGATCGAAGTCAAGGGCGGTGCTCAGACCCAAAAGTTCGATATCCGGGCGGACGACTACGAAGCGAACCGGCACTACTTCCTGTCGCAGTACTTCCACGACCTGTACGACGGCGCGATGCGGAGTCTTCCGGTGCCGAACTCGGGGGTGAACATCACCCGAATCGAGGTGTGGGTCGTCAACATGCAGGCAAACACCCAAGACGTCCGGAACGTCATCGGGTTCACGGATCTGGGGGAACACCCGGACTACATTTCATCGAATCTGCCGGTGGGTCAGCTGGTGGACGGTCCGGATTTGGCCATCACCGAGCAGCGGAACCCGTCGAACCTCAACAACGAACTGTTTGCCACCATGACCGGCAACGAGGACGTGATGGGGTACACCGGTGCGAACGGCGCCATCGCCCTGCTGGGCCTCGGTCTCGAACAGGGCATCCACTACGAGCGGGTCGGCAACGCGCGCAAACTCGCGCCCACCGAGTACTCGTTCAACTCGCGCCTCGGCTTTATCTCCTTGCGGCAGGCGTTGAACAACGCCGAGGTGCTCGCCGTGTCGTACGAGTACACGCTGAACGGCCAAACGTACAAGGTCGGTACGTTGTCCCAGGACGGGTTCGCGGCACCGGGCGCCCTTGTGCTCAAGATGCTGAAGTCGAGCATCACGCAGGTCCATCTGAGTAACGGAGACCAGGCGCCGCTGTGGCGGACGATGATGAAGAACGTCTACTCCATGCAGGCGTTCGGGTTGAGCCCGGAGAACTTCCGGCTCGATGTGTGGTACAACGATCCGGCGACGGGCATCGATTTGAACTACATCCCCCGCGAGCCGCTCGACGGCACGCTGCTGCTGCAGTTGCTCGGACTCGACCGGCTCGACATCAACGGCATGTCGCAGCAGGACGGGGTGTTCGATTATGTGGACAACGCCGGCACCACGGGGGGCACGATTTCTAGTGCGACCGGGCGCATCTTCTTCCCCTCGACCGAGCCGTTTGGGGCAAACCTCCGGCGCGAAATCGAAACGCGGGTAACGGATCCGGACCGGGCAGCGGCCCTTATCCAGACCCTTGTGTTCCAGCCGCTC
>JBIIRP010000073.1:0-7785 GCA_044341475.1 Flavobacteriales bacterium | reverse complement strand
GGACACGGGTGCGAAGGCACCGGTGGGCCGGAGGTGGATGAACCGGTCGTGGACGGCCGCGAAGGCGTCTGCGGTGAAGGTGAGCCGTCCCCAGCGGGCGACGGACCCGAGCTGGAGTTCGGCGACGTGTTCGGGGCGCAGTTCAGCGTTGCCCCGTTCATAGCGGAAGGTGCCGTGGTGGATGCCGTCGGCGCCGAGCTGGTAGGGGTCGGGGAATTTGGTCGACACCGCGAGCGTCGCATGGGTGTTCGGACCGCTGCGGTGCAGGGACGCGGTGGCGCCCGCCATCCAACGCCGGTAGGTCGCCGCCCGCACGTCCACCCCGAGCACCTCGCCCTCCGGCCCGTACAGCGGCTCCTCGTGGCGCGCGCCTGACCGGTGCACAGCATCTGCGCGGACGCCCGCCGACCACCCGCCCGACACCCAGGTCGCCCCCACACTCGCCCGGCCCGCGCGGTGATCCGCGAGCAGGAACTCCCACCCCGCTGTGGCCCCGAGCAGGCCCTCGACCTGCGCCCCGAGCCGCACGCCCCGCCGCTCGGGGGTCCGCACCTCGGCAAAGGCCGTGCGCTCCTCGATGTGCAAGGCCAGCGGGGTGTCCGGTTCTGGTCCCCACCCGTGGGCATGCGGAGGCGCCCATTCCCTCCGCTGCAACACAGCCGCAGACAGGCGGAACAGGCTGCCGTCCGCCCCGTCGCGCTCGGCCCCGATGGTCACGCGGCTGCCCTCCGACCGCGGCAATTCCGTCGCCCGCGGATCGCCATCGCCTTCGAGATCCGATTCCAGCGGCGTTCCGATGATGCCCGGAAAAATGCCTTGCTGCACCGAAAACACGTCGAGGGTGCCGCGCCACCGGCCTCCGTGCTGGGACCAGAGGTCAACTCCGACTTTTGCCGCACCCGTCCTGCCGGAGGTGTTCACGAGCCGGTTGCCGGCCAAAGGCAGCACGCGCCCGTTGTACGTGAACCGGTCTGCCTCGACGTTGCGGTCGCCGAACGCGGCCACGGCCGCCCCCGCAGTCACCTGCACCCTTCCCCGCCGCACCGCCGCCGACCCCCAACCCGCTGCCCGACCATCCCCCATGCGGAAACTCGTCCCTGCCCTGCCCTGCATACCATCCTCGGGCAAGGGCGGTCCGTCGTCGAATCTGACCGCTCCTCCTACCGCCTCCGGCCCGAGCCAAACCGCGCCGCCGCCCCGCACCACCGACGTAGCAGCGACTAGTTCCGGATCAGCGAGCACGCCGTGATCCGCTCCCCACCGCGCTCCCTGCATAGGAACCCCATCCGCCACTACCGCGATTCGGGTGCCTTGCAACCCGCGGATGCTGGGCGAAAACGAGCCCGCCCCTAACTCGGTAGCTGCCATCCCGGGCATCGATGCCAGCACCCCGTCCCATCCTCCAGCACCGTCTGCCCGTTCGGCCTTTCCCGACCCGACCGCGGCCCCGGCGCGTTCTTCTGGCCCCCGCGTTCGCACTTCCACCGAGGGCAAATTCACAGAAAGTGGTTGCATCCACACGTCTATGTGTCCGGCAGTTGCTGCCAAACGTCGGGTTTCATAGCCCCATGCCTCCACCACCACCGAATCGGCCATGACCTCAAAGTACCCTTCCAGATCCGTCATCACCACCACGACCTCCGGTAGCCCGGTCACCCGAGCGCCCGGGATGGGGCGGCCGGTGGATGCGTCGAGGACGTGGCCGGAGAGAAGGAGGGTGAGGAGGAGCATGGGAGAACGAGAACGAGGTTGAGGACGAGGGCGAGGTTGAGGTTGAGGGCGAGGACGAGGGTGAGGACGAGGACGAGGATGAAGATGAAAATGGAGATGTGCGGGCGCAGGGGGCGCTGCTGCGTGGGAGTGCAAAGACACCTTGAGCGCCATACGGCGCGAGGAACGGCACTGCGATGACGCGCAGGGTCAGATAAATGTGCGCGGCGGGTTAAGCGGCGGGAGGGCCGCGGGCCGGGGCGGCTGCCGGAGTGAGGCCCGGCGCTGCGGGCAAGGAAGCTCCCGGGTGGACGATGGCTTGCGCTACCGACGTGATCCAGACGGGCAGAAAATCGCCGTGGAGGGGACCGAGGTCTGTGTCGCAGACCGCGCAAGACGTGTCAGAATCTTCCGGAGCCTGACCTTCATCGGTGTGATGGTGGTGGTGCGAACACCCGGCGTGGTGGGTGTCGGCGAAGGCGTGCGAAAGGGCATGGAGCGCATGGGCAGTTCCCCACGCGGCGAAGGCGAGCAGGGCGAGCAAGGCGAGGAGTGGCCTGCGGCGGTTTCTGGTGCGCTTCACGCCCCGAAGGTAGGCGGGAGATGGCCTACATTTGGGCGAATGCACGACAAAAAGTCCATCGTTGCGAATTGGCTTCCGCGGTACACGGGGCTTGCGCTTGAGGAGTTTGGCCACTTCATTTTGCTCACGAATTTTTCAAATTACGTCGAGAAGTTCGCGGCATGGAACGGGGTGCCAGTGCGCGGGGTAGACCGGGCGATGCAGTCGGCCACGTACGCGGACATCACGATCATCAACTTCGGGATGGGCAGCGCGAACGCCGCGACGGTGATGGATTTGCTCAGCGCCATCGCACCGAAGGCCGTGCTGTTTTTAGGCAAATGCGGGGCTTTGCGCGAGAAAAACACCATCGGCGACCTCATTCTGCCGCTCGCGGGCATCCGGGGCGAAGGGACGTCGAACGACTACTTCCCGCCGGAAGTGCCTGCGCTGCCGAGCTTCGCGCTGCAACGGGCCGTATCGTCGACGGTGCGTGACTTCAACCGCGACTACTACACCGGATCCGTGTACACCACGAACCGGCGGGTGTGGGAACACGACGAGAAGTTCCGCGAATACCTCCGCATGACCCGGGCCCAAGCCATCGACATGGAAACGGCGACCCTATTTACGGTCGGGTTTGCAAACCGGATTCCGGTCGGGGCGCTGCTTCTCGTGACCGATGAGCCCATGACCCCCAGCGGAGTGAAGACAGAAGCGAGCGACAAGCACGTGACGGCATCGTATGTGGACGACCACGTGCGCATCGGCATCGAGTCGCTGAAGGAATTGCAGTCGGATGGAAACTCGGTAAAGCACCTGAAATGGAAGTGAATGTGCGGAAGGCAGACGGGAGCTTTGCCCCGTATGCCCCGGAGAAGCTGCGGAGGTCGCTCGAACGGGCGGGCGCAACGTCCGCTGAGGCCGAGGCAGTGGCGCAGGAAGTGGAGCTGGGGCTGCACGACGGGATGAGCACCCAAACCATTTACAGACAAGCCTTTAACAAGCTCCAGCGCCAGGCGAAGGGGCCGGCAGCGCGGTACCGGCTGAAGCGTGCCCTCTTCGATTTGGGCCCGACGGGCTTCCCGTTCGAGAAGTTCGTGGCGCGCATCTTCCAAGCCGAGGGGTACCACGTGCAGACGGGGATTCAGGCGGAGGGCCGCTGCGTGGCCCACGAAATCGATGTGTGGGCAGAGCGTGGCAATGAAATCCATCTGGCTGAATGCAAATTCCACCACCACGCAGGCCAAAAATCCAGCATCCAAGTGCCACTCTACTTCCGGGCGCGCCTGGTCGATGTCATGGAGCGGCGCACGGCCCAGGGACTGCCCGATGGCCTCGTGGGCTGGGTGGTGACGAACACGCGACTGAGTACGGAAGCCCTGCAGTATGCGGCGTGCATCGGGCTTCGGGCGATGGATTGGGATTCACCGGACGGCCACGGACTGCGCGACCTCGTCGACCGGCACCACCTCCACCCCGTCACCTGCCTGAGCAGCCTGAACCGCATGGAAAAAGACCGGCTCATCACCGGCGGAACGGTCCTGTGCTCTGAAATCACCGAGGAGGTCCTGCGTCACCGGCGCATCGACCAGCGCAAGGTGCCGGGCGTGCTCACTGAGTGCAGTGCCCTTGCCCGAAACGGCCTGATGCGCTGAACTGCTGGCTGCGCAGGAGGGCCGACGGGAGCCGCCGCGCCCAGTCCGCTTCGAAGTGGTGGGCTCCCTGGTCGACGAACAGCGAGAAGCAATCGCCGTCGGCGCATCCGAGTTCCGGCAGGCGGGCGGCCATCGCCTCCACTCCCGGCATCAGTTGGGCGTCGAGGTCCTCGGTGCCGTTGTCGATCCAGAAGAACGTGGACTTCGGGGCGGGCCCGGTGAGCTGGGAGGGATAGTCGAAGTCGAGGTAGCGGAAAGCCGGCGACATGCAGATGGCCGCGCCGTAGACCTCCGGATACTGCCAGCCGAGCAGGAAACTGACCAAACCTCCCATCGACGCGCCCCCCACCCACGTCGTGCGCGGCCCCCCATGCGTCGCGTAGTTTGCATCGATGAAGTTCTTGAGCGGACCAGCAAACCACGCGCGGTAGGCGTCGCCGGCTGGACCCAGGCCGTATTCGGCGCGGCGGTCTGCCGTATTGTCGACCGCAACGACGAGCATGGGCGGAAGCGAATCCGCCGCCATGAGGCGCGCAACGGTCTCATCTGCAGACCATTCTGTGCCGAAGCTGCTGCGGGCGGGGTCGAGTACGTTTTGGCCGTCGTGGAGGTAGAGCACGCCGTACCGCTCTCCACTTTTCGGATCGTACCCTTCAGGTAGCCAAACGGTTACATTCCTCAGCGCCCCCCCGACGGGCCCCATCGCCGGATGCACAACAACTGTCCCACCCGGACCCGCCGCGCGGCTCACCAGCGGCAGCAACACACTCAAAAGCAACGCAATTCGCATGCGGCAAGGTAGAACTCAGGCGAGGAAGTACCGCAAGCTGACCGTCGCGGGCAGGCGTTCCGGGAAGGTGCGGCTCGACACTTCGACGATTTCGAGTCCGGCTTCGCCTGCGAGCGCGTCGAACACGGGAATCTCGACGATGTACTGGTCCGTCAGGCCGTGCGTCGCGTCGTAGGCCGTCGCCGGCATGGCGCCGAGCCGTTCGGCCGCTTGGGTCGGCGTGACGGTATGCAACTCGATGACCAGCAGGCCGTGCTGCGCCACGTAGGGCGCCCACTTCAGGAAGTGCTCGAGCAGACTTTGCTCCACATCGCGCAGCAGCAGGCGTTCTCCGCGGAAGGCAAATGCACCGGTGCCCATGGGCAGGCGGGGACGCTCGGAAACCGGTCGGTTGAAGATCCGGTTGTGGTCCAGGAACGAGCGCACGTTCAGCATATCGCTCAGGCGCAGGCCATGCAATTCCCACAGGTCGACGGCCAGGCTGTCGGGATCGCCGATGTCGCCCTTCAGGAAATTCCCCCGCACGCCGAGCTGGGCGAAGTGGGCGGCGGTCGCCACGAGGGCTTCTTGGTTGAAATCGGCCCCGACGAGCTTGAGGGGATGGATATCGAGCACCTGGCCGCGGACCGTTCGGGTCCGCACCACGTGCTCCAAATGCAGCAAAAGCGCCCCGTTGCCGCATCCCATGTCGCAAATCCCAGCCGGCTGCTCGTCGATGGGCGCGTTGAAGATGCGTTCCACCACCTCGTCGAGAAACCGGAAGTACGCACCGTGGGCTCCCCCAGATCCCCACACATTCAAGGTGCGGTCCACGTGGATCTCTGAATCGCCGGGAGCCACCCGCCACAGGTGGTGGCCGTCCCCGAAGACGAGCTCCTCTGACCAGATTAACGTCCGGATGTACGAGGCCGTCACCCCATACGCCGCCGCGCGCGCCACAAAAAACTCCCCGGTCGCCGTCAACTCCCCTCCCGCTTCCCACCCCAGCGCCACCGCGACCCGGTGCCATGCATCCTCCACCGTCGGATGAAACGAGCGCACAACCCGTCCACAGGCCGCCGCATCCCGCACCGGCGCCGTGCCGTGCGCGAAGCCCACCGCCACCAGCCACGGCGCAGCCACCGCACCCTCGAGGTGGGTACGCACCTTGCCAGCCACCGGGTGATCCGGGTCCAGTGCGGCCCACGCGTCGAGCGCCGCTTCCAACTCCGCCCGCGCCGCATCTTCCAGCGGTTCCGTCGTCCGGTTCCACAGGCCTTCGGCGTGCATCAGCCACTGACGACCCGCTCCATACGCTTCCACAACGCCGAGCCACGCTTCCCAGGCCCCCTCGGGATTTGCCCGGTAAAACACCCGGTCGTCCGCTCGGCTCACGCGCAGGAGGCCCTGGCTGGCGCACATGCGCAGCGCCACGTTGAGGTAGCCTGGGTTTGCGGAGTAGCCGTCGGCCAAATCGTCCACATCGCCCCCCGCCTCCAGCACTTCCTCCAGCACTCCACGCTCCACCACCGGCGGCAGCACGCCACAGAGCGCCAGGCCGTCGAGGTGCTCGAACAACCGGCTGCGGAGTTCGGTTTCCCGGAGTTTCGAAAATCGCTGAGCCATTGCCACGAAGGTCCACCACGCACGGGCGTCCGCTGTGAACGCCCCGTGAAGATTTCCATACTGCACGGGGGAAAACCGACCTTTGCCGCATGGAGCTGCTTGAAGACGCGGTCGAACGCATGCTGGCCGAGGATATCGCGGTCGTAGACGGCTGGATTCCCGACGCCACCCTCGAGGGTTTGGCCCAGCGGCTGGCGGATCTGGAGGACTCCGGTGCCCTCGCTCCGGCAGGCATCGGAGCCGGCTCAGGAAGCGCCGTGCATGCCGAAGTACGATCGGACCTCACCCAGTGGTGGGAGGACGAACCTGTAGCCGCCCCGGAACGCGCTTACCTCGACGCTGTCCGGGCACTTTCTGCGCACATCAATCGCATATGTTTTGCGGGAATTAGGTCAGAAGAAATCCACTACGCGAGCTACCCGCAAGGGGCTTTCTACCGCCGGCACCTTGACCGGTTCCGCACCGACTCCGCGCGGAAAATCTCGCTCATCACCTACCTGAACCGCGGTTGGGATGCCGAGCGCGACGGCGGGGAACTCGTTGCCTACACCGACGCAGGAGCGGTCCGCGTTGCGCCCGTATGGGGCCGGACGGTGTTTTTCCGCAGCGATGTTCTGGAGCACGAGGTGCTGCCGGCCGGGCGCACACGGCGCAGCGTAACGGGCTGGTTGCGATAGGCTTAGATGCCGTAGGGATCGTGCGGATCGAAGGCGTCGTGCGCGGCGTTCTGCCCTGCCTCATCGTCCGCATCGATGAAGTCCTGCATCTCCACAAACCGGTCGAGCCGGCTGGGAATCCGGCGGCCTAAGACCAAGGGAGGCAAGGCCGACCTGTGGGCGACTCCTTCCGGCGATGCCACGACCAAACCGGCGTGGCACAGTCGGCTCCACGTCTTCTCGACCGACACGAGGTCAGCTTCGGTCGCCCCGCTGCGGCGGCGCCACTCAGAGGCTGCTTGCGCGAAGTCGTCGAAGGGCATTTGGCTCAGCAACTCCACAATGGAGCCGCTCACCCGGTAAAAAAGTCCGGTCGTCAACTGCGAAACCACGTAGCCCTCTCCATCGAGTTCGGGCCGTGCGTAAGGGTGCCAAGCGTATGCCATGCCCCCGCTACGCACACCAGGCCCCGGAGGTTTCAACTCATCCCTTCCTCGCTTGTTCACCCAGCGGACCGCGCTCAGGGCCGCACACATCTGTTCGAACGGGACCCGAAATCCTGTAAATTCGCGCCGGAAAAGTGCCAGAGTGGTCGAATGGGCCTGACTCGAAATCAGGTGTACTCTCACGGGTACCGGGGGTTCGAATCCCTCCTTTTCCGCACCGCGCCGATGATAGAAAGAAAGCGCACACCACCGGCCCCACCCAGGGGCCGGTTTTTTTGCGCCCTACCGGATCCGCCGGGCGCCAGCACGGGCGGAGCAGAAAGGGCGCAAAAGAGCCCGAGCAGCGCAGCGCAGCGCG